>NZ_JBHXEN010000023.1:89302-119218 GCF_042724695.1 Streptomyces sp. NPDC127068 | reverse complement strand
CTTCCGCATCGGCGAGGCAGGACGCGGCGAGGAGATCGCCGCCGAGGGCGGGTTACCACAGCGCCCCGTCGAACACGTCCTGATCACCGCGAAGCCGGGCACCGGAAGGATCGACCTCGCGGCGGCCGACTCCGCCACCGCCGAGATCGTCGCCCTGCCGGTGTCCACCCGGGTGCTGATCCTCACCACGTACGACACGGACGTGGAGATCGAACGGGCCGTGGAGGCCGGCGCCGTCGGCTACCTGCTCAAGGACACCACCCGCGAGCAGCTCGCCGACGCCATCCGCTCGGCGGCGCGCGGCGAGACGGTCCTCGCGCCCAAGGTCGCGGAGCGGCTGGTGGCCCGGATGCGCCGCCCCGAGCCGGTCGCGCTCACCGCCCGGGAGCGGGACGTGCTCAGTGCCGTCGCCGACGGCCTGTCCAACGCCGAGATCGGCCGCCGGCTGGCCATCGGCGAGGCCACGGTCAAGACGCACCTCCTACGGGTCTTCGCGAAGCTCGACGTCAGCGACCGCACCCGGGCCGTCGTCGTCGCCCTGGAACGCGGACTCCTCGCCCGCTCCTGAGCACCGGGACGCCCGAAGGCCCTTTCGCGTAGGGCCCGTTCCGTGCCGACCCGCCGCACCTCAGGCACCTGCACTCCCCGCCCCAGGAGGGAAGTGCTTGCACAGCCGCCTTGTCCCGCAACTCCCGTCGCATTGGCTGATCAACTCGTTGTGGTGACCGGGAGTGAATGGTCTACTCCTACGTGCGTTTCAGGGTGGCCACCCCGTCCCTGGCTCGAAAGTGCAGCAACCCCAGAGGCCGAACCCCACGGGACCGAACCCACAGGACCGGGTCACCGGAACCGCCCAGTGCACCGACGACCGACGAGAAGTGAGGCGAACCATGAAGTTCCTGAACCGACTCGGCGACACCCTGCTCGGCAAGCTGGCACCGGAGACCGAGGCCTCGGCCGAGGGCCCGAAACCGTGCCTCGGATACTGCCCCAGCGGGGCGTGCACCAGCGCCGTGCGGGAGAACAGCGCCTGCCGGGACCACAAGTACAACTCCCGCTGCTGTTTCTGGGGCGGCAGCGCCTGTCCCGTCCGCTACTGCACCCCGTGGACGTACTGCGGCCTGTGCTGACCGGCCCGCGCACCCGCTGTAACTGATCCGAGGAGGAGGGCCCTTGATCCGTCTGCTGTGGCACCACGCGGTGCGCCAGTGGGCCCGGTCCGCGGCCCTCCTCACCGGCATGCTCGTGGCGGTCTCCTCGTTCGTGGTGCTGACCGCCACCACCGAATCCAGCAAGCTCACCGTCACCGGCACCATCGCCAAGAGCCGCGGCCCCTACGACATCCTCGTCCGGCCCGGGAAAGCGGTGCAGGAACTGGAGCGCAGCGCCGGGCTGATCCGCCCCAACTCGCTCACCGACATCTACGGCGGCATCACCTTCGACCAGGTCAGCGCCGTACGCCGCACCCCCGGTGTCGAGGTCGCCGCGCCCTTCGCCGCCCTCGGACACGAGTCGGACACCAGCGTCACGCTCGTCGACCTCGCGAAGCTGGTCCCCCGGGGAACCCGGGCGACCTTCGAGCTGGACCGCGTCTGGAAGTACGACGGCGGGCTGTCGACCGTCCGACAGGAACGACGGGCCGTCTTCATCACCCCGCACCGGCTGGAAGTCCGCCGCGGCCCCACCGTGACGCGCCCCAGTGCGGGCGGCGCCGACTTCGAGTCGGCGCAGACCAACCGGTACTTCGAGGTCCTCCCCTCCGGCCAGCGCCGCGAGGTGTGCAAGGGCGGCGTCCGGGTGGAGGAGCACACCACCCAACTCGTCGAGGCGGTGAGCTGTCTGTCCTGGGCGGGCGTCACCGACCTGGAACCCCTCAGCGGCGACGGCAAGTTCGGACCCCAGACCCTCGTCTACACCGGCTTCCCGACCACCCGCCTCGTCGCGGGCGTCGACCCGGAGGCCGAATCCCGACTCTTCGGCCTCGACACCGCAGTGACCGAGGGCGACTACCTGAGCCCGAAGGCCCCGACCCCCGTCACCTCCCGACCGGCCGACGACCCGGCCTCGGCCGTACAGGTGCTCCGCTCCGACCGCGCCCCCCGGGACCTCGAACTCTCCGTCACCCTCACCCGCCGCGGCGAGGACCGTCCCGTGACCCGCAAGCGGTACGAGGCCGGATCGCTCAAACCGAGGCAACGCATCGGCAAGGTGGACGAGTTGGGCGGCCTGCTCTTCCGGCCCACCAGCCCGGTCGCCTACGACCGCACCGACGGGGGCACCCTGCGCCCCCGTACCGTCGAACGCCCCGAGCACGACGAGACGGTCCTGCCGCTCGACGGCCAGGACACCTGGTTCCGCCAGCTCAAGTCACTGGGCCAGAACCGGCCGTGGGGAAGCCCCCTGCCCCGGGTCGTCGGCACCTTCGACCCCCGGCGGCTGCCCGAGTACGACGCGGCCAGCCGGCTCCCCCTCGGCACCTACGGCGAGCCCGCCCTCTCCGGAGCGGACGCCCGCTCCCGCGCCCTGCTGGACGACCGGCCCCTGCGGCCCGCCTCCTCGCCCACCGCATACGTCCAGCAGCCGCCCTCCGCCCTGATCTCGATGGAGTCGGTACGGTGGCTCGCCGACCACAACCACCTGTCCTACCGGCAGAACATCGCGCCCGTCTCGGCGGTCCGGGTCCGGGTCGCCGGGGTCACCGGCGCCGACGAGGTGTCCCGCGAGCGGGTGCGCGTGGCCGCCGAGGAGATCCGCGAACGCACCGGACTCCACGTCGACATCGTCCTCGGCTCCTCCCCCGTCGCCCAGCAGGTCGCCCTGCCGGCCGGGGAGAACGGGCGCCCCGAACTCCGGCTCACCGAATGGTGGAGCAAGAAGAACGTCGCCACCGAGATCATCGAGGCGTCCGACACCAAGTCCCTCGTCCTGCTCACCCTGGTCCTCGTCGTCTGCACCCTCTTCGTCGCCAACGCCGCCGCGGCCTCCGTACGGACCCGACGCGCGGAACTCGGCCTGCTCACCGCCGTCGGCTGGCGCCCCCGCCACCTCTTCACCGTCGTCCTCGGTGAACTGCTGCTCCTCGGAGCCGTCGCCGGGGTCCTGGGCACGGGCACGGCCTGGGCGGCGGGGCGGGCGCTCGGCATCGACGTGCCGCCCGGCCGTGCGCTGCTCGCGGTGCCCGTCGCCCTGGCCGTCGCCGCGGTCAGCGGCGCCGTGCCGGCGTGGTCGGCCGCCCGGGCCCGCCCCGTCAGCGCGCTGCGGTCGGCCGCCACCACCGGACGGCGGACCCGCATGTTCGCCGGGGTGACGGGCATGGCATTGGCGGGCGCGGTACGGGCCCGGGGCCGGAGCCTGCTCGGAGCCGCCGCCGTGGCCACCGCGGCAGCCGCGACCCTCCTCCTCATCGCGGCCACCACCACCTTCCGCGGCACCCTCGCCGGCTCCCTGCTGGGCGAAACCATCTCCGTACAGGTGCGCACCACCGACCTCGCCGCGGTGGCCACGATGGTGCTCCTCTCCACGGTGGCCGTGGGCGACGTCATGTACCTCGGCGTCCAGGACCGCGCGGCCGAGTTCGCCCTGCTGCGCGCCGTCGGCTGGCACGAACGGACGACCACCCGGCTCGTCCTCCTCGAAGGCGCCCTCATCGGCTTCCTCGGCTCGCTCACCGGAACGCTGCTCGGCACCGCCGCCGCCCTCTGGCTGGCACCCGCCGGAGGCGGCACGCACCTGGTCGTCCCCGCCCTGAGCGTGATCGGCGCGGGCACGGCCCTGTCCGCGCTCGCCAGCCTGGTCCCCGTACTGCTCGGCCGCCGCCGCTCCACGGCCCGGCTGCTGGCGGAGGAGGGCGTATGACGTACGTGCTCCTCACGGCGCGGCTCGCCCTCGCCGGAGTCCTCCTGGTGTCCGCCGTCGCCAAGGTCCGCGCCTTCGACGACACCCGGGCCATGGTCGACGGGCTGCTGCGCCGGATCGGCCCCGGCGCCCGCCGGCTGGCCCGGCCCGCGGCCCTCGCCCTGATCGCGGCGGAGGCGGTCACCGGGCTGGCGCTGCTCGGACCGGCGCCCGCGGCGCGGCTCGGGCTGGTGGCCGCCACCGCACTGACCGCGGGCTTCACCGCGATCGCCGTGGTGGCCACCGTCACCCGTGCCGAGGTGGCGTGCGCCTGCTTCGGCCGGCCGACGGCGCGGCTGGGCCCCCGCCACGTCGTCCGCAACGCGCCCCTGCTGGGCCTCGCGGTCCTGGGGCTGTGGGGGAGCGTCGCGGCCTCGGGCACCTCACCGGCGCTGCCCGCGGTCGTGCTCTGCGTGCTGACGGCCGCGCTGATCACCGCGCTGACCGCCTTCTTCGACGACATCGCCGACCTCCTGGCCACTCCTTGACCATGCCGCGCGGGCGTGCCGCACGGCGCGGACCGCGCGGCGCACGCCGAAGGATCTCCGACTCACCTGCGACGAAAGGGAAATGGGCATGATCTACCTGTCCCTGGCACTGTTGCTCCTGGGCACCGTCACCGCGCTCAACCTGGTGCTGATCCTCGCCGTCATCCGACGACTGCGGCGCCACGAGGAGGAGCGCAAGCAGCCGCACCGCAGCCTCGAAGGCTTCGGGAACCTGCCGTCGGGGCCGCCGGTGGGCGAGCCGCTGCCCGTCCTCAGCGGGGTCGCCCTCGACGGCTCGACCGTCACCTCGGACGCCCTGCGCGGCCGGGAAGCCGCGCTGACGTTCCTGTCCACCGACTGTTCCGCCTGTGTCGCCGCCGCCGGGGACCTGCCCGAGTTCGCCCGGCGCACCGGGATGGACGTCGACCAGATGGTGGTGGTGATCGCCGGTGACGAGGAGACCGCCCGTTCCATGGCCGCCCCCCTGGCCGGGGTCGCCCGGGTGCTCCTGGAGGCGTCCTCGGGCCCGCTGACCACCGGGTACGCGATCAAGGCAGCGCCCACCACGGTCATGGTCGACCCGGACGGCACCGTCACCTACGCCGAGGCGGGCACCCACCCGGTGCTGGACCAGCTGCCCGCGTGAGCGACGGCCGGGACGCCGGGGTGCACCGGCTGGGCGGGCTACGGGGCACGGTCACCGGCGCGGCGGCGGCCCTGGCGCTGACCTGGCGCGCGGGGCCCGTCACCGTGGTCTGCCACGTCCTGCTGACCGTCACCCAGGGGCTGTTGCCGGTCGCGATCACCCTGCTGACCAAGTGGCTGTTCGACGCGCTCGCGGACGGCGGGAAGACCGAAGGCCCGTCCCCGACGGCGCTCGCGGTGGGCATCGGCACGGTGACCGCGCTGATGGTCGTCCTGCCGTTCGCGGCGAACTACACCCAGGCCCGGCTCCAGCGCGGCATCGTCTACCTGGCCCAGCAGCGGCTCTACGGCAAGGTGAACGGGTTCGTCGGCCTCTCGCGGTTCGAGGACCCGCAGTTCCTGGACCGCTTGCGACTGGCCCAGGACGCGGCGATCAGCGCACCCCACCAGATCACCGGTGCACTGTTCGGCCTGGTGCAGCAGACCCTCGCGATCGTGGGGTTGGTGGCGGTGCTCGCCGCGGTCTCCCCCTGGCTGACGGCGGTGACGATCGCCGCGGCGGTTCCGGCCCTGCTGGCGCAGATCTCGCTCACCCGGCGCCAGGCGGTGCTGTCGTGGACGATCAGCCCGCGCAACCGGCGCCAGCTCTTCTACCAGGCGTTGATGCTGGACCTGTCCGCGGTGAAGGAGGTGCGGCTGTTCGGGGCCGGCGCCTTCCTGCTCGGCCGGATGGACGCCGAGACCCGGGAGATCAACGCCGCCGAAGAGCGTTACGAACGCACGGAGGTGGGCCTCCAGTCGCCGCCGGCCGCCCTGGGCGCGCTGATCGCCGCGGGCGGCCTGGCCTGGATGGTGCAGGGCGCGCTGTCCGGGCGGTTCGGCGTCGGGGACGTCTCCGCCTACCTCGCGGCCACCGCCGGGGTGCAGGGCGCGCTCTCCGCGACGATCGGCCATGTCACCGGCGGGTACCACGGGTTGCTCACCTTCCGGCACTACGTGGACGTGGGCCGGCTCCCCGCCGACCTGCCGGTACGGACCGAACCGGTGCCCGTGCAGCCGCTGGCCGACCGCATCGAGTGGGACGACGTGTGGTTCCGCTACCGCGACGACGGGCCGTGGGTGCTGCGCGGGGTCAACCTGACGATCGGCCGCGGCGAGTCGGTGGCCCTGATCGGCCTGAACGGCGCCGGGAAGTCGACCCTGGTCAAGCTGCTGTGCCGGCTGTACGACCCGACCCGGGGCACCATCCGCTGGGACGGCACGGACATCCGCGAGGTGGACCCGGCCGCGCTGCGGGACCGGATCAGCGCCGTCTTCCAGGACCGGGTGGACTACGACCTGTCGGCGACCGACAACATCGGCATCGGGGACCTGCCCCACCTGCACGACCCCGACCGCATCACCGCCGCCGCCCGGCGCGCGGGCGCCCATGACTTCATCACCGAACTGCCGCGCGGCTACCGTACGTTGTTGTCCCGGACGTTCCCCGAACCGGACGACGAGGAGACGGGCGAGCCCTCGGCGGGGGTGGCCCTGTCCGGCGGGCAGTGGCAGCGCCTCGCCCTGGCCCGTGCGATGCTGCGCGAGGGCCGCGACCTCCTCATCCTGGACGAACCCACGACCGGTCTCGACCCCGCCGCGGAACAGCAGTTGCACGAGCGGCTGCGGGCCTACCGGGAGGGCGCGACGAGTCTGCTGATCTCCCACCGGCTGGGCACCGCCCGCCGGGCCGATCGCATCGTGGTGCTCGCGGAAGGAAGAATCAGCGAGTGCGGCAGTCATGCCGAACTCCTCGCTCAGGGCGGCGAGTACGCGCGACTGTTCACGCTTCAGGCATCCGGTTACACCGAGGACGAGGAGGTGACGGTGTGAGCGAACCGCACGGCGGGGCGACCCCGTCGGAGGGCGAGCAGGACCCCGGGTCGGGGAAGGACCCCGTGGTCGAGGTGAGCGGGCTGTGCAAGACGTACGCCGGCGGGTCCGGGACCCCGGTGCGGGCCTGCGACGAGGTGGACCTACGGATCGAGGAGGGCGAGACGGTCGCCCTGACCGGTCCGTCCGGTTCGGGGAAGTCGACCCTGCTGTACCTCCTGGGGGCGCTGGAGGAGGCCGACGCGGGGACCATCGACGTGGCCGGGGAACGCATCACCGCCCTGAAGCGGTCGGAACTCGCCGCGTACCGCCGGCGCGTGGGCTTCGTCTTCCAACGGTTCCACCTGCTGCCCACGCTGACCGCGCTGGACAACGTGATCGCGCCGGTGCTGCCGTACCGGGTGGACTTCGACCGGCGGACCCGGGCACGTGAACTGCTGTCCTCGGTGGGTCTGGAGGGGCGGGAGGAGTTCCTGCCGTCGAAGCTGTCGGGCGGCCAGCAGCAACGGGTCGCCGTGGCGCGCGCCCTGATCGGGGAGCCGCGGTTGATCCTGGCGGACGAGCCGACGGGCAATCTGGACTCCCGGTCCAGCGAGGAGGTCCTCGACCTGCTGATGGGGCTGCGGGAACGGCACGGCACGACGGTGGTGATCGCCACCCACGACCCGGACGTGGTGGCCCGGTGCGACCGGGTGGTCCAGTTGCGGGACGGCAAGGTCGCATGAGGCGTTCCGCGGCCCTCGCCCTCGCCGCGGTCGCTGCGGGCGCCGTCGCCGCCGTCGCCGCGTGGCGGGTGCGGACCGGGTACGTCGCGGTGACCGTGCGCGGCGGGAGCATGCTGCCCACCCTGCGCGACGGGGACCGGGTGCTGATCCGGCGCGGGGCGCGCGGACTGCGGCGGGGCGCCATCGTGGTGGTCGCCTGCCCCGACGCGGACACCGCCTGGCGGGGCAAGCCGCCGGTCTCGGGGGACCTGTCGGCGACCGAGTGGTACATCAAGCGGGCGGTGGCGCTCGCCGGCGACCCGTTCCAGGAACGGCCGGTGCCGGCGGGCCAGCTCGCGGTGGTGGGCGACAGCGTGTTCAGCACGGACTCGCGGCACTACGGCCCCTGTCCGGTGGACCAGGTGCTCGGGGTGGTCGTCCGCCCCCTGACCTGATTCCGACCCCCGGGGTGCGGGGCCTGTGCATCGAACGATGTACTCCCGCTCGTCCTGCGGGGTGAGGACGCGCGCACGCTCCCTTCCTAGGCTGGCGAACACCTCCCACCCAACCAAGGAGAGTGGTCGCACATGACCCGGGCAGCACGGAACTTGCTGGAGGGCGGCGTCACCTTCGCCGTCGGCTTGGGGCTGCAACGGTTCGCCGGCGGAGTGGACACGCCGGTCGTGGAGTTGACGAAGGTCGGCGTGGTCCTCATGTGCATCGGCGCCGTACTCGTGGTGACGGGACTCTTCCGGGCGACGAGGTCCAGGACCGCCTAGGTCGACGGCCGACCACCACCCGCACGACCACCGGCCCGGTGGCCTACGAGGTGGCCTCCGAGTCGGCCTTGCCACCGCGCAGCAGCACCTGCTTGGCCTCGACGCCTGCCTGGTCGACCGGGCCGTGCTCGGTTTCGGCGTCCTCGATCAGCTCACGCAGCCGGTCCATGGAGGGGCGGGCGGTTGACGGGTGGTGGCGGTTGTGGGCTGCGTGGGTGGGCTCCGCCTTCCGACGGCCGGTGATGCGCCGCTCGCACTGCTGCTGCGCCCCTTGGTGGTGTCGTTTTCGAGTGCGAAACGGGATCCATTGCGAGTCCTGGGCGGTGGGGAGGAAGCGGGCATCGGGGTTCGTCTCAGCGCGCTGAAACCGCGGGGCTGGTGATAGGGGATGTGCCGAGTGGCCCTGGTGGGATCTCTGTGAAATCTGAATAAAAACATTCCTCACACGATTGGATGACCCCGCCGGGAGAGGGGTCTGAGGGAACCTCCTTTCCTGCCATACTCGTCGCCGTTGGCCGTCGGAGGTGAGGGTGTAAGTCATGCCGGATGTATTCGATAAAATCGAGTGGCATGTCCGGAAGATTTTCGCGGGAGAGCCGGTCTGCGTGCACGTGGGGAATGTCGAGGATTGCGACATCAAGCGGCATCCCACTTATTCGAAGTTCCGTTCCGAAGCGATCGCGGCCGGAGTTAAATCGGCTCCGAGTTCCCGCCTGTGGGAGTCTCTGATCGCCATGGGTAGGTTGTCGGACTTGGATGGTGACGAGACGTGGCGGTTGGTCATTCTCGACTGCATCGTTCCGTGTTTCCGTTCGGTGTCCACAAAAATCGCCCGTGATTTCAAGGCTGATCGTGAGGAAATCCGATCAGCCATGGTGGCAGCCGCCCTGGGTGTGTGGGTAGACACCGTCATGGGTGTACCTCCGCGTCACGTCAGGGACCGGATGGTGAAGTCGGCCTTCGAGGTGGCATTTCAGTGCGGGAAGGTCACCACTTCCGAGTACTCGATGGACGATGTCGAAATATTTATGCACCCGGAATCCTCTGCCCGAGACCCCGGGTTGAGAGCTTCATCGATCATCGATTTCCAAAGCATTCGTGACCTGGATGTCGCAGAACAGGTCAGAGGTGAGCGATACGGGGCGATGCTCCAGCGGCTGGGTTATTCCGACTTTGTGCGGGGGTTCCATGACGAACTCCGTTCCGGTCGGCGTACGGGGTCGGTCGGTCAAGCGGTGAAGAGCTCTAGGCTTTCCCGATCTCGAATCTCCAATCCGAACCTCTACTACTACGCTTCAGACCTCTATCCCTCGTTTATCGGGCTCCGGGAAGCTGCAGAGGTGATGGGGATCCCTGAATCTGCCGCGCATCGCCTCATCAGGTCCGGCGAGTTCCCTTTCCCGGTGGCGAGGGTGGGGCGGAGCTACAAGGTCTCGGTCAAGGCCATCATGCACTTCAAGGACATCGCAGACACCATCGTTCATGCCGATGATATCGAGAACGGCGCCTTCCACGCGAGCGGTGGCGTACGGTGAGCAGCGCCGCCGTCGGCGGGGTGCCAGCCCGGCGAAGGGGCCTCCCGCAGGTCGTCCTGTACGACAACCCGGTCTGACGCTCGCGTCCAGGTCACCATCGACCCGGACCCGGACCCGGACCCGGACCCGGACCCGGACCCGGAGGCCGTCGCGCCGGAGATCTGCCTGCTGGCCCGGGTGGACCGGGTTCTGGCCGGGCGATGACTCTCTGAGCTTTGTCACGCCACCAGGCGGGCCGAACCCCTTCCAGAAGGTGCCTGGTTCGTCCCGAGGGGTTCGCTGATCGCCGGACGAGTGACGTTCTCGTGTGTCACCGTGCGATGGCGCTGTCATGCCGCATCCACCCTCCGCATCCACCCTCCGAGGAGCACCAGGCACGCACCCACTCCATGGCAGAGCGCCGCCGTCGAGCCTTTCGGCGCGGGGGCCGGGAAGACGGCGGCCTGGCGATGCTCGCCGCCAGCACGGCCCGGCCGGCACATCGCGTTCAACCAGTCGATCGCGACCGACGCCGCCGGCAAGTTCCCCGCGAGCGTGCGGTGCAAGAACGCGCACGCACTCGCCTTCGCCGTTGCTGCCGGTCCGCCGACCGGACCGTCAAGCGCCACCACGTTCCCGCGTTGCGCGAGGGCGAGGTGGTGATGGTCGGTGGCTCCGCCCAGGCCATCTACGGCTGGCGCGGGGCGCGTGACGTGACGAGCGACCTCGTCGACGCTGAGGCCCGTCTCACCTATGTGGCCGTCACCCGGGCCCGGCACCGCTTCGGCCTGGGCGGCCGGTCCTGGATCAACCCGCACCCGAACGGCAACCCCGGCGCCGAGCAGGCTCCCCGTAGCCCCGAACCACCCTCCGGCCGGGACGCGTCGGGGCCCGCTCCGCGCTGAGGTCACCCCCGGGGAGCCGCCCGGACGAGTTGCGCGAGGTGGACGGCCGCGTCCCGCAGGGGGGTGTCGTCCGCGGTGACCCGGCTCAGCAGTTCGGCGCCCTCCAGCATGCTGATGACCGTTCCGGCGAGGGAACGGGCGGCCTCCGGCGCGATGCCGCTCTCCGTCAGCTTGGCCGTGACGAGGTCCCGCCACTGGGTGAGCGCCCGGGTCGCGGCCTCCTGGAGCCCGGGAACCCGGCCGATGGTCTCCAGCGCGGTGACCGCGACCGGGCAGCCGTCGGTCCACTGGGACCGTCTGAGGTCGTCGGCGAGCAGCAACGCACAGGCGGCCGTGGCCTCGGCCGGGTCGGCGGCGGAGGCGAGCCCCCGGGCGAGCATCTCGCCGAACTCCTGCGCGCCGTGGTGCATCGCCTCGATGGCGAGCTCCTGCTTGCCTCCGGGGAAGAAGTGGTAGACGGAGCTGGGTGACGCCTGGGCGGCGCCGGCGATGCGCTTGACCGAGGTGCTCTCGTACCCCTGCTGCTGGAGCAGGGCGGCCGTGGCGCGGATGATCCGGCGGCGGGTGTCGGCGTCGGACGCGCGGTGCGGCGGCGGTGCGGTGGCTGTCATGACTCCGATCCTACTGGTTGGAACGTTCAGTCCAGGATGCCGTACGCTCTGGACTGAACGTTCCAACCAGAGAGTGGATGAGCACGATGACAGCAGCAGCACCGGCGTCCGGATGGGCGGGTCACCCCGGCTACGGGCGCATGTTCGCCCCGGGGGAACTGACCGTGGGGCTCTTCCTGCCCCTGTGGCCGTACGCGGGGGACATGACCGCGCTGCGCGGGCACACGGAGGTCGTCCAGCAGGCCGACCGCGGGGGATTCGCCGCCGCCTGGGTCCGGGACGTGCCGTTGGCCGACCCCTCCTTCGGTGACGTGGGCCAGGTGTACGACCCGTGGACCGCGCTGACCTGGATCGCCGCGCACACCTCCCGCATCTCCCTCGCCACCGGCAGCGTGGTCTTCCCGCTGCGGCACCCCATCGACCTGGCCAAGCAGGCGGCCTCGGTGGACCACCTCTCCGGCGGGCGCCTGGTGCTCGGTGCGGCCTCCGGCGACCGCCCGGTCGAGTTCCCCGCGTACGGCCTGGACCACGCGGTGCGCGGCGCCCGGTACCGGGAGACCGTCGACGCCTTCCGCGGGCTGCTGGAAGGGACGCAGCCGGGTGGGCCCGGCGGCGCCCACCTGCTGCCGAAGCCGGTGAACGGACGGATACCGCTGCTGGTCACGGGCTCCTCCCAGCAGTCCCCGCAGTGGATCGCCGAGCACGCGGACGGCTGGCTGGTCTATCCGATGGCCACCGCCACCGCCGAAGGACCCCGCGCCCTCGGCCGCAAGATCGAGACCTGGCGGAACCTGGTCCCCGGGCAGGAGTTCCGCCCGGTCGCCACCAACGAGTGGATCGACCTGGTCGAGGACCCGAAGCACCCGCCGACCCCGTTGCGCGGCGGCTTCGTCCTGCGCACCGGCACGGAAGGGCTGCTCGAACTGCTCGGCCGTTGGAAGGCCGCCGGGGTCAACCACGGCGCCCTCGGCGTGCAGCACGGTCGGCGGCCGGCGGCGGAGGTGGTGGCGCAGCTCGTGGCGGAGGTCGTCCCGCACTTCCCCGCGTTGGAGTCCGCCGCGCCGCTGGCCCCCGCGTGGTGACCCCGCCCCGGCCCGCGGACCCCGTAGACCCTGCGGACCCCGTAGACCCCGCGGGTCCCGGTGCGCCCGGGGAGGCGGCGGACCCCGGCGCGTTCCGCGCGGCGATGCGGCACTGGGCGACGGGCGTCGCGGTCATCACCACCCAGAGCCCCCGGGGACCGCACGGCATGACCGTCAACTCCCTGCTCTCGGTCTCGCTCGACCCGCCCACCGTGCTGATCTCGCTGAAGCGCGGCAGCCGCACCGAGGGCGTCATCGAACGGACCGGACGCTTCACCGTGAACGTCCTCACCGCCGGGCAACACGCCCTGGCCGACCGCTTCACCCGGCGCCGCGCGTTCGGCGAGGAGGAGTTCGCGGGGGTGGCGCACCGGCCGTCCCCCGGTGGCGGCGGGCCGGAGCTGGCGGGCAGCGCAGCCGTCTTCAGCTGTGCGGTGACCCGGCGGATCGAGGTCGGCGACCACACCCTGGTGGTCGCCGAGGCGACCGACGTCCGGGCGGAGCCCACCGGGGGAGTCGACGGGCCGCTCGTCTACGCGGGCCGGCGCTACCGCACCCTCACCGAAGGGGACCCGGCTCCCGAAACGGTCCCCGAACGGTCGGCCGGCACGCTATAGAGTCCCCGGATGATTGCAGAGTCCAACGCTCAGGCGATCGTCGACGACGTCGTGGCCCGGCTCGGGGTCCGGGTCAACGTCATGAACGAGCACGGCGTGATCATCGCCAGCAGCGACCGTTCCCGCGTGGGCACCGTGCACGGCGGGGCCCTGCGGGTCCTGCGCACGGGGGCCCCGCTGTCGGTGAGCGCCGGCGAGGCCGAGGAGTGGGGCGGCACCCGCGCCGGGGTGAACCTCCCGCTGACGGTCGACGGCCGGACCGTCGGTGTCGTCGGCGTCCAGGGGGAGCCGGCCGTCGTGGGGGAGATCGCCCGGGCGGTCGTCCGGCTCGCGGAGCTGATGGTCATGCAGGAGGCGTTCCTCGGGGAGGCCGGCTGGCGGCACCAGGTGCGCCGCCAGCTGCTGGAGGACCTGATCGCCGGACGGCTGACCGAGCAGAGTTGGCAACAGCGCCAACAACTGGGCGGCTGCCGGCTGCGCGCCCCGTACGCGCTCCTCGTGGTGCGCGGCGGCCCGTTCCGGCCGGCGACGGAACCCCGTGACCCGTACCGGCTGCTGGAGGTGGACGAGCAGCTGGCGCTGATCGCCCCGGACGCCGACGCCCGGACGTGGGTGGTGGCCGGCAGCGGGGCGTCCGCCGCGGTGCGGCACCGGCTGACCGGACCGGGCACGGCGCACCCGCCCGCGGCGGTGCTGGACGCCGGCTCCGCGCAGGACTTCACCGCGCTCGCCGACCTGGTGGCACGGGCCGGGCTCGCGCTCCGCTCCGGGTTCACCGGGCACACCACCCTGCGGGACCTCGAAGTGCCGGTGCTGCTCGCGCGGCTCGACCGGGCGGACCGGACCGCGGCGGCCGACCGGGTGCTCGGCGCCCTCTCCATCGAACTCCGCCACACGCTCCGCGTGTACTTCGCCCAGGACTGCGGGGTCCTGGAGGCCGCCGAGCGGCTGCGGGTGCACCGCAACACGCTGACCTACCGACTCCGCCGGATCTCCGAGCTGACCGGGCGGGACCCCCGGGTGTTCCGGGACGCCTTCGTGCTCCGGACCGCCCTGCACGCCGAGGAAATCGACCGGGAGGCCCCGGACGCGACCCCGCGGGGGGACGGCGGCCGACCGCGCGGGTGAACGGGGACCACCGGTCCGTGAGCGATTGTGCGCGGTGCACAAAACGCCGGCCCGAACCGTGGGCAAAGACCGTTCACCGCGCCAGTTCTGTCCGGCGGAGGAAGTGCCTAGAGTTCCGGCACACCCCAGAACACGCCTAAGGAAGGGCTGTTTCTCTTGCGCGTCGTCATCGCTCCGGACTCCTTCAAGGGCTCCCTCACCGCCGCGGCCGTGTGCGAGGCCATCGGCGTCGGTGTGCTCCGGGCCGCCCCCGACGCCGAGGTGGTCCGCATCCCCATGGCGGACGGCGGGGAGGGCACCCTCGACTGCATCGGCGCGGCCACCGGCGGTCAGGAGGTCCGGCTGGACGTCAGCGGCCCGCTGGGCGCCCCGGTCACCGCCCGGTACCTGCTGGGCGCCGACGCCACCTCGGCCGTGGTCGAACTCGCCTCGGCCTCGGGCCTGCCGCTGCTCCCGCCCGACGGCCTGGCGCCGCTCCGGGCCGACACCACGGGCACCGGCGAACTGATCGCCGACGCCGTCCACCGCGGCGCCCGCGACGTCCTGGTCTGCGTCGGCGGCAGCGCGAGCACCGACGGGGGCACCGGGTTGCTGCGCGCCCTGGGCGCACGGTTCCTGGACGCCCGCGGACGGGAGCTGCCGCCCGGTGGCGCGGCCCTGCTCGACCTCGCCCGGATCGACCTGGACGCGGTGTCCGAAGCGGTCCGCGCGACCCGCTTCCGCATCGCCTGCGACGTGACGAACCCCCTGGTCGGACCGGAGGGCGCCGCCGCGGTCTTCGGTCCCCAGAAGGGCGCGACCCCCGCCGAGGTGGAACTGCTCGACCGGGCGCTGACCCGCTTCGCCGACGTCCTCGCCGAGGAGTGCGGCACCTCGGTCCACCACCTTCCCGGCGCCGGCGCCGCCGGGGGCACCTGCGGCGGGATGCTGGCCGTCCTGGACGCCGCGGCGCTGCCCGGCTGCGAACTCGTCGCCGCGGCCGTCGGACTCCCGGCCGCCCTCGTCGGCGCCGATCTGGTGATCACCGGCGAGGGCCGGTTGGACCGGCAGAGCGCCGGCGGCAAGGTGGTCTCCCACGTCGCCCGGCTCGCCGCCGAGCACCGGGCGCCCGCCGTGGTCCTCGCGGGCCAGCTCGTCCCCCCGCTCTCCCCCCTCCACGACCTGGGGCTGACCGCCGCGTTCAGCATCGCCGACGGCCCCCGCACCCTCGCCGAGATGACCCGGTCCGCCCCCGCGCTGCTGGCCGACACGGCCGAACAGGTGGTCCGACTGCGGGCCTCCTGACACCGGCCCCCACCCCGTACGCCCCTTTCACGCCCCCCGCACCCCCGCCCGGGCACCCCCATGCCCGCGTTCCCCGACCGGCCCGTGCCCCGCCACCGGTCCCGTCCCCGTCCCCGTTCGTCCCCACCCACTCGCAGGAGCACCATGGACACCGTAGGTCCCGCCCTGCTCGCCGCCCTGGCGGTGAGCATCGGGCTCATCATCGTTCTGTGCGGGAAGTTCCGTCTGCACCCCTTCCTCTCCATCGTGCTCTCGACCTACGCCTTCGGCCTGATGGCCATGGGGATCGGCGCGGTCACGGACGCGGACCGGAAGTTCGTCGACAACCTCGGCGGCACCATCGCGGAGGGCTTCGGCGGCATCCTCGCCAGCATCGGACTGGTGATCCTCTTCGGCACCATCATCGGCAAGGTGCTGGAACGCACGGGAGCCGCCGTCACCCTCGCCGAAGGGGTCCTGAAGGTCATAGGCAAGCGGCACCCCGCCCTCGCCATGTCCGTCATGGGCTGGGTCGTCTCGGTGCCGGTCTTCTGCGACTCCGGTTACGTCGTCCTCTCCCCGCTCCAGCGCTCGATCGCCCGCAAGACGGGCAAGAACCCGGTCGTCCTCGGCACGGCACTCGCCACCGGCCTGTACGCCTCGCACACCTTCGTCCCCCCGACGCCCGGCCCGATCGCCGCCGCGGGCAACGTGGGCATCGGGTCCGACGGGCTGATCTGGGTCATCCTCTTCAGCATCCCCGTCTCCCTGGTCGCCGCCGGCGCGGGCCTGTTCTGGGCGCTGCGCCGCACCGGTGACCTGAAGAGCAAGCTCCCCGACGCCGAGCAGACCTTCGAGGAGTACAAGGAGCAGTTCGAGCGCCTGCCCAGCATCGGCCGTGCCCTCGCCCCGATCCTGGTGCCCATCGCGCTGATGGCGATCGGTTCCGTCGCCTCCTTCCCGTCCGGCGGCGGCACCCTGGTGGAGGGCACGTTCGGGGCCTTCCTCACCGACCTCGGGGCACCCGTCAACGCGCTGCTCATCGGCGTTCTGCTCGCCCTGGCGCTGCTGCCGCCGAAGTACGACGCCAAGGCCCTCACCACCTGGGTCGCCGAAGGGCTCGTCGACGCCGCCCCGATCCTGGTGATCACCGGTGCCGGCGGCGCGTTCGGCGCGGTCATCAAGGGCACCCCGATCGCCGACTACATCGCGTCCCTCATCGGCGACGGCTCGGCGGTCGGCGGGGTCACCGCCCTGCTGGTCCTCTTCGGTCTCGCCGCGCTCCTCAAGACCGCGCAGGGCAGCAGCACCGCCGCGCTGATCATCACGTCCACCCTGGCCCAGCCGCTGCTGCCGGCGCTGGGGCTCGACGGGACGCTCGGCTCGATCCCGATCGGGCAGGTCATGGCGGTGCTCGCGATCGGCGCGGGGGCGATGGTCGTCAGCCACGTCAACGACTCGTACTTCTGGGTCGTCTCCCAGTTCTCCGGCATGGACGTCAAGACCGCGTACCGCGCCCAGACCGCGGCCACCCTCGTCCAGGGCCTCACCGCGCTCGCCTTCGTCCTGGTCCTCGGCGCGGCGCTGCTGTAACACCGCGCCGCCCGTCCGCACCGCCCCCGCCCCGTCCGCACCGCGGAACCGCTCGACCCGGCCACCGGCGCGCCCGCGCCAGAGGAGGAACCGTGTACCGACCGCTGCCGTTGCTGCACCACGACACCCCGCACCCGGGTGGACGTTCCGCGCTCACCTGCCGCTACCGCTGCGGTGACGCCTGCTTCCAGGAGGTGCCCAACACCAGCGCCAACGCGTACGCCGGGGACGTGATCGCCGCTGCCGTGTCCCGGCGCGCGGTGGTGCGCGGCGCGGCGGTGCTGACGGTGGCCGCCGCGGTCGGGGCCGGGGCGGTGACCGGGGCGGCCCCGGCCGCCGCCCGGCCCCGCCACCCCGGCGGCGAAGGACGGGACGGGGCGCGCGGGCTGCGGTTCACGCCCGTGCAGCCCAACACCCGGGACGCCGTGGTCGTCCCCCCGGGGTACCGGCAGGACATCGTGATCAAGTGGGGCGACCCCCTCTTCCCGGGCGTCCCGGACTTCGACCCGGACCGCCAGTCGGCGCGCGCCCAGGCCCGCCAGTTCGGCTACAACAACGACTTCCTCTCGCTGCTCCCGCTGCCGGGGGAACCGGGCCGTCAGGTCATGGTGGCCAACCACGAGTACACCAGCGAGTGGTTGATGTTCCGCGGGTACGACGCCGAGAACCCGACCCGGGAACAGGTGGAGACCGCCTGGGCGGCGCACGGCCTGTCGGTGGTCGTGGTGCAGGAGGAGCGCGGATCGGGCCGGCTGCGTCCCGTGCTCGGGCACCGGCTCAACCGGCGGGTCACCGCCTCGACGCCGATGCGCCTGACGGGTCCGGCCGCCGGCGCCGCCCTGGTGCGGACCACGGCCGACCCGAGCGGTACGCGGGTGCTCGGCACCTTCAACAACTGCGCGGGCGGGGAGACGCCGTGGGGCACCACCCTGCACGGCGAGGAGAACATCCACATGTACTTCGCCCACGCGGGCCGCGAGACGGACCGGCGGTACGGGCTCCCGCGGGGCGCCACCGAACGCAAGTGGGAGCGGTTCGACGAACGCTTCGACGCCACCCGGGAGCCCAACGAGCCCCACCGCTTCGGCTGGGTGGTCGAACTGGACCCGTACGACCCCGACTCGGTGCCGCGCAAAAGGACGGCGCTCGGCCGGTTCAAGCACGAGGGCGCCCAACCCCGGCTCACCCACGACGGTCGGCCCGTGGTGTACCTCGGCGACGACGAACGGTTCGAGTACTTCTACAAGTTCGTCTCGTCGAAACGGATGCGCAAGGGCCGTTCACGGGCCGCCCGCGAACACAACCTCACCCTCCTGGACGAGGGCACCCTCTACGTCGCCCGGCTCACCGGCGACAGCCCCGGCGAGGTCGACGGCAGCGGAGTCCACCCGCAGGACGGCGAGTTCGACGGAACCGGCACCTGGATACCGCTCGCCACCGGCGACGTGTCCCACGTCCCGGGGATGACGGCCGAGGAGGTCCACGTGTTCACCCGGCTCGCCGCCGACCGGGTGGGCGCCACCAAGATGGACCGCCCCGAGGACGTGCAGCCCTCCCCGCGCACGGGCCGCGTGTACGTGGCGCTGACCAACAACAGCGAGCGGGGCAAGCCGGGCAAGCCCGGAGCCGACGAGGCCAACCCGCGCCACCTCAACAAGCACGGGCAGATCCTGGAACTCGTCGAGCACGGGAACGACCCGGCCCGCGACACGTTCGTCTGGCGCCTCTTCCTGGTCGCCGGGGACCCGCAGGACCCGGCCACCTACTTCGCGGGCTTCCCCAAGGACCGGGTGAGCCCGATCTCCTGCCCCGACAACCTCACCTTCGACCCCCACGGCAACATGTGGATCTCCACGGACGGCAACAACCTCGGGGTCAACGACGGCCTCTTCGGGGTCGCCACCCACGGCGAACGGCGCGGGGAGCTGAAGCAGTTCCTCACCGTCCCGGTCGGCGCCGAGACCTGCGGGCCCGTCGTCCAGGAACGCCGGGTGCTGGTCGCGGTCCAGCATCCCGGCGAGACGGACGGCGCCACGGCCGAACGGCCCGGGAGCACCTGGCCCGAAGGGCCGGGCACGCTGGTGCGCCCCGCGGTCGTGGCGGTGTGGCCCGAGGACGGCGGTCGCATCGGCGGGTGACCCGGGCCGGGCGGTGCCCCGTCGTCTCGTATGCTCCGGGCCATGAGCGGTGGTGGGGATACCGGAAGACGGGTCATCGACGGGCGTTTCGCGCTGGAGGCCCGGCTCGGCGGTGGCGGCATGGGCATGGTGTGGCGGGCCAGGGACCTGGTCCTCGACCGTGCCGTCGCGCTGAAGGAGGTGCGACCCTCGGACCCGGACCTCGCCGAGTACGACCCCGAGGCGGCCCGCCTGCTGCGCGCCCGGGTGCTGCGCGAGGCCCGCGCGCTGGCCCGGGTCGAGCACCCGAACGTCGTCACCATCCACCACATCGTCGACGGCGGCGACACCACGTACCCCTGGCTCGTGATGGAGCTGGTGAGCGGCGGTTCGTTGCAGGACCGGCTGGAACGCGGGCCGATGGCGCCCGCCGAAGCGGCCGTCCTCGGCCGGGAGCTGCTGGCCGCGCTGCGCGCCGCGCACGCCGTCGGCATCCAGCACCGGGACGTCAAGCCCGCGAACGTGCTGCTGCGCCCGGACGGCCGGCCCGTCCTCACCGACTTCGGCATCGCCGCGATCCGCGAGTCGACGGTGCTGACCGCCACCGGGTCGATCATCGGGACGCCGGACTTCATGGCCCCCGAGCGGATCACCGGCGAGCGCGGGGGATCCGCCTCCGACCTGTGGTCGCTGGCGATGATGTTGTACGTGGCGGTCGAGGGCCACCACCCGCTGCGCCGGGCCACCACCCTCGCGACGCTCGCCGCGGTCCTCAACGAGCAGTTGCCGCCGCCGACCAGAGCCGGGGCGCTCACCCCCGTACTGGCCGCCCTGCTGGTCAAGGACCCCGCCGCCCGCCCCGCTCCGGAGACCGTGGACCGGATGCTCGCCGACGCCGCCGCCTGGGACACGGCGTACCCGGTGCACGGCACGGGGCCGGGGCCGTCCGGGACCCCGCCGCCTGCGGTGACGGGCACCGTGCAGGGCCCCGCCACCTCGTACCGGCTCACGCCCCCGACCGGCATCCCGCAGCTCGGCACCCCGCCCACGAGCACCGGCACCGGCACGGGGCCCGAGCGCGACGGACGGCGGCGGCGACGCTCCCGTCGGATCGCGGTCGGGTCCTCCGCGCTGAGCACCCTGGTCCTGGGCGCCCTGTTGTGGCAGTTCCTGCCCCGACCGGGCGGCGACGGCGACGCCGCCGGTGCCGATCCCGCCCGCAGCGCCCCGACCGCCGGGGGCACCGCCACGGCCTCGCAGCCGCCGGCCGCCGGGGCGGCCCGCACCCCGGCCTCCGACGGGAAGTCGAAGCCGAAGAGCAGGGACCTGCTCACCCCCGACGGCATCCGGTTCGCGCTCGCGCAACTGCGCGAGGAGACCGGGTCCGACCGGGTCGGCGGA
This sequence comes from Streptomyces sp. NPDC127068, assembly GCF_042724695.1. Classification (NCBI taxonomy): domain Bacteria; kingdom Bacillati; phylum Actinomycetota; class Actinomycetes; order Kitasatosporales; family Streptomycetaceae; genus Streptomyces; species Streptomyces sp. NPDC127068. The sequence goes on along the minus strand of NZ_JBHXEN010000023.1, from coordinate 98,605 downwards.
CTCACCGTCTACCCGGAACACGTCTCCGCCACCGTCCTCCTCAAGGGCAGCGACCGGAAGTTCGACCGCTACCTCTACCGCGTCGACACGGGCCCGATGAAGTTGCCCGCGAGCGGCACCCTGCCGAGCAGCGACCGTCCGTTGTCGCTGCGGCAGTTCGACTGGGACGTCGTTCCGGCGCTGCTGAAGCGTGCGGAGAAGGACCTCAAGGTCGCGGAGCCGACCTCCCGCTACCTGGTCGTCAACCCGCCCAGCACCGCCTTCGGCACCCCGACGAGCCTGTCCGTCTACTTCGCCGACGAGTACGGCGGCGGATACCTCAAGGCCGACGTCAAGGGGAAGGTGATCAGCGTCCACCCCTCCGAGTCCTGACCCGACCCGTACCCCTGCGCCACCCCGCACCACCTTGGGAGTCACCCGATGTCCGCACCGGACCCCGTCCCCGCCCCGGCCACCGTGTCCGGAGGCGACCCCCGCACCCCACGTCCCGACGACGCACCGGAGTTCCTCGACTTCTGGCGGGAGCGGCACATCGGTTTCCTGTCGACCGCCCGCCCCGACGGTTCGCACCACCTGGTGCCGGTGGGCGTGACCTACGACCCCGACGCCGGCATCGCCCGGGTGATCTCCAGCGCCACCAGCCGCAAGGTGCGCAACGTGCTCGCCGCCGGGCCCGGTGCGCGGGCCTCCGTCGGCCAGGTGGACGGGCGTCGCTGGTCGACGCTGGAGGGGCCGGCCGTGGTCCGCGACGATCCGGAGTCCGTCGCGGAGGCGGAGGCCCGGTACGCCGAGCGCTACCGGACCCCCCGGGTCAACCCCCAGCGGGTCGTCATCGAGATCACCGTGACCCGGGCCATGGGTTCGGTGCGCAGGACCGCCCCGGCGACCCCCGCCCCCTGACCGACCGCCCCGATCATTTTTCGCGGAAACGGCAACATTGTTTGCCCGTACCGGGACTCCCGGCGCAGGCTGCCGGTGGAGGTGATCGCGATGGGCGACACGAGGGACGACACGGGGAAGACGACCGGTGCGGGGCCGACCGGTCAGGGCGCGTACGACGTGGTGGTCGTCGGGGGCGGGGCGGCCGGGTTGAGCGCCGCGCTGGTCCTGGCCCGGGCCCGCCGCCGGGTCGCCGTGGTCGACGCGGGGGAGCCGCGCAACGCACCGGCGGGGCACGTGCACGGATTCCTCACCCGCGACGGCACGCCCCCCGCGGAACTCCTCGCCCTGGGGCGGGCGGAGGTCGCCGGGTACGGGGCGGAGCTGCTCCGCGGCCGGGTCGAACACGTCGAGCCCGGGTTCGTGGTCCGGCTGGACGGCGGCGCGGTGCTGCTCGCCCGCCGGGTCCTCGTCGCCACCGGGCTGCGCGACGAACTGCCCGAGCTCCCCGGGGTGCGGGAGCACTGGGGCGCCGGGGTGCTGCACTGCCCCTACTGCCACGCCCACGAGGTGCGTGACCAACCCCTCGGGGTCCTCGGTACGGGGCAGGGCGCCGTCGCCCAGGCGCTGTTGGTGCGCCAGTGGTCCCCGGACGTGGTGCTGTTCGCGCACACCCTGCGGCTGTCCGAGGACGACCGGGAACGGCTGGACGCACGCGGGGTGCGCATCGTGGCGGGCGAGGTCAAGGCCCTGACCTCCGAGGACGGGCGACTGTCCGGGGTGGAACTGGCGGACGGCCGGGCGGTGCCGCGGACGGCGGTCTTCGTCTTCCCCCGCATGGTGCCGCGGGACGAACTGCTCACCCGGCTCGGCTGCGTCCGGGACGAGGAGGGACGGGTCCCGGTCGGGCCGTCCGGCCGGACCGCGGTGCCCGGGGTGTGGGCGGTCGGCAACGCCGTCGACCCGCGGGCCCTCCTGGTGATGGCGGCGGGCGCGGGCGCCGCGGCGGCCTTCGAACTCCACCACGACCTGGTCGCCGAGGAGACGGAGGCCGCCGTCCTGGCGGCACGTGCAGCGGACGGTGGAGTGCCCCCGGGCGGGTGACCGGCGGTTCCGGTTCCGTGCGGTTCCGGGTCCGTACGGTTCCGGTTCCGTTCCGGGGGCGGCCGGGCGCGGCGGCCCGGCCGGTCAGCGGCCTTCCGCGTGGAACGCCGCCGGCCGGTCGTGGCCCCGGGTGCGGTAGCTGCCGCCCTGGAGGGTGACGACCTCGGCGTGGTGGACCAGCCGGTCCAGCAGGGCGGTGGTCACGGGGGTGTCCCCGAAGACCTCCGTCCAGCGGGCGAACGGCTTGTCGCTGGTGACGACGACGGACGTCCGTTCGTACCGGTGGGAGACCAGCCGGAACAGCAACTGCGTCTCGTCCGGGGTGAACGACACGTACCCGATCTCGTCCACGACGATCACCGGGTACCGGTCGAGGCGGGCGATCTCCTCGGTGAGCCGTCCCGCGGAACGAGCGGCGGCGAGCCGGGCGGCCCACTCCGCGCCGGTGGCGAACAGCACCGCGTGCCCCGCGCGGCAGGCCCGCACGCCGAGGGCGACGGCGAGGTGGGTCTTGCCGGTGCCGGGCGGGCCGAGGAACACCGCGTTGGCACGGTCGTCCACGAAGCCGAGGGCGCCCAGCCGGGCGATCGTCTTCCGTTCTTGGGGCCGCTGTTGGTCACCGGCGAAGTCCTCCAGCGTCTTGCGGGAGGGGAAACCGGCGGCGTGGATGCGGTCCTCCGCGGTGGCGGGGACGGGCACGTCCGCGCGGTCGCGGGGGGAACCCTGCGGGGGGATGGTGTTCCGGCGGGCCGGGACCGACGGGCGGACGGTGTGGGCGTCCTCCGGGTGGCCGCCGGCCGTCGGCGCGTCCGGACCGGTCTGCCGGACCGTCCATGGGGACGGGTCGGAGGGGCCGGGGGCGTCGTCCGCCACCGGTTCGACGGGCCTGGTGTGGTCCGCCAGCGTCGGGCGCTTCCCGTAGGTCTTGCGGGGGTGGGCCCGGCGCCGCACGTCCCCGTCGCCCGGCCCGTGGTCGTCGCCGTAGCCGAGGTCACCGCCGTCGTCGTGCCCGGGGTCCTGGCGGCTGTGGGACTCCATCGGGCCCGACATGTAGGCGAGGATCGCCGCCGACAGGATGAACGCCATGTGGATCACCGTCCCCCACAGCAACGAGTGCTGTGAGGTGTGGGCGACGTCCACGAACATCTGGAGCAGGTGCACCGAGGAGATGCCCACGATGGCGGTCGCGAGCTTCACCTTGAGGACGTTGGAGTTGACGTGGGACAGCCACTCCGGCTGGTCGCGGTGGCCCTGGAGACCGATGCGGGAGACGAAGGTCTCGTACCCGCCGACGATCACCATGATGAGCAGGTTGGCGATCATCACGACGTCGACCAGCTTCAGTACGGCGAGCATGACGTGCGTCTCGTCGGCCTGCCCGCTCATGATGTGGGCGATCAGGTGCCACAGTTCGTTGAAGAATTTGTAGACGTAGACGCCCTGTGCCGCCACCAGCCCGAAGTACAGGGGGGCTTGGAGCCAGCGGGTGGCGAACAGCGCGTAACCGATGTAGGAGGCGGCGTAACTCCTGACGTCCGGCTTGGACGACGCGGACGTGGCGGGACCGAGCAACGGCATCTCCCAGGGTGGTGTGGGGGCGTGGCGATCGGCGGGGGAACCGACCGCGTACACGCTTCCAACGACCCGATGGAGGGGTGCGTCACCGCTGTTGTTCTCGTGGACGGTGTGCTAGGCAGCGCACATCTTCGTGTCGCCCTGCACCTTCTTCACCCCCTTGGGGGGCTTGTTCGACGGCTTGATCGGGATGCCCGGGCCCTTGAAGTCGGCACCCAGCGTCAACGTCATGGGTTCCTTCGAGGCCGCGTCCGATCCCGTCCGCGGCTTGAGGGCCTTCGCGGGAAGCCCCATCAGATCGGCAACCGCACGGGCCTGCGCCACCTGGTCGGGTGCGTACTCCAACGTCGTCTTCGCCGCCTTCGCGGGCGCGTTGCTCTTGTTGACCGCGCCGGGCACGCCCTGCGCGTCCACCAGCCAGGTGACCGTGGTGCTGGCGGCGCCCACCAACTCCCCGCCGTTGTACACGTCGACGCTGATCTCCGAGGGCTTCGCGCGGGGGCCCTTCAACACGGCGTCCTGCTTGCTCTTGGCGGCCTTCTCCTTCTTCTTGACCTCCGTCAACGACACGTCGTTCTTGAGGACGTCGAAGATCTGCGGCGCGCGGTTGGGGTCGAGGACGACGGTGATCGGGGTCGGCTCCGCCGGGTTGTCGATCACGGGGACCGTGGTGAAGCTGATGTTCTTCAGGTCGATGCGGCCCAACTCCTTGGCGAGTGCCGTGAGTTTGGGAACGGTGCCGATGCCGGTGTCCACGGTGAGGTTCTTCGTCATGGCGTCCGCGAGCGAGAACATCTTCGTCGGGCTGTCGAGGAAGTCGCTCTTCGCCTTGCGGATCACCGAGGCCACGAACTTCTGTTGCATCTCGATGCGGTCGAGGTCGCTGCCGTTCTTGGTGCCCGCGCGGCTGCGGACGAAGGCGAGCGCGTCCTCGCCCTCGATGGTGTGCGACCCGGCCCCCAGGTCGAGCTTGGCCTTCACGTCCCGCACCGGCTTGTCCAGGCAGACCTCCACGCCGTTGAGCGCGGAGGTCAGCGTCTTGACGGCGTTGAAGTCCACCATCATGAAGTGGTCCAGCTTCAGCCCGGTGATCTCCGCGACCGTCCGCATGGTGCACCCCGGGTCCCGCCCCTCCTGTCCGAAGGAGTTGTTGAAGCGGGTGCCCGGGGTGCCGGGTATGACCTCCTCGGACCCGTCCGGCTGCTTGGTCGGGCAGTCCGGTATGTCGGTGATGAGGTCGCGGGGGATGCTCAACGCGGTCGCGTTCGTCCGGTCGGCGGCCACGTGGAACAGGAACGTCGTGTCGGCGTGGCCCGCGCTGCCCTTGTCCCCGTAACCGGCGTTGCCCTTGCCGGTGCGCTTGTCGGTGCCGAGGACCAGGATGTTCAACGGGCGTCCCGAGAGCTTCTTGTTGCCGCTGCCGGCGTCCCCGATGTCGACGGTGTCGATGTTGCCGCCGAGCCGCTCGTAGAGGTAGTAGGCGCCGGCGGAGGTGCCCACGAGCACCACGCCCAGGATTCCGCCGGTCCACATCAGGACCTTCTTCTTCCGCGACTTCTTCGGCTTGCGCCCCCGCCGGCCGCTCGCCTCCGCGGTGTTCTCCTCGTCACGGCCGCCCGGCGCGGACGGCTGTGCGGAACGGGACCGGGACCGGTTGCGGCTGCGGGAGCCGCCGGAACGATTCCCCGCCCGTGTCCGGCCACCGTCGTCCTCGGCATCGGCGTTAGCTTCGGCATCGGCATCGGCGGCGTCGTACCGCCGGTCGTCCGCGTCGACCCCGGCGCCCCCGTCGCTGCGTCGACCCCGCCGGCCCCTGCCGCCCCGGTCGGCAGGGTCGGTTTCGTAGGGGGCGCCGTAGTCGTCGGGCTCACCGAAGGGGGCGCCCGGCTCCTCGTGCGGGTCGTTCCTGCGCCGCCGACCCCGCTGCCCGGGGAGCGGTCGGTCGGGGGCCTGGGCACCGCTGTGCCCCCCACGGGCTGCGGGTGGTTCCTGTGCGTCGTCGAGGCGTAGCTCGTACGCGCCGGTCTGCGGGTTGCGTACCCACAGGTCGGCGGCGTCGAACTCGTCCTCGTCCGCCCCTCCACGATGGTGCGCGTTCATACCTCGCCTGGCTCCTCTGCGCTGTCCTGTGCGGCGCTCTCCCCCCGAGGAGATGCCGGGGACACCATGACGGTTGTGCGGAACCGAGGAAGCCGTGGGTCCCACCCGGTGGGGGACCCCCTCCGCTGCGGTTCCACCGTTTCTCTTCCGTGACCTTTTGCCCCTGCCGGAAGTATCAGAGCGTGTCACGCGCTTCGGGAGGCGTGTCGAGGTGTGTCTTACGTGAGAAACGCAACGCGAAGAAAGCGCTTTTTTCCTACAACCTTTCACCGACCGGGCGAATGCCTGTTCCCTCCGCTGGTCGGCGAGGTTTCCTATGAGCGCTCTGTCACGATTCGCCGGCCGCGCTCTTGGGTCCGGTCACTTCGCGTCGGCGTAGCACTCCACCGCCGCCGTGGTGAACGGGAAGCGCACGGGGGTCGGGCCGAAGGTGAGGTGGGCGGCGGTGGCGGCGGCGTCCCGGATCGCCGCCGTGACCTGGGGGACCTCCTCCGCGGGGCAGTGCACGATGACCTCGTCGTGCTGGAAGAACACCAGCTCGGCCCGGAGGTCGGCGCAGGCCGCGCGCAGGGCGGCCAGGAGCAGCAGGGTCCAGTCCGCCGCGCTGCCCTGGACCACGAAGTTGCGGGTGAAGCGGCCCCGGGCGCGGGTGTGGGGCGAGGCGTAGCCGGGGGTGAACTCGCCGCCCCCGGTGGTCGGCTCGGCGCCGTCCACGGGTTGGGGCAGGCCCGCCTCCTCCAGGTCCGCGTCTGCGGAGCCCGCCGCGGGGGGACAGGTCCGGCCCAGCCAGGTGCGGACGAGGCGGCCCTCCTCGCCGGCGCGGGCCGCCTGGTCCACGTACTCCACCGCCTTCGGGAACCGGCGGCGCAGCGCGGCGAGGTTCTTCAGGCCGTCGCCCGAGGTTTGGCCGTAGATCGCGCCGAGGACGGCGAGCTTCGCCTGTTCGCGGTCGCCGGCGAAGGCCCGCTCCGACACCTCCTGGTACAGGTCGGTGGGCCGGCCGGCGACCTCCATCAGACCGGGGTCGCGGGAGATCGCGGCCAGCACCCGGGGCTCCATCTGGTCGGCGTCGGCCACCACCAGGCGCCAGCCGGGGTCGGCGACCGCGGCACGGCGGATCACCTTGGGGATCTGGAGCGCGCCGCCGCCGTTGGTGACCCAGCGGCCGGTGACCGTGCCGCCGGGCAGGTACTCGGGGCGGAACCGGCCGTCGCGCACCCAGTCCGCCAGCCACGACCAGCCGTGCGCCACATGGATGCGGTACAGCTTCTTGTACGCGAGGAGGGGCCGCACCGCGGGGTGGTCGATCTCCTCCAACTCCCAGCGGCGGGTGGACCGCACCTTCGTGCCCGCCCGGGCGAACGCCTTCACCACGTCCGCCGGGAGGTCGGGGCGCACCCGGTGCCCGAACGCGGCCGACACCTCGTCCGCCAGCTCGGCCAGGCGCCGCGGCTCCCCGCCCGCGTACCGCTCGCCGAGCAGTTCGTGCAGCACCTCGCGGTGGACGTCGGCGCGCCAGGGCAGTCCCGTCGCGTTCATCTCGGAGGCGACCAGCGTCCCCGCCGACTCGGCCGCGGTGAGCAGGCGCATCCGGTCCGGGTGGGCGGTGGCGGCGTGGCGGCGCTGCTGCTCGGCGTACACCTCCAGGAGGGCCGTCAGCGGCAGGGGCGCCGGCCGCGGTTCGAACAGCGAGGACTGCGCGCCGGGTTCCGCCGAGCGTTGCGGGGGGTCGGGCGGGACGGGGTGGTCGTGCAGCCGGGCCCAGGCCGCGGCGGCCGAGCGGGGTTCGCCGAGGCGGCCCTCGTGCCCGAGGAGCAGCGCTTCGGCGGTCTCGATGTCGTAGCACCGGGGCACGTGCACCCCGGCGGCGAGGAGCCGGGGGTGGACCTCGGTGGTCGAACGCCAGATCCACCGGGTCACCGAAGGGCGCGACCGTACGGCGGTCACGAGGTCCGGTTCGCGCACGGGGTCGGCGGCGGGCAGCCCGTCGTCACCGAGGAGGACCAGCTCCGCGCCGCCGTCCTCGGTCGGCGCCAGGGCCCACCGTTCGATCACGTTTCGATTCTGGCACCCCCCACTGACAGCACGGATGACACAGGGTGTCGACGGGAGAGGGCTGTCCACAGGGTGTGGATAACTTTCCGGAAGGAGGAGCGGGCGAGGGTTCGGCCGTCGTGGCTGCGACCATCCTGGTGAGCGGTCGCGACCGGGACGACCGCCAGAAGGAGGTACCGCGATGGTCCAGCGCACGGCGGGGGCGCGTCGATGACGACGGGACGCGACCGGTCCCGGGGTCGACCCGCGGGCCGCGGCGACGGTTCGGCGACCGGCGGCGCACGGGGCCGGGGCGCCGGACCGGGCGGCGACGCGGACGGTGACGTGGTCGGCCGGGCGTTCGCTGCGGCCCTGTACGTCGACGGGGACGCCGGGCTGGACGCCGGGGCCTCGCTGCTCGCCGCCGCCCCGGACGCCGACCCCGAACTCGTGCGCCGGGGGCGGGAGTTCATCGGCGGTGCCTGGCGGCGCGGCTGGCAGCCGGCCGATGTGGTGCGGTGGGTGCGCCGGGAGTTGGACGAGCCGCACGTGCGCCTCGCGGTCCGCCTCGTGCGGGGCGAGACCACCCGCTACGCACGCCTGCCGCCGCGCTGGGACGAGCAGCTGAGCGCCCTGGACGAGGCGGACGGCGCGGGGGCGGAGCCGGTGGCCGGGGCCGCGCGTTCGCTCCGCGACCACCCGGACCGCTTCTCGTGGGCCACCGCCGTCCTGGAGCTGTACCGGTTGCTGCTGCGGCTGCCCGCGATCGAGCCGGTCGGGCCCGTCCCCGGCGACCCGCTGCCCGCCCCCGTGGCCGGGGAGCCGAAGGCGCTGGGGCGGATCAGGGCGCTGCTGGCGAAGGCGGAGGCGACGACGTTCCCCGAAGAGGCGGAGGCCCTCAGTGCGAAGGCCCAGGAACTCATGGCGCGGCACAGCGTGGACGAGGCCCTGTTGGCGTCCCGCACCCGGGCGAAGACGGCGCCCGGGGCCTGTCGGATCGGGGTGGACGCCCCGTACGAGACGGCGAAGGCCGTGCTGCTGGACACCGTCGCCACGGCCAACCACTGCCGTGCCGTGTGGAACGCCGAGCTGGGTTTCTCCACGGTGGTCGGCTTCGCCTCCGACCTGGACGCGGTCGAGCTGCTGTACACCTCGCTGCTGGTCCAGGGGACGACGGCGATGACCCGTGCGGAGGCCGGGCAGCGGGCCGCCGGGCGGAAGCGGACGAAGACCTTCCGGCAGTCCTTCCTCGCCGCCTACGCCCACCGGGTGGGCGACCGCCTCACGGTGACCGCCCGCCGGGTCACCGCCACGGTGCCGGACTCCCTGCCGGTGCTCGCGGCCCGCGAGGTGGCCGTGACCGACCACGCGGAGCGGTTGTTCCCGCGGACCACCAGTACCCGGTTGCGGGGCGTGACGGACGAGGCGGGCTGGCACGAGGGCACCCGGGCGGCGGACGAGGTGTCCCTCGGGGAGCGCGGCCGGGCGGTGGACCGGCGCCGCGACTGACGGCCGGACGGGCCCGGGCGTAGCGCGCGCCCGCGGACGTGGGGGGGGGGCCGACGGGGGGGGGCCCCGGGCGGGGCGGGCGGGCGGGGGGCGCGGGGGACG
>NZ_JBHXEN010000023.1:0-89292 GCF_042724695.1 Streptomyces sp. NPDC127068 | reverse complement strand
GCGTGGCCCGGCGCCTGGGGCGGGGGCTTCGGCCGCCCCCGGGGCGGGGGGCCGGCCCGGTCGTCGCGGGCCGGGGGGCGGCCGCGGCGCGGCGTGAGCCGAGGTCAACGCGGTGCGCGCCGCCCGTACCGGCGCTCGAAGCGCTCCACGCGCCCCGCGGTGTCGAGCACGCGCGCGGTGCCGGTGTAGAAGGGGTGGCTGGCGCTGGAGATCTCCACGTCGACCACCGGGTAGGTGGCGCCGTCCTCCCAGACGACCGTCTTGTCGCTGGTCGCGGTGGACCGGGTGAGGAAGGCGTGGCCGGCGGCCCGGTCACGGAAGACGACCGGCCCGTACGGGGGGTGGATGGTGGGCTTCATGGCGGTACCTGTGTCCTTCCTGGGACGACGGGGGTGTCCGGTGGCCGTTCAGGGCCACGGGGTCGGGCCTGCGGTGTCGGTCAGCGCTCCTCGCGGAACGTGACGTGACGGCCCGCGACCGGGTCGAACTTGCGCAGGGCCAGCCGGTCGGGGTCGTTCCGCCGGTTCTTGCGGGTCACGTACGTGTGGCCGGTGCCCGCCGTGGACCTGAGTGCTACGAGCGGACGGAGTTCGTTGCGAGCCATGCCGCTACTGTACTGAAAATGAATACCGTTTTCAAGTATGCTGCGATCCGTGCCCGCCTCGCGCTCGCTCCGTACGGTCGTGCAGTGCGCCGCCTCGCAGGTCAGCCCGTGCGTCGCCCCGTTCCCGGGGGCTCACCGCCCGCCCGGTCGGCCCGCTGCGCCGGCTGAGTTCCCGCCCCGTCCTGCCCGCCCTCCAGGGCCCGGCCGAAGTCCTCCAGCGCCGCCAGCAGCAGCCGGCCCCCGTGCCGCACGTACTCCTCGCCGCGTCCGGGACCCGTCCCCGGCGCGTCGGGGGACCCGTCCAGCGCCGCCCGCAGGGGTTCCCAGTCGGGGACCCGTCGCTCGCGGACCGCCCGGGCCGCCCCGTCCACGGTGGTGCGCAGCACTTCGGCGAGGTGCGCGGCCTCCGGCACGGGGGTGCTGCCGCGCTCCGGGAGCAGGGCCTCCAGCAGGATCGCCGCCCGGCCGACCCGGGCCAGCGCCTCCTCGGCGGCCGCGGCCCGCTCGGGCGCCGGCCCCCGGTGCCGCACGGGCTCGACGGCGGCCCGTTCCACCGAGTCGTGCCACGCGGCGCGCGCCGTCCGGGCGTCGCGCAGCGCTTCCCGTACCCGCTGGCCCGGGTCGCCGGTCCGGGCCAGCGGGCCGGCCGGTTCCTCCGGTCCGGCCGGGACCGCGTACCGCTCCAGGACGGTCGCGGCGTACCGGCCCACCGCGGTGAGCCAGTCGGCGAGCCGGTAGCGCAGCCGGGGCGTCTCCCAGGCCGGGTAGAGCGCGTACGACAGCATCGCGAGCAGCCCGCCGACCAGCGTCAGCAGCACCCGTTCCGGCACCGTCTGGGTCCAGCCCTCGCCGCCCATGCCGAGCAGCAGGACGACGTACGCGGCGACGCACGCCTGCGCGGCGAACTGTCCGGTGCGCAGCAGCAGGTACATCAGCCCGGCGCACAGCACGGCGAGCGCCCCGAGGACGAGGCTGCCGGGCCGGGCCGACTGCACCAGTGCGGTGGCCAGTGCCACCCCGAGCAGGGTGCCGCCGAACCGACCGACGGCCCGTTCGTACGTCTGGGAGAAGTCGGGGCGCATCACCATCACGGAGGTCAGCGGGGCCCAGTACCCGTGCCCCAGGTCGAGGAGGGCCCCGGCCAGGTACCCGACGCAGGTGACGAAGGTGACCCGGATCGCGTGTCGCAGGACGGGGGAGCCCCGCCGCAGTTCGCGCCGCACGGTGGCGACGGCCGCGGGGGCGAGTTCCGCCAGCGAGGGCCGCACCAGCGCACTCCGGCCGCCCGCACCGGCGGGCGCGGTGTCCGTGCCCGCCCCGGCCGCGATCTGCGCCATCTCGTCCAGCAGCGCACCGAGCCGGAGCGCGGCCCGCCGGGCCGGCCCGGACAGCAACGCGCCCGTGTCGGGGGTGCGGAACGCGGCGACCGCCCACGCCGGCGCGTGCACCGGAGCGGCGCTCCGGACGGCGTGCGCGGTGGCGTCCAGGACGGCGCCGGCGGCGGCGAGCAGTTCGCGCACCCGGTCCCGCCCGGGCCCCTGTGCGGGCACCCCGAGCGCCGGGTCGGCCAGTGCGGCGAGTACGGGACGGACGCGCTCCGCCAGGGGGCGGGTGCCGTGCAGCTCGGCGGGGCGGCGGCGGGCCTGCCGGGCGGTCACCGCGGCGGCGGCCCGCGCCTCCATCAGGGGGCGCGGGTCGAAGGGGGCCACGGGGTCGTTCCGCAGGCGCCGCGCGTAGTCCGCCACGGCGGCGAGCGCGTCCGCGAGGGCGTCGCGCTGGGCGCCCCACCGGCGGATCGGGAAGAGCACCAGCAGCGCTGCCTGCACCAGCCCGCCGAGGACCATCATCGCGGCGTGCAGGGCCGCTTGGGCGACCGAGGTGGGCAGGGTGATGGTGATCAGCATGATCGCCACGTTGGTGGAGGCGATCAGCCCGATGGTGGGGCCGACCGCCCAGGTCAGGCCGGCGAGGAAGGTCCAGGCCGCCAGCAGCGCGAGGAACAGCCCGAGGTGCGGCCGGGTGACGTACCCGAGGAAGCTGGAGACGGCGAGGCTCGCGCCGGAGACGACCGCCAGTTCGGGGCTCGGGCGCCAACTGCGCTGGAAGGTGGCGATGGCCGCCTGGAACGCCCCGAAGGCGGAGCTCACGGCGGCGACGGGCCCCAGGGTCCACAGCCCGAGGGCGATGACCAGGGCGAGCCCACCGGCGGCGCGCAGCGCAAGGAGCGGTTCCAGCCGTTTCCGCTCGATGGTCAACCCGGATCGGGCGGACACCCGCAGTGCCCGGAGCCAGCTCACGGCGACAGGATAGGGAGGCCGCCGCCGGGCACGGCGCAACAGGATCGGGCCGGGCCGCGTCTTGTCCCACGAGTGGAGGTGACGCGAATTCGGCCTGCGGTGGCGGTGCCCGGCCCTCGATCATGGTGATCGGGTGACGTATGCATGTCAGATGGTGCGACGGCCGCCCGATGAACGGCGGCACCCCCTCGACCGACGGTTCGGAACATGATCATGGTCCGTAGTCGTGACGCCACCCGCGTGCACGTGCATATGCTTGCGCGCGTGCACGTGAAACACAGCTATGATCCGGGTCAGTTGACCGTTGCAGCAAACGCCACATCAGCCTCTGCGCCACTGGGAGCGACCCGTGCATGACGTGTCCAACGGCATGGCCGCCACACAGCTCCAGGGGGTGGTGTGGCAGAAGAGCCGGCACAGCAACTCGCAGGGGTCCTGTGTGGAGTTCGCCCGGCTGCCGGACGGTGCGGTCGCGATGCGCAACTCCCGTTTCCCCGACGGCCCGGCGCTGGTCTACACGCGCGCGGAGATCGAGGCGATGCTGCTGGGCGTCAAGGACGGCGAGTTCGACCACCTGGTAGCCGGTTCCTGACCTCCCGCGCACGGTTCGCCGCCGCGCGGAACGGGAGTTCGGCGCGATGGGCGACGTCCGTGCCGACGTGTGCGGACGGAAAGCGAACCGCCCGCGCGGTGCGGTGCGCTGCGCCTGCTGCGGTGCGTTCCGGTGGGCGTGCGCGGTTCCCGTGCGGGTGCGTGGTTGCTTTGCGCAGTTCCCCGCGCCCCTGATCGGGCGCGTCCTGCTGCGGGTGCGCGGTCCCGTGCGGGTGCGCCCCGATAGGGGCGCGGGGAACTGCGCGGACGACCACCGCGCACCCGCACGGGCACCGCGCACCCGCAGCGGGACGTCAGAGGCGGAACAGCGCCCAGACGACCTTGCCGCCCGGCGCGGCGGTCAGCGGGTGCCACCCCCAGCTGTCGCTGAAGGAGTCCACCAGGAACAGCCCGCGCCCCGACTCGGCGGCGAACTCCTCGGGGTGGTCACCGTCCCCCGGACCCGCGGCGCCCAGCAGCCCCGAGTACCCGGGGACCGGGGTCGCGTCGCTCGGATCGCGCACCGCGCACACCAACCGCTGGGTCCAGCGCATCAGATGGAGCCGCACCGGAAGGACTTCTCCGGGGTGGACGTCCTGGGGAAGCGCGTGGCGCATCGCATTGGTGACGAGTTCCGACACGACGAGGCAGACGTCGTCGAAGCGTTCGTCCGCGCACCACTCGGTGAGCGTGCGCCGGGTGAACCGCCGTGCTTCGCCGACCGCCTCGTAACGGGCGGACAGCGCACACGAGGTGGCGCTGGACACCGCCGTCGGGTCGATGGGGGGAAGCCCCTGCCTTAACGGCTCCAGCATGGTCGATCCGTTCGTCCCCATGCGAGGCACTCCCGTGGATTCGCGGCCGTAGCGGTACTCCGGTTGCTCGGTGGTGCGTCGACCATGGTTCCCAATGCGTACAGCAGATGCAAGGGCAGATGCACGTGCACGGGCCGGTTTTGGACTGGACCATATGCCTTGGCAACGATTTCTTCCCCGTACTTCTCGTCGTGCCCCCGCGCCCGCTTTCCCCTTTCCGTAACCGAATGAGTACGGGCTGGAAGGTTTTAGTGGCAGACTTCGCCCCCTGAAGACGTTGGGGAGGCTGACGAAGTGACCGCAGGCGAGTCATGGGGGGACCCCCAGGGCCAGAGCGCCGGGGGTGGCTCGGTGGTGCGTCGCATCCTGCTGGGCTCACAACTCAGGCGCCTGCGGGAGTCGCGCGGGATCACCCGGGAGCGGGCCGGGTACTCGATTCGTGCCTCCGAATCGAAGATCAGCCGCATGGAGTTGGGACGGGTGAGCTTCAAGGCCAGGGATGTCGAGGACCTGCTGACCCTCTACGGAGTGACCGACGACGCGGAGCGCGGGCCGCTCCTCGCCCTCGCCAAGGAGGCCAACGTCACGGGCTGGTGGCACAGTTACTCGGACGTGCTGCCGGGTTGGTTCCAGACGTACGTGGGGCTGGAGGGCGCCGCCTCGCTGATCCGCGTCTACGAGGTGCAGTTCGTCCACGGTCTGCTCCAGACCGAGGCGTACGCGCACGCCGTGGTGTCGCGCGGCGGGGCGAGCCGGGCGGACGTCGACCGCCGGGTGGCGCTGCGCCTGGAACGGCAGAAGGCGCTGGTGTCCGAACGCCCGCCGACCTTCCACGTGGTGCTGGACGAGGCGGCGTTGCGCAGGCCGTACGGGGACCGCCAGGTGATGCGCGGCCAACTCCAGCACCTCATCGAGGTGTCGGAGCGGCCCAACGTCACCCTCCAGGTGATGCCGTTCAGCTTCGGCGGGCACGCCGGCGAGAGCGGCAGCTTCACGATGTTGAGCTTCCCCGAGTCGGACCTCTCCGACGTGGTGTACCTGGAACAGCTCACCAGCGCCCTCTACGTGGACAAGCCGGACGAGGTCACGCAGTACGCAAACGTCATGGAACAGCTCACGGCGGACAGTCCCGGTCCGTCGGACACCCGAGACCTGCTCCGGGGACTGCTCCAATTGTCGTAAGACACCAGTACGATGACGTCCCAGACGTCTCATCGGGTGCCGGCGCCCGCGCATGCCTTCTGCGGTTGGGGATCGTATGTCCTTCTTCACTGACCTGGCCCACCAGTTCATCGACGGTGAGTGGCGTACGGGCAGCGGCTCCTGGGACATCATCGACTTCAACCCGTACAACGGCGAGAAGTTGGCCTCCCTGACGGTCGCCACGCGCGCCGAGGTCGACGCCGCCTACCGGGCCGCCGAGCGGGCCCAGCCGGCGTGGGCCGAGGTCGGCCCCTACGCGCGTCGCGGGGTGCTGGAGCGGGCGCTGCGGATCACCGAGGACCTCGAAGGCGAGATAGTCGAGGCGATCATCGACGAACTCGGCGGCACCCGGGCCAAGGCGGAGCACGAGGTGCACCTCGCCAAGGAGTTCCTGCGCGAGGCGATCCACCTGGCCATGCGTCCCGAGGGGCAGATCATGCCCTCGACGGAGCAGAGCAGGGAGAACCGCCTCTACCGCGTCCCGGTCGGCGTCGTCGCCGTGATCAGTCCGTTCAACTTCCCCTTCCTGATCACCCTCAAGTCCGTTGCACCCGCGATCGCCCTGGGCAATGCGGTGGTGATCAAGCCGAACCAGAACACCCCGGTGGTCGGCGGCGGGTTGATCGCCCGGATCTTCGCCGAGGCGGGGCTGCCGGCGGGGCTGCTGAACGTCCTGGTGACCGACATCGCGGAGATCGGCGACGCGTTGCTGGAGCACCCGGTGCCCGAGGTGGTGTCGTTCGCCGGATCGGACCGGGTGGGCCGCCACGTCGCCGCCGTCACCGCGAGCCACCTCAAGCGCTGCGTCCTCGAACTCAGCGGCAACAGCGCCCTGGTGGTGCTGGACGACCTCGACGAACAGGGCCTCGACTACGCGGTGGACGCGGCGGTGTTCAGCCGCTACGTCTACCAGGGCCAGGTCTGCATGGCGGCGAACCGCATCCTGGTGGACCGCAGCGTGGAGCCCGAGTTCACCCGGCGGTTCCTGGCCCGGGTGCGTGCGCTGCGCGTCGGTGACCCGCGCGATCCGCAGACCCACATCGGCCCGGTGATCAACGACTTCCAGGCGGAGGCCCTCGGCAACCTCGTGGACCAGGCGCTCGCCGAGGGGGCCACCGCGCTGGTGCACGGTTCCACGGTGGGCAACCTGGTGGAGCCGACCGTCCTCACCGGGCTGCCCGAGGACTCCCCGCTGCTGCGGCAGGAGATCTTCGGCCCGGTCGCGCTGCTCATCCCCTTCGACGGGGAGGACGAGGCGGTCCGGATCGTCAACGACACCCCCTACGGGCTCGGCGGGGCCGTGCACACCGCCGACGCCGAACGCGGGGTGGCGTTCGCCCGGCGCGTCGACACGGGCATGTTCCACGTCAACGGGAGCACCATCCAGGACGATCCGCTGGTCGCCTACGGCGGCCAGAAGCAGTCGGGGCCCGGCCGGTTGGGCGGCGAGGCGACGATCGAGGCGTTCACGACCTGGAAGTGGATCTCCGTACAGCGCGAACGCCCCGCGTTCCCGTTCTGACCCGCGCCCCCGTCCGCGCGGGCTGCTTCGCCTCCCTGGCCCATTCAGGACCGCGACTGACCTAATGGCTGCCTAGGGTGGGAGATGTCGAGCAGGACACGGCATCACTGGAGGCGGCACCCATGGTCACTCACGTACCCGCGGAAGCCCGCGGCGACGAGCGCGGCGCGCTCCTCGCCTTCGTGGAGGCCCAGCGCGGGGCGCTGCGGCGCGCGGTGCTCGGCCTCACCGACGAGCAGGCGGCCCGCGTCCCGAGCGCCAGCGAACTCTCGCTGTCGGGCCTGGTCAAACACGCCGCCGGAGCCGAGCTGTCGTGGTTGCGGATGGCCCAGCAGCGCCCGAACGAGCAGGTCACGACCGAGGAGGACTGGCAGAACGGCTTCCGGCTGGTCGGCGACGAGACCGTGGCGGGCACGCTGGCCCACTGGGCGGGCGTGGCCGAGGAGACCGAGGAGTTCATCCGGTCGGTGCCCAGCCTGGACGACACCTTCCCGCTGCCGGAGGCCCCCTGGTTCCCCAAGGACGGTGCGGTGTCGATGCGGTGGCTGATGCTGCACCTGGTGGAGGAGCTGGCCCGGCACGCGGGACATGCCGACATCATCCGCGAGTCCCTGGACGGGAAGACGGCTTTCGCGTTGGTCGCAGCGGAACGGGGCTAGTCTGGTCAAAGTTGACCAGTAGATTTCCGTTGAAGGTGGTGGGTGTGGGATGTCGGCGATCCGGCTGCTCGTCCTCGGTGCGGTGCGCGGCCACGGGCGGGCCCACGGCTACCAGGTGCGCAACGACCTGGAGTACTGGGGAGCCCATGAGTGGTCCAACGCCAAGCCGGGGTCGATCTACCACGCACTGAAGCAGATGGCCAAGCAGGAGCTGCTGTTGGCGCACGAGGTGGCGCCCTCGACGGTCGGCGGCCCGCCCCGGGTGGAGTACGAGGTGACCCCGCGCGGCGACGAGGAGTTCTTCGCCCTGCTGCGCGAGGCGCTGACCTCGTACGACCAGAAGCCGGACATCCTGTCGGCGGCCCTCGGCTTCATGGTCTCCCTGCCCCGCGGCGAGGTCGTGGAACTGCTGGGGCGGCGGGTGCGGGCCATCGAGGAGTGGCGGGCCGCGGTGCTGGAGTACTACGCGCCCGAGAAGGGGCCCGGACAGTTCCAGCACATCGGCGAGATCATGAACTTCTGGCTCCACTCGGCCGACGGGGGCGCGGAGTGGACCCGAGAGCTGGTCGAACGCATCGAGGGCGGCGCCTACGTCTTCGCGGGCGAGGGGGAGCCCTTCGTGGGCGTGCTCGCGGAGGGCGAGGTCAATCCGTACGCCACGGGCGAGACGCACCCGGGGGACCGCCGCTGAGGGCGGGCGCCCCGTACGGAGCCGAACCCCGGAGCGTCCCCCTCGCGAAGGCGTTGCTAATCAAGTTTGACTAAACCTCCCCATGGGCAGTACCTTCACCGATCGACCAAGTAGTCAAGCTTGATTAGTGGGGGTCCGGGTGAGTCATGACGCGATCGTGGTCCAGGGGGCGCAGAAGGAGTACGGCGCGAAACGGGCGCTGAGCGGGATCGACCTGACGGTGGCCCGGGGCACCGTGCACGCCGTCCTCGGGCCCAACGGCGCGGGCAAGAGCACCCTGGTGCGCATCCTCGCCACCCTGCTGCGGCCCGACGCGGGCCGCATCACGGTGGCCGGGCACGACGTGCGGACCGAAGCCGACGCCGTCCGCCGCAAGATCGGACTGCTCGGCCAGCACGCCGCCCTGGACGAAGAGTTGAGCGGTCGGCAGAACCTGGAGATGTTCGGCCGGCTGTACCGCCTGGGCGCCCGGGGAGCGCGCGCACGGTCCGGGGAACTCCTGACCGGGTTCGGGCTCACGGACACCGGCAGCAAACCCGTCAAGCAGTACAGCGGCGGCATGCGGCGCCGGCTCGACCTCGCCGCCAGCCTGATCACCGACCCCGAGGTCCTCTTCCTGGACGAGCCCACCACCGGTCTCGACCCGCGGGGCCGCGCCGAGGTGTGGGACTCGGTCCGCGCCCTGGTCGGTGGTGGGGCCACCGTCCTGCTCACCACCCAGTACCTGGAGGAGGCCGACCAACTCGCCGACCACGTCTCGGTGGTGGACGGCGGCCGGGTGATCGCCGACGGCACGGCCGACGCGCTGAAGGCACGCGCCGGCGGCGACCGGCTCGACGTCGTCGTACGGGACGGCACCCGACTCGGCGCCGTGGCGCGGCTGCTGCCGGACGGGGCCACGGTCGACCCGGACCGCCGGCTGGTCAGCGTGCCCGTGACCGACCGGATGGCCGCGCTCACCGCGGCCGTCCGCGCACTGGAACGGTCCGGCATCGAGCCGGAGGACGTCGCGATCCGCCGGCCCACCCTCGACGAGGTCTTCCTGCAACTCACGAAGGGGGCGACGGCATGAGCCGCCAGGGGACGGGCGTCGCCCCGGCACTGACCGACTGCTGGACCATGACCCGACGCGAACTGGCGCACTGGGCCCGCCGACCGGTCCAGGTCGTGGTGGGGCTGCTGTTCCCGGTGATGCTGCTGCTGATGTTCGGCTACCTGGTCGGCGGCGGCCGCGCGGTGGAAGGCGACTACCTCACCTACCTGCTGCCCGGGATGCTGGTGCTCTCCATGACGTTCGGCCTGGAGTCGACCATGGTCGCGGTCACCCAGGACCTCAACAAGGGCGTGATCGACCGCTTCCGCTCGATGCCGATGGCGAACGGCGCGGTCCTGGTGGGGCGGGCGGTCGCCGACATGCTCCAGTCCCTCGCCGCGCTCACCGTCATGCTCGCGGTCGGCCTCGCCGTGGGCTGGCGGGCGCACGGCACCTTCGCGGGCTTCCTGGGCGCGCTCGGGCTGCTGCTCCTGCTCCGGTTCGCGATGCTGTGGCTCGGCATCCACCTCGCGATGGTCGCGGGGCGCCCGGAGCTGGTGCAGACGGTGCAGGTGCTCGTCTGGCCGTTCGGGTTCCTGTCCAATGCGTTCGCGACGCCCGGGGCCATGCCGTCCTGGCTGGGCGCGGTGGTCGAGTGGAACCCGATGTCGGCGACCGCGACCGCGGTGCGGGACCTGTTCGGCGCCGCCGGCGGCCCGGCGGGCTCGGACGCGGGGGCGGAATCGATGGGTTGGGCGGCCGAACACGCACCGCTCCTGGCGGTGCTCTGGCCGCTGGCCCTGCTCGCGGTGTTCTTCCCGCTGGCGGTCCGTAGGTTCGGGGCGCTCAGCAGGTAGCCGGGGCCGCGACGGCCGCCCCCCACCGCACCGGTCCGGCTCAGTGGTGGAAGCCCGTCGCGGCGGCCCGGTCCTTCACCGCCGGGCCGTCCTGCTGCCGCAGTTCCGGCAGCAACCGCTCCAGGTCCGCCACGAAGAGCGTCGCCAGGTCCGCCGAGAACCCGTTGCGGCACACCACGCGCAGCACCGCCAGGTCCTCCCGGTGGGCGGGGAAGGTGTACGCGGGCACCAGCCAGCCCCCTTCCCGCAGCCGTCGCGACACGTCGAACACGTCGAACGCGGTCACGTCGTCGGCCGTGGTGAACGCGAACACCGGCAGCTGGTCGCCGCGGGTCAACAACCGGAAGTCGCCGAGGGACTCGATCCGTTCGGCGAGCCCCCGGGCCACGTCCCGCGTCGACTGCTGCACCGCCCGGAAGCCGCTGAAGCCCAGCCGGAGGAAGGTGTAGTACTGCGCCACCACCTGGGCGCCCGGCCGGGAGAAGTTCAGCGCGAACGTCGGCATGTCCCCGCCCAGGTAGTTCACCCGGAAGACCAGCTCCTCGGGCAGCTCGGCGGGCGAGCGCCACAGCGCCCAGCCCACCCCCGGGTACACCAGCCCGTACTTGTGCCCGGACGTGTTGATCGAGGCGACCCGCGGCAGCCGGAAGTCCCACACCAGCTCCGGATCGAGGAAGGGCGCGACCATCGCCCCGGAGGCCCCGTCGACATGGACCGGAACGTCGAGACCGGTGCGCTCCTTGAGCTCGTCCAGCGCCGCGCACACCTCGGCCACCGGCTCGTAGGAGCCGTCGAAGGTCGAGCCCAGCACGGTCACCACCCCGATGGTGTTCTCGTCGCAGAGCGCCGCGGCGGCGGCCGGATCGAGGTGGAAGCGGTCGCCCTCCATGGGGACCTGGCGGGCCTCCACCTCCCAGAAGGTGCAGAACTTCTCCCAGCACACCTGCACGTTGACGCCCATCACCAGATTGGGCCGCGCCTGCGGGGACGGGTAGCGGTCGGCGTTGCGCAGGGCCCAGCGCCGCTTCAGCGCCATCCCGGCCAGCATGCACGCCTCGCTGGAACCGGTGGTCGAACAGCCGACGGCGGTGCCCGGATCGGGGGCGTTCCACAGGTCGGCCAACATCACCACGCACCGCCGCTCCAACTCGGCGGTCCGCGGGTACTCGTCCTTGTCGATCATGTTCTTGTCGCGGCACTCGGCCATCAGCACCCCGGCCTGCGGTTCCATCCAGGTGGTGACGAAGGTCGCCAGGTTCAGCCGCGCGTTGCCGTCGAGCATCAGCTCGTCGTGCACCAGCTGGTAGGCGGCCGTCGGGGACAGCGGACCGTCCGGCAACCGGTGCGCGGGCGGTGCGTCGAGCATGTCGCCCAGCGGGTTCGCGTCACCGTAGAAGGGGTTCACCGACAGGCTGCGCCCGGCGGACTGATCGGCACCTCGGTGCAGCGACACGGTCGCCTCCGGTGGGTGTGGGGAGCCGTGGGCGTGGGGGCGTCCCACGGGGGCCGCGCGCCGGGGGCCCACGCACCACCGTAGGACCGGCTTGCACCTCACGCGACGTGAGGAGGCACCGTGGGAGACGTCACGAGGAAGGGCGAGGGCATGAGCTACTCCGTGGGGCGGGTCGCCGGGTTCGCCGGGGTCACGGTGCGCACGCTGCACCACTACGACGAGATCGGGCTGCTCCCGCCGAGCGAGCGCAGCCCCGCGGGGCACCGCCGCTACGGCGAGGCGGACCTCGACCGGCTCCAGCAGATCCTCTTCTACCGGGAACTCGGGTTCCCGCTGGAGGAGGTCGCCGTCCTGCTGGACGACCCGGACGCGGACCCGCGCGAGCACCTGCGGCGCCAGCACGACCTGCTCACCGCCCGCATCGAAAGACTGCGGCTCATGGCAGCCGCGGTGGAGACCGCAATGGAGGCACGGAGCATGGGCATCGACCTGACACCGGAAGAGAAGTTCGAGGTGTTCGGAGACTTCGATCCGGACGCCCACGAGGAGGAGGTCCAAGAACGCTGGGGCGGCACCGAAGCCCACCGCGAGTCGCGGCGCAGGACCAGCGCGTACACCAAGGACGACTGGGCGCGGGTCGGCCGCGAGTTCGCCGCGATCCACCGCCGGATGGGCGACCTGCTGGCCCAGGGCGTCGAGGCCGACTCGCCGGCCGCGATGGACGTCGCCGAGGACCACCGCCGGTTCATCTCCGACACGTCCTACGCCTGCGGCTACGAGATGCACGTGGCGCTGGGCGAGATGTACGTGGCCGACGAGCGGTTCACCGCCACGTACGAGGCGATCGAGCCGGGGCTCGCCGGCTACCTGCGGGACGCGATGCTGGCGAACGCCGCCCGGCACGTATGAGCCGCCGGCGCCCCCCGCCGCACGGGGGGGGCGCACCGACCGAACGGGAACGTGCGCTTCCCGTTGTCCCGGGGGGCGCGCGGCGGGATGCTTCACGCAACCCGCCGGAGCAGTGGCTCCGGCGGGCACTGGTGAAGAAGGAGTGTGCACCGTGTCCTTGCACAGAACGCTCTCCACCGCCGCGGTCGCCGTTTCCCTGGCGAGCGCCGCATTGCTCACCGCTCCCGCCGCGCACGCCGCACCCCCGCCGGGCGCCACCGGTTGGGTCACCTTCGGCCCGCACTCCTCGTACGCGCACTGCGTGCAGATCGGCACGTACCTGTCCTCGCCGCAGATGCAACTCATCGACCGGTGGCGGTGCGACTCCTTCGCGCCCTACCAGCTGTGGGTCTGGAAGTAGCCACCGGTCCGCACCCCGGACCGCCGCCCGGCGGCACCACGTGCCGCCGGGCGCTCACAGCGGGGTGATCACGCAGGCCGTGCCGTACGCGCACACCTCGGTGCCGACGTCAGCGGCCTCCGTCACGTCGAAGCGGAACATCAGGACCGCGTTGGCGCCCCGGGCGCGGGCCTGCTCGATCAGCCGCTCCATCGCCTGGTTGCGGGTCTCCACCAGGGTCTTGGTGAGGCCCTTCAGCTCGCCGCCGATCATGGACTTCAGCCCCGCGCCGATCTGACTGCCCAGGTGCCGCGAGCGCACGGTGAGGCCGAAGACCTCGCCGATCACCCGGTCCACCCGGTGACCCGGCACGTCGTTCGTCGTGACGACGAGGACGTCCGACTGGGGGTTCAGCCCGCCCCCGTACTCATCGATGCCCACGCTCACTCCCTGTCGTCGTGCCGACCCGTGTGACTGATGTGGCCGATGTGAATGGTGTTGTTCTCATCCCTCCTGCCCAGCTTTGCCCGGCTCGCCGACGGGTGCATCCTGAGGGCTCCGACAACGGTGCGTGACCGCCGGGCGTTGGTAGCTTGGGCCCGCACCGTGCCCTCCCGTTGCCCTCCCTCACCCCTCTGGAGCCCACCACCGTGACGACGCTTGCGCTCGGCCCGAGCTGGCTGGACCCGAACTTCCTGCTCAACGAGTTCGGGATCTACGGCCTGCTGATCATCGTCTTCGCCGAGTCCGGCCTCTTCTTCGGCTTCTTCCTGCCGGGGGACTCCCTGCTGTTCACGACGGGCCTCCTGGTGACCACCGGGACGCTCACCACGGACCTGTGGCTGATCTGCACCCTGGTCTGCGTCGCGGCGATCGCGGGCGACCAGGTGGGCTACCTCTTCGGCAAGAAGGTGGGCCCCGCGCTCTTCAACCGGCCGGACTCCCGCTTCTTCAAGCAGGAGAACGTGCTCAAGGCGCACGAGTTCTTCGAGAAGCACGGTCCGAAGTCGCTGGTGCTGGCGCGGTTCGTGCCCATCGTGCGGACGTTCACGCCGATCATCGCGGGCGTCAGCGGGATGCGGTACCGCTCGTTCATCACCTTCAACGTCATCGGTGGCGTCCTGTGGGGCGCGGGGGTCACGCTCCTCGGGGCGTGGCTCGGCAAGCACGGGTGGGTTCGCGAGAACATCGAGCTGATGCTCATCGGGATCGTCCTGCTGTCGGTCGTCCCGATCGTCGTCGAGTTCCTCCGGGCCCGCAGGAAGCGTGGGTCTGCGGTTCCCGTGGCGACCCCAGACCCCGACAAGACCGCTGACCGCTAGCGCTACCCCTTGGGTACGCCCCGCTCGGCGTGCGTTGTCCGGCTCGGGTGCGCTGTGCGTTTGCGCAGTTCCCCGCGCCCCTTTCGGGTGCGTCGTGCTGGGGCGCGCGGCTCCGTGCGGGTGCGTCGTGGCCGTTCGCGCAGTTCCCCGCGCCCCTTTGGGTACGCCCCGCTCCCCGTGCGCTGCGGATACGCGCAGTTCCCCGCGCCCCTGACGGGGCACCTTCCGATGCCGTTGGGCCACAGGTGTGCCCCGATAGGGGCGCGGGGAACTGCGCAACCCCACAGCGCACCCGCCCAGGAACCGCGCACGCGCACCGGAACGCACCCGACCAGGGGCAGCGCACCCGCAGGGGAAAGTGCCACCCGCCGCGAACGGGTTCACTAGAAGCCGCGCGTACGCTTCGCGGCCCGCCGCGCCCCCGCCCCCGGCACCCGCAGGAAGAGCCGCGACACCTCCGACCCGAGGTTCACCCCGATGGCGATCGCAATGGCCAGCGCCGCGGCCTTCGTGAGCGACACCAGCCCCGCGTCCAACTCGTTCTGCGCGATCCCCAGCAGCCCGAAGTACGTCGCCGACCCCGGCAGGAGAGGCCCGATCGCCGCCGTCACGTACGGCAGCGCCGACGCGTACCGGTACCGCGACAGCAACTGCCCGAACAGCCCCACCAGCCCCGCGGCCACCGCCGTGGACGCCACCGGCGAGATCCCGCCCGCGTAGTGCATCGCCCCGTACACGACCCAGGCGACGCCCCCGTTGAGGGCCACCGCGAGCACGGTGGACCGCTCCTGCTGCAACAGCACCGCGAAGGCCAGGGTCAGCATCATCGACGCCGCGATCTGCCAGACGGGCCGCTCGATGACCAACAGCGCGGCGTCCGGATTGAGCTCCGCACCGAACCGCACCCCGAAGTACAGGATCAGCAGCACGCCCGTGACGATGCCGACGAAGAAGTACGTGACCTCCAGCAGCCGGGCCGCCGCGGTGATGTAGAAGCCGGTGAGCCCGTCCTGCACCCCGGCCACCAGCGCCCGTCCGGGCAGCAGCGCGAACAGCCCGCCGGTGATCACCGCCGAGGCCCTTACCTCCGCGTGGGCGAGGGTGAGGGCGACCCCGATCGCGGCGGGCGGGGTCGCCGCCACGATGAACTGGTAGAACTCCGGCAGCCCGCGCCCCGCGCACAGCCACGCCAGCCGGTCCCCGAGCATCGCGCCGACCGCCGCAGCCACGAACACCAGCAGGTCACCGCCGACGAGGACGGAGGCCGAGCCCGCCAGCACCCCGCTCGCCGCGGTGAGCACCCACCCGGGGTACGGGTGCCGGTTGCGCCGGATCTCCGCGAGCCGCCGGTACGCCTCCTCCAGCGACACCTCGTGCCCCGGATCGCTGATGTCGTCCACCAGTCGGAAGACGGCCGCCAAGCGGGTGTAGTCGGTGCCGCGTCGGCGCACCGTGCGGGACGCCGTCACGGGGTCCTCGACCAGCGACGGCTGGTGCGAGATGGACAGCAGGGTGAACGTCACGGTCGGTTCGCAGCGGTCGAGCCCGTACGAACGGCAGACGGCGAACATCGCCGCCTCCACGTCCTCGGCGCCCTCGCCGCCCGCGAGCAGCAGCTCCCCGATCCGCAGGGTCAGGTCGAGCACCCGGGGCACCGCGGGTCCGGCGTCGTCCTCGTGCCGCTGCACGGCCTCGGGCGCGGGGCGCTCGGTGACCGACATCCGCAACATGGTGCGCATGCGGTCCTGCCAGGGCGCCTCCTCGGTCAGCCGGACCAGGGGCATCCCGGAGGGCGGGGTGAAGGCGGGCGGCGCCGACTTGGCGCGGTAGGTGCGCGGCGTGCTGAACGCCGACCCCCCTGAGCTGGCGGCCTCGGCGGCTTCGGTGCCGGACGGCTCGGGAACGCCCTCGGGCACCGTGAACTCGGACGTCGTCTGGGAGTCCTCGTCGGCCGCCGCCGGTTGCGGCTGCACCCCGGCCGGCTGGGCGAAGGCGCTGTGCGCCTCGTCGGACACCGGTTTCGTGTCCACCGGACCGCCGCCCGGTTCGGCGGAGGTCGACCCGCCCGTCTGCTCCGGGGCGTTCCGTGCTCCCGGGGTTTTCCGCTCGCTCACCGCGCCCCTCTCCGTACCGTGCCCGGGTGCCGCCTCTCCCGTCCGTCCTCCACTTGTTCCACGCCGACCCGGGAACCGCACGGGGAAGGCGCCGTACGGGCTCGCCCGGGGAACGGCCGCATGGGGACCGCGTACCCGGGAACCGGGCCGGCACGTCCTGCCGTTCCCGGACGTCCGTGCGGTTCCCGCACCGCGGTCCCGTTGCGCACGCTCAGTATGCGCGCCCCCAACGGAACGGGCCGTGCGCCCCCCGGATGGGGGACGCACGGCCCGTTGGCGTACGGATGCGACCGTCAGTGGCCGCCCTGCTCCTTGAGCCGCTCGTAGGACCGCTCGATCTCGGCCTCGGCCTCGCTGCGGCCCACCCAGTCGGCGCCCTCGACCGACTTGCCCGGCTCCAGGTCCTTGTAGACCTCGAAGAAGTGCTGGATCTCCAGGCGGTCGAACTCGGACACGTGGTGGATGTCCCGCAGGTGCTCCACCCGCGGGTCCGACGCGGGCACGCACAGCAGCTTGTCGTCGCCGCCCGCCTCGTCGGTCATGCGGAACATGCCGATCGCCCGGCAACGGATCAGGCAACCCGGGAAGGTCGGCTCGTCCAGGATGACGAGCGCATCCAGCGGGTCACCGTCCTCGCCGAGGGTGTTCTCCACGAAACCGTAGTCCGCCGGGTAGCTCGTCGACGTGAACAGTCGACGGTCGAGGCGGATGCGACCGGTCTCGTGGTCCACCTCGTACTTGTTGCGCGAACCCTTCGGAATCTCGATCGTGACGTCGAACTCCACCGGTGGCTCCTCCATGATCAGCCCATAATTCTGACAACGCCCTGCCGCCCGCGGGGGGCCACCCCTCGGGGCGCCCGACGCGGTCGGCGCCCGGGGGCGGCTACCGCCGTACGGCCCCCCGCCCCCGCCCGGATGGTGGTCGGGGTCTGCCGGGATGTCGTACCCCCGGCAAGACGCAGTGGTTAAGTGTCCCTCACGCATGTGTGTGATCGCGAAAGGGGCTGGTCGGTCGTGCCGGAGCTGCCGGAGCCGAAGCCGTCGCTGCACGTCAGACGGCTCGTGGAGCGCTCGAAGGCGCTGCTCACCGCGGTCCGGACGCTACGTCCGACGGAGCTCGGGACCTGGCAGGTCACGACGGGTGCCGCCGTGGCCGGTCTGGCGCTGGCGGCCGGATCCCTGGCGATCGCGGGCCCGTGGGATGCGTCGGGCCAGCGTACGGCGGAACGTGACCGGGCCGATGCGCTGCGCTCCGGGGGTGGCGCACATCACGAGGCCGCCGGAGGCTCGGGCGCCCGGGCGCGCAAGGTCCCACCGCGCGCCCCCACAGTGCTGGACGCGCTGGGGGTGCCGGACGCCCGGGACCCCCTGCCGCGCCGCAGCGTCCTCGCCGACCGCCTGGGGCCCCTGCTGAAGGAGGCGCCTCCGGGGACCCGCACCGCGGCGGCCGTCGTGGA
Organism: Streptomyces sp. NPDC127068; assembly: GCF_042724695.1. Taxonomy (NCBI): domain Bacteria; kingdom Bacillati; phylum Actinomycetota; class Actinomycetes; order Kitasatosporales; family Streptomycetaceae; genus Streptomyces; species Streptomyces sp. NPDC127068. Next base: position 71,384 of record NZ_JBHXEN010000023.1, on the reverse strand, counting down.
CGCGGCCACCGGCGAACTGCTCTGGGGCAAGGACCCCGCCGACGCGCTCACCCCCGCCTCTACCACCAAGGTCGCGACCGCGGTCGCCGCCCTGGCCGCCGCAGGCCCCGAGCACCGGATCACCACCCGGACCGTCCTCGAACCGGCCGCCGGCAAGGACCCGGCCCGGCTGGTCCTCGTCGGGGGCGGCGACCCGACCCTCACCGCGCGCGCGGACGCCCGCGGCAACGCCTCCCTGCGCGACCTCGCGGACCGCACGGCGCGCGCCCTGGCGAAGACCGGCACCCGCGAGGTGCGGCTCGCGTACGACACCTCCCTGTACGCCGGGCCCCCGGTTCACCCCATCGGGCGCAACGACAACATCGCCACCGTCACCGCCCTGATGGTGGACGAGGGCCGCCTCGACGACTCCTCCAGCGGCCCGGCCCCCCGCAGCGCGGACCCGGCGAAGGACGCGGCCGACCGGTTCGCCGACCTGCTCGCCGACCGGGGCGTCGAGGTCGAGGGCGCACCGGCCTCCCGGAAGGCGGCCGGCGGCGCCCGCGAGGTGGCCGCGGTCACCTCGCCCCCCGTGGCGGCCCTGGTCGAGCGGATGCTGACGTACAGCGACAACGACCTCGCCGAGGCGCTGGCCCGGCAGACGGCGATCGCCGCGGGCCGGGAGGCGAGCTTCAAGGGCGGCGGCGCGGCCATAAAGCAGGAGCTCGACAAGGTCGGCGTGCCCCTGGGCGGGGTGCGGTTCGCGGACGGCAGCGGGCTCGCCCGGGCCGACCGGCTGTCGCCCGGCACGCTGACCGCGCTGCTCGCCAGGGCCGCCCGGCCGGACGGTTCCGCGCTGCGGCCGGCGCTCACCGGGCTGCCGGTCGCCGGCTTCACCGGAACCCTGAGAAATCGTTACTCCTCCGGTGCGGGTGCGGAGGGCACGGGGTTGGTCCGGGCGAAGACCGGGACGCTCACGGGGGTGCACGCGCTGGCCGGGACGGTCGTGGACCGGGACGGCCGGCTGCTCGCGTTCTCCTTCATGACGGACGGTCCCGCGACGGACCCCGCGGCTGCGCAGTCGCGTCTCGACCGCATGGCCGCGACGCTCGTCGCCTGCGGCTGCGCGTAAACGCTCCGCTGACCTTCCGCACGGCACGTCCCGCTCGGCGTGCGCTGTTCAGCTCGGGTGCGCGGTGCGGTTGCGCAGTTCCCCGCGCCCCTGATCGGGTGCGTCCTCGTGGGCGTGCGCGGTCCCTGTGCGGGTGCGCTGATGGTTCGCGCAGTTCCCCGCGCCCCTATCGCCTGCGCGACTGTTGGGCCGGGTGCCTCCCGACCGGTGTGCCCCGATAGGGGCGCGGGGAACTGCGCAATCCCACAGCGCACCCGCCCAGGAACCGCGCACGCGCAGCGGAACGCACCCGCCCAGGGCCAGCGCACCCGAGCAGGACGTACCCAATCAGGGGCGCGGGGAACTGCGCGGAACCACAGCGCACCCGAGCCGGACCACGCACGCGCAGCGGAACGCACCCGCACAGGAACCACGCACCGCGCAGCGGGACGTACCGCAGGGGGCGCGGGGAACTGCGCGGGCAACACACCACGCACCCGCGGGGAACCGCCACGACCACCCCCCGAACCCCCCAAGCCCCGCAGGGACCCGCACGGGTCCCGTACCGTTGACGCATGACGAGCATCGGTGGTGCGGAGATGGTCGACTGGAACCTCGCGGTGGCGACCGCGACCCGACTCGTGCGACCGGGCCCCGAAGTGAGCCGGGACGAGGCGCGAGCGATCGTCGCCGAACTGCGTCGGCACGCCAAGTCGTCCGAGGAACACGTGCGGAACTACACCCGCATGGTCGGACCGGAACACCCGGTCGAACACGACACCCCCGTCCTGGTGGTGGACCGCCCGGGCTGGGTCCGGGCGAACGTCGCGGGCTTCCGCGAGATCCTGAAACCCCTGTTGGAGAAGATGCAGGAGCGCCGCGGCAGCACCCCGGGCGGCGCGGTCTTCGGCGCGGTCGGCGGCAAGGTCACCGGCGTGGAACTGGGCATGCTGCTGTCGTTCCTGTCGTCCCGGGTCCTCGGCCAGTACGAGACCTTCGCCCCGGCCACCCGGGAACTCCCGGCGGGCGCCAACGGCGGCGGCCGACTGCTCCTGGTGGCGCCGAACATCGTCCACGTGGAACGCGAGCTGGACGTCAACCCGCGCGACTTCCGCCTCTGGGTGTGCCTCCACGAGGAGACCCACCGGACCCAGTTCACCGCCGTCCCCTGGCTGCGCGACCATCTGGAGGGCGAGATCCAGACGTTCCTGGCCGAGACCGATGTGGACCCGATGACGTTCCTCGAACGCATCAGGGAAGCCGCGCAGTCGCTGGCCGGGGGCCGCCCGGAGGGCGAGGAGGACGACGGCGGCCGGTCGCTCGTCGAACTGGTGCAGACCCCGGCGCAGCGCGAGGTCCTGGGCCGGCTGACGGCCGTGATGTCCCTGCTCGAAGGCCACGCCGACTACGTCATGGACGGAGTGGGCCCGGCCGTGGTCCCGTCCGTCGCGGAGATCCGGGAGAAGTTCCAGCAGCGCCGCGCCCGCGGCGCCTCCCGACTCGACCAGGCCCTGCGCAAGCTCCTCGGACTCGACGCCAAGCTCCGTCAGTACCGCGACGGCGAACGTTTCGTACGGGCCGTGGTCGACCAGGTCGGCATGGACGGTTTCAACCGCGCCTGGACCTCCCCGAACACGCTGCCCACCAAGGCGGAGATCAGCAAACCGGCGGACTGGATCGCGCGGGTGCACGGTAAGGCAGAGGCGTGAACCCCCGGCGGCCGACGGCAGGGGAACGCCTTCGCAATCACCCGTCCGAGGGACCGTGAGCCCCTGACAGGCGTGCAATGCTCGGGGAACGGCTCGGCTCTGTCACCATCGACACACTCTGAGTGACCGGGCGCGGCGGCACAGCGGCCCGTTCCGGTCGTCCGGAGACCGAACGGCAGCACGATCACGGGCGGCGCACCCGGGGACTCCCGGGACGCACGCCGGCGGTCGGCCCGGAGATCCCGGTGATCCCGGCGATCCGGAAGGGCGCCCCGCTCCACGCGGTTCCGGTGACCCCGGACAGCCCGGAGATCGGTCGACAGATCCGAGCCCCCACCCCCGAACTTCACGAAGGGAACCGGACATGGGTCCCCATCCTGCGGTCGCGGCGATACGCCTGGCGGTCCGCCGCGTCCTCCACGACCTGCTCACCGAACACGACCTGCGCGCGGACCCCGCACCCCCGGCCGCCAGCGCACCCCCACCTCGTACGCCCTCGCGCACGCCCCGCGCGCCGCGGACCGCCGCGACCTCCTCCCCCCTGGTGCTCGTCGCCTGCTCCGGCGGCGCCGACTCGGTGGCGCTGGCCTCCGCACTCGCCTTCGAGGCCCCCAAGCTCGACATCCGGGCCGGCGGCATCACCGTCGACCACGGACTCCAGCCCGGCTCCGCGGCCCGCGCCGACGAGGTGGCCGCCCGCCTCACCGCCCTCGGTCTCGCCCCGGTCGAGGCCGTCGGCGTGACCGTGGGCCGCGACGGCGGACCCGAGGCCGCCGCCCGGGACGCCCGCTACGCCGCCCTGGACGCCGCCGCCGAGCGGCACGGGGCGGTCGCCGTGCTGCTCGGCCACACCCGCGACGACCAGGCCGAGACCGTCCTGTTGGGCCTCGCCCGGGGCTCCGGCATCCGCTCGCTGTCCGGGATGGCCGCGGTCTCGGGCGCCGCGGGCCGCTACCGACGCCCGTTCCTGCACCTCGACCGACAGACCGCCCGCAAGGCGTGCCTCGTCCAACACCTGCCGGTGTGGGACGACCCGCACAACACCGACCCCGCCTACACCAGGTCCCGGCTGCGCCACGAGGGCCTGCCCGCGCTGGAGAAGGCGCTCGGCAAGGGGGTCGTGGAGGCGCTGGCCCGGACGGCCCAGCTGTCCCGGGACGACGCCGACGCCCTGGACTCCTGGGCCGCCCAGGCCGACAGCGCGGTCCGTGACCCGTCCGGGCTCCTTGAGTGCGCCAAGTTGTACGCCCTGCCGTCCGCCGTGCGCCGGCGCGTGTTGCGCCGCGCGGCCATTGACGCGGGCGCCCCCGCGGGCTCCCTCTTCGCCCGGCACATCGAGGAGGTCGACCGTCTCATCACCGGTTGGCGGGGACAGGGCGCCATCAATCTCCCCGGCCGGGTCGTGGCCCAGCGGCAGGGTGGCAGACTGGTGATCCGGCAAAGCTGAGCCGGGCCCGGGCGGGCCCGGCAGCGGCTCGGACAACCGAAAGTGATGCGGGTGGACGCGAAAGACATGGGCACCGACCTCCAGTCGGTGCTCATCACCAAGGAAGAGATCGACGCGAAGCTGGCTGAGCTGGCTGCGAAGATCGACGCGGAGTACGCGGGCAAGGACCTTCTGATCGTCGGTGTCCTGAAGGGCGCCGTGATGGTGATGGCGGACCTGGCACGCGCGCTGTCCACCCCCGTCACGATGGACTGGATGGCGGTGTCGTCGTACGGCGCGGGCACCCAGTCCTCCGGGGTGGTGCGCATCCTCAAGGACCTCGACACCGACATCAAGGGCAAACACGTCCTGATCGTCGAGGACATCATCGACTCCGGGCTCACCCTGTCCTGGTTGATCTCCAACCTCGGCTCCCGCGAACCGGCGACCCTCAAGGTGTGCACGCTGCTGCGCAAGCCGGAGGCCGCCAAGGTCGCGATCGACGTCGAGTGGGTCGGCTTCGACATCCCCAACGAGTTCGTCGTCGGCTACGGCCTCGACTACGCGGAGAAGTACCGCAACCTGCCGTTCGTGGGTACGCTCGCGCCCCACGTGTACGGCGGCTGAGCCGTTCGGCACGGCCCCGGGCCGGGCGGACGGGGCGCCCGGGAACCCTCGGGGCCTTCCCGCCGTTGGAGCAAGCGGAGGCGGGATCGCCGCGGCATTGCCGCGGGATTGGCACCAGCACGCTGCGGCTTCGGGTGACAATGCTGGGGTACCGTCCGAAGAACAGTCTTTATCAAACTCACTATGGCAGGAGGGACGGGGCGGCACCGCTCCGTATGGATGGACGTGAAGCGATACTTCCGTGGGCCCGTGATGTGGATCGTGCTGGCCGTCCTCGCCGTGGTCGTGTTGATGCAGGTCGTCGGCTCGTCCGGCGGCTACAAGACGGTGGACACCGGCCAGGTCATCCAGGCCATCAGTAACAACCAGGTGAAGTCTGCCCAGCTCACCACGGGCAACTCCCAGACGATCAAGATCACGCTGAAGGACGGCCAGAAGGTCGAGGGCCAGACCAAGGTCCAGGCGAGCTACATCGGCGACCAGGGCGCCGACCTCGCCGCCGACCTCCAGGCCAAGTACCAGGACAAGCAGATCCCCGACGGCTACACCGTCCAGCCCTCGAAGGACAACCCCTTCCTCGGCATCCTGCTCTCCCTGCTGCCCTTCGTCCTCATCGTGGTCGTCTTCCTGTTCCTGATGAACCAGATGCAGGGCGGCGGCTCCCGAGTGATGAACTTCGGGAAGTCGAAGGCCAAGCTCATCACCAAGGACACCCCGAAGACGACGTTCGCCGACGTGGCGGGCTCCGACGAGGCCGTCGAGGAACTCCACGAGATCAAGGAGTTCCTCCAGGAGCCGGCGAAGTTCCAGGCCGTCGGCGCCAAGATCCCCAAGGGCGTGCTGCTGTACGGCCCCCCCGGAACCGGCAAGACGCTCCTGGCGCGCGCCGTCGCCGGCGAGGCCGGCGTGCCGTTCTACTCGATCTCGGGTTCCGACTTCGTCGAGATGTTCGTCGGTGTCGGTGCCTCCCGGGTCCGTGACCTCTTCGAGCAGGCCAAGGCGAACGCCCCGGCGATCGTCTTCGTCGACGAGATCGACGCGGTCGGTCGCCACCGCGGCGCCGGTCTCGGCGGTGGCCACGACGAGCGCGAGCAGACGCTGAACCAGCTGCTCGTGGAGATGGACGGCTTCGACGTGAAGGGCGGCGTCATCCTGATCGCCGCCACCAACCGGCCCGACATCCTCGACCCGGCGCTGCTGCGTCCGGGCCGTTTCGACCGGCAGATCGCCGTCGACCGTCCCGACATGCAGGGCCGGCTGGAGATCCTCAAGGTCCACCAGAAGGGCAAGCCGGTCGCACCGGACGTCGACCTCGCGGCCGTCGCCCGTCGCACCCCCGGCTTCACCGGCGCGGACCTGAGCAACGTCCTCAACGAGGCCGCCCTGCTTACCGCCCGCAGCGACCTGAAGCTGATCGACAACCACATGCTCGACGAGGCCATCGACCGCGTCGTGGCGGGCCCGCAGAAGCGGACCCGGATCATGTCGGACAAGGAAAAGAAGATCACCGCGTACCACGAGGGCGGACACGCCCTGGTCGCGGCGGCCTCGCCCAACTCCGACCCGGTCCACAAGATCACGATCCTGTCGCGCGGCCGTGCCCTCGGCTACACGATGGTCCTCCCCGAGGAGGACAAGTACTCCACCACGCGCAACGAGATGCTCGACCAGCTCGCGTACATGCTGGGCGGGCGCGCGGCGGAGGAGCTCGTCTTCCACGACCCGACGACCGGCGCGGCCAACGACATCGAGAAGGCCACGACCACCGCGCGCGCGATGGTCACGCAGTACGGCATGACCGAGCGGCTGGGCGCGATCAAGTTCGGCGGCGACAACACCGAGCCGTTCCTCGGCCGGGAGATGGGGCACCAGCGCGACTACTCGGAAGAGGTCGCCGCGCTCGTCGACGAAGAAGTCAAGAAGCTCATCGAGAACGCGCACAACGAGGCGTGGGAGATCCTCGTCGAGAACCGCGACGTCCTCGACAACCTGGTGCTCCAGCTGCTGGAGCGCGAGACCCTGGGCAAGGAGGAGATCGCCGAGATCTTCTCCTCCCTGATCAAGCGCCCGGCCCGCCCGGCGTGGACGGGTTCCTCGCGGCGTACGCCCTCGACGCGTCCGCCGGTCCTCTCCCCGAAGGAACTGTCGCTGACGAACGGCGCCGGTGGCGCCACCCCGTCGCTGACGACCAAGGCCGAGGCGACCCCGGTCGCCCCGGTCGAGGCCCCCTCCCCGCAGGAGGAAGGTCGCGCGGACAGCTGACCGCGCGTCGCCGGCGCGACCGCCCCGGGGCTCACCGCCCCGTTCCGTGGCCGCGCCGGTGCCCATCGGGCCCGGAATGTGTGCCGCGCCCCCCTAGTTACTCTTGGGGGGCGCGGCATTTTCGTGTGTCCCGCACGTACCCGTCTGTACGGCTAAGGAACGAGGCAGACCATGACCGACCCCGTGACGCTGGACGGCGAGGGCACGATAGGCGAGTTCGACGCGAAGCGCGCGGAGGACGCCGTCCGGGAGCTGCTCATCGCCGTGGGGGAGGACCCGGACCGGGAGGGCCTGCGGGAAACCCCGGCCCGGGTCGCCCGCGCGTACCGGGAGATCCTGGGCGGGCTGTGGCAACAGCCGGAGGACGTCCTGACGACGACGTTCGACCTGGGACACGACGAGATGGTCCTGGTGAAGGACATCGAGATCGTCAGCCTCTGCGAGCACCACCTGCTGCCCTTCCACGGCGTCGCCCACGTCGGGTACATCCCGGCCGAGTCCGGCAAGATCACCGGGCTGTCGAAGCTGGCCCGGCTGGTCGAGGTCTACGCCCGTCGCCCCCAGGTGCAGGAGCGGCTGACCACCCAGATCGCCGACTCGCTGATGCGCATCCTGGAGGCCCGGGGCGCGATCGTCGTGGTGGAGGCCGAGCACATGTGCATGTCGGTGCGGGGCATCCGCAAGCCGGGCGCCAAGACGACGACGTCCGCGGTGCGCGGGCAGCTGCGGGACGCGACGACCCGCGCGGAGGCGATGAGCCTGATCCTGGCGAGGTGAGCCGACGCCGGTGTGCGGCGCCCGGGGGCCGTGCGCGCGGACCCCGCGGGCCTCAGACCCCGCGGGCCTCGGTGCCCGGGGGGTGCGGGGTGTCGTCGTCCTCGGGGAGCTTGCAGACGCGTTCGAGGAAGAGCGCGGCGGCCACCACGGCGATCCCGGCGAGCACCGAGAACCCGGCGTAGACGGCCTGGTCACGACGGACCGGGACGTCGAGGGAGCCGAGCAGGAAGATCCCGATCCCGCCGTAGAGCCCCGAGATCAGCGCCGCGACCAGCGCACTGGACTGGCCGAAGACCAGGGCCCGCGCCGCCATCAACGGGTCGACGCCCTTCGCCCCGGGCTCCCGGTCCCGCTGGGCGCGCAGCCGCGCCCGTAGCGACAGGGCGGTGGCGGTGAGCACCGCCGCGATCACCGCGAGCACGATCGGTGCGGCGAGCGGCACGCCCGGCAGGGTGCCGACGGAGTCCCACAGGCGGGCTCCCGCCCAGGACACGACCCCGGTCCCGACGAAGAGACCGAGCAGGGTCCTGATGCGCAGCTGATTCACGTCGTCCCTTCAGTCCTACGGCAGTCCTACAGCCGTCCTACGACCGGCCCGGTGGCCGGTGGTGGGGGCAGCCGGTGGTGGTGCCCTCGGTTGACCTTAACGACTACTCGGGCAACTGGAGTTCCAGGTCGCCGCGCGGGGTGACGGCGCCGGGGGCGAGGCCCGCCAGCAGGTCGGCGACGGGGCCGTGTCCGGGCAGCTCGGCGGCGGCGTCGACGTCGTGCCAGGGGGCCAGGACGAAGGCGCGCTGGTGGGCCCGGGGGTGGGGGAGGGTGAGCTGGGGGTCGTCGGAGACCACGTCGGCGTAGGTGACGATGTCGACGTCCAGGGTGCGCGGCCCCCACCGTTCGTCCCGCACCCGCTGGTGGGCCTCTTCGATCGCCTGGGCGCGCTCCAGCAGCGAACCGGGCGGCAGGGTGGTCCGGACGACGGCGACGGCGTTGAAGTACGAGGGCTGGGAGCCGGACTCGACGCCCCAGGGCTCCGTCTCGTAGACGGGGGAGATTGCGGTGACCCGCAGTCCGGGGGTGTCCTCCAGGGCGTCGACGGCGCCCTGGAGGGTTTCCAGCCGGTTGCCCAGGTTGCTGCCGAGGGAGAGCACGGCGAGCCTGGGGTTGCTGAGGGTGGTGTCGGCGGCGTCCACCTGCGCGGTCACCGAGGCGGGCACCGGCTGCACGGTGGGGTCCGGCTGGGCTGTCATACGCGGCTCCGGGTGATGGTGACGGTCACGTCGTCGAAGGGGACGGTGATGGGCGCGTCGGGTTTGTGGACGCACACCTCGACCTCCTGGACGGCGTCGTGGCCCAGACAGGCGGTGGCGATGCGTTCGGCGAGCGTTTCGACCAGGTTGACCGGCTCGCCCTCGACGATGGCGACGACCTCCTCGGCGACGATGCCGTAGTGGACGGTCTTCTCCAGGTCGTCGCCGGCCGCCGCCGGACGGGTGTCGAGGCTCAGGGTCACGTCCACGAGGAACGTCTGGCCCTCCTCGCGTTCCCGGGGAAACACGCCGTGGTGCCCACGGGCCTTCAGGCCGCGCAGCGCGACACGATCCACGCCCGTCCTCCTGCTCGTCGTCGAAATGGGATGTCGAACGAGGCTACCCGGGCCCGCCGACGCCACCCCTCCGCGGGGTGCGCCGGCACGGACGCGTCCTGCGGACCCGGCGGGGTCAACCGGTGGGCTCGCCGGGCTCGCCGTCCGGGTCGCCGACCGCCTCGGAGAGCACCGGGGAGGCGTGGTGCGACCAGAGCTTCCAGCCCAGCGGGGTGTGGTGGAACACGTTCGTGGCGACCACGAGCTGCCCCACCAGGGGCCCCAGCTCGCCGCCGTCCTCGGGGGCGGGGCCACCGCTGAGGATGTTCTCGGTGCAGGTCACCAGGGCCGTCCCGCCGGACACGGAGACCAAGAGGTCGGTCAGGAAGAACTGGATGTACTCGGTGTTCGCCATGATCAGCGCATAGGACCTGAGGACTTCGCCGCGGCCGGTGAGCGGGGACCAGCCGGGGTGCACGCAGGAGATCTCCGGCGCCGGGCCCGAGACGTCGGACAGGTCGCGTTCGTCCAGCCAGACGTCCGAGAGCGCGTCGAAGTCGCCCCGTTCCAAGGCCTCGTAGAAGGCGGTGTTGGCGAGTTCGACCTCGTCCCGCTCGGTGCGGGGGGTCTGCGGACCGGCCGGTCCGTCGGGACCCGCGGGGCCGTCGGGCGTGCCGGGCGTACCGGGAGTGCTCATCGGGCTCCCTCGACGGCGCGGGCGACCCGGACGGCGTCGGCCGTGGCCCGCACCTCATGGACGCGGACGGCCCAGGCGCCGCCGTGGGCGGCGATCGCGGAGACGGCGGCGGTGGCCGCGTCCCGCTCGCGGGCCGGTGGCGGGGCGCCCTCGGGGCCCGCGAGGACCCGCCCCAGGAAACGTTTGCGGGAGGCGGCGACCAGCACCGGGTGGCCGAGGGCGCGCAGCCGGTCCAGCCGGGCGAGGAGCGCCAGGTCGTGGTCGACGTCCTTGGAGAAGCCGAGGCCGGGGTCCACGACTATCCGGTCGGCGGCCACCCCGCCGGCTATCACGGCGTCCACCCGGGTGCGCAGCTCGTCCACCACCTCGGTGACGACGTCGGCGTAGACGCCCCGGATCTGGGGGCCCTCCAGGAAGCCGCGCCAGTGCATCACCACGAAGGGGGCGCCCGCCGCCGCGACCACCGGGACCATGGCGGGGTCGGCGAGGCCGCCGCTGACGTCGTTGACCAGGAGCGCGCCCGCCGCGAGCGACTGTTCGGCGACGCTGGCGCGCATGGTGTCCACGGAGACCGCGGCCCCCTCGGCGGCCAGCTCCCGCACCACGGGCACGACCCGCCGCAGTTCCTCGTCCTCGTCGACCCGACGGGCCCCGGGCCGGGTGGACTCCCCTCCGACGTCGACCAGGTCGGCGCCCCGGCCGACCAGGTCGAGGCCGTGCTTGACGGCGGCGGTGGTGTCGAACCACCGACCTCCGTCGGAGAAGGAGTCCGGGGTCACGTTGACGACGCCCATGACCGCGCAGCGGTCCCACTCGGGCAGTCCGGCGACTCGTCCGCGGCCTGGGAACTGGTTCATGTTCCCAGCGTAGGCCCGCGCGGGCGGTGCCGGTCCCTCCGGCCGCCCCGGGCCGCCCGGGGGCGGGTCAGTTCCCGGACACCGTCTCCAGCGCGACCTCGGTACGGGGCACGTCCCGCAGCTGGGCCGCCGTGGACCTGCGCAGGGCCTCGTGCAGCCCGCCCGGGGTGAGCACCCCCAGGAACCGTCCCGCGCCCCCTGCGCCGGTTTCGTCGAGCACGGCGATCCAGCCCGCGTCGTGCTGGAGCATCGTGGCGAACGCCTGCTTCAGCGAGGCGCCCACCGGGAGCCACGCCTCCATCCGGCGGGCGTGCTCGCGGACCGTGCCGGTGCTCTCCCGGGCCCGCTCCGCGGACAGCCAGCCGTGCAGGGCGCCCGCGGAGTCCAGGACGACCGCCCAGCGCGCGTCCAGTTCCCGGGGGAGCGCGTCGTCCAGCCGCACCACCGGGGGCTGTTCCAGGTCGCCCTCCTCGATCGGCGTCACCGACAGCCGCTTCAGGCCCCGGTCCGCGCCGACGAAGTCGGCCACGTAGTCGTTGGCCGGGGCGCCCAGCACGGTCGCCGGGACGTCGAACTGTTCGATGCGCCCCTGCCCGTACACGGCGATCCGGTCACCGAGCCGGACGGCCTCCTCCAGGTCGTGGGTGACGAACAGCACGGTCTTGCGCACCGACTGCTGGAGGCGCAGGAACTCCGACTGGAGGCGTTCGCGGACCACCGGGTCGACCGCGCCGAAGGGCTCGTCCATCAGCAGCACCGGCGGGTCGGCGGCCAGCGCGCGGGCCACGCCGACGCGCTGGCGCTGGCCGCCGGAGAGCTGGTCGGGGTAGCGGTCGCCGTGGACCGAGGGGTCGAGGCCCACCAGGTCGAGGAGTTCCGCGGCCCGTTCGCGCGCCTTCGCCCGCCGCACGCCCAGCAGGTGCGGGACGGTGGCCGTGTTGTCGAGGACCGTGCGGTGCGGGAACAGCCCGACCTGTTGGATGACGTAGCCGATGCGGCGCCGCAGTTCGACCGGGTCGCCGTCGGCGATGTCGGCGCCGTCCAGGAGTATCCGGCCGCTCGACGGGTCGACGAGCCGGTTCACCATCTTCATCGTCGTGGTCTTCCCGCAGCCCGACGGGCCGACCAGCGTGACCAGTTCGCCGGCCGCGACCTCGAACGAGAGGTCGTCCACGGCCGTGGTGCCGTCGGGGTAACGCTTGCTCACGTTCTCGAACCGGATCATGCAGTCCCCCAGGGGTACGGGAAGTGTGAAGGCCGTGTTGCACCGGTACGGGCCGCGCCGGTGGTTGTCAGTGGCCGGGGTTAGGGTCGCCAGCACGACCGAATGTCCAAGGTTGTCAGATGTACGTTCGAGGAGTGCCCGCCGGAAAAGCGGGGAAACCGGGATTGCGGGAAGACCGGCGGGACCGGCTGCACGGGGAGCCCGGGCAGCCGTGGCCGGGGAGGAACGGGGGGAGGGTGTTCGGATGAGCACGCGCGACTGTCTGGTGGCGAACGACTGGATCTGCGGGGAGTACGTACGCTCCCGCAGCCAGGAACTGGTGGACGCGACGCTCGAACACCTCGCGATCACCTCCGTGTCGGTGCTGATCGGCGTGGTCGTGGCGGTGCCGCTGGCGCTGCTGGTCCGTCGCTGGCCGGTGCTGTCGGGCCCGGTCCTCGGGCTCACGACCCTGCTGTACTCGATCCCCTCGCTGGCGATGTTCTCCCTGTTGCTGCCGGTCTTCGGGCTGTCGGCCGCCCTGGTGGTCACGGGCCTGGTGCTGTATTCGCTGACGATCCTGGTCCGCAACGTCCTGATGGGCCTGGAGTCCGTCCCCGAGGAGGTCCGGGAGGCCGCCCGGGGCATGGGCTACGGGCCGGTGCGCCGACTCTGGGAGGTCGAACTCCCGCTGGCGCTGCCCGCGCTGCTCGCCGGGGTCCGGATCACCACGGTGGCCACGGTGGCGCTCACCACCGTCGGGGCGATCGTCGACTACGGCGGGCTCGGCACCCTGATCCTGGACGGCCTGGACACCAGCTTCAAGGCGCAGGTGCTCACCGCTTCGGTGCTGTGCGTGCTGCTGGCGCTGGCGGCGGACCTGCTGCTGCTGGGCGTCGGGCGGCTGCTCACCCCCTGGAGCCGCACCCCGCGCGCACCCCGCCGGCGGCGCGGCACCTCCGGCACCTCCGGCACCTCCAGCACCTCCAGCACCTCCGGCACGGGGAAGGCGGCCGAAGCGATATGAACGCGATATCGGGGGCGTACGACTGGCTGACCACCGGCGCCAACTGGCAGGGCGAGCGCGGCGTGTGGCAGCGGCTCGCCGAACACCTCTACTTCAGCGGGGTCTGCCTGCTGATCAGTTGCCTGATCGCGCTGCCGCTCGCCCTCTGGCTCGGCCACCTGGGCAAGGGCGGGGCGCTCGCGGTCAACCTTTCCAACATCGGCCGGGCGGTGCCCACCCTGGCCGTGCTGGTGCTCCTCACCCTGACCCCGCTCGGCACCCACGGGGACGCGCCGACCCTCGTCGCCCTGGTCCTCTTCGCGGTGCCGCCGCTGCTCACCAACGCGTACCTGGGCATGCGCGAGGTGGACCGGTCGGTGGTGGAGGCGGCCCGGGGCATGGGGATGAACGGACGGCAACTCTTCGCCCGGGTCGAACTGCCGCTGGCGTACCCGATGGTCATGGCCGGGGTCCGGTCCGCGGCGGTGCAGGTGGTGGCGACGGCGACCCTCGCCGCGATGGCGGGGGAGGGCGGCCTCGGACGGATCATCACCGCCGGGTTCAGCCTCCAGAACACCCCCCAGGTCGTCGCGGGCGCCTTCCTGGTGGCGGCGCTGGCCCTGCTCGTGGAAGGCGTGCTGGTGGTCACCGGCCGCCTCCTCGACCCGATGCGCGGACGGGCCCGCGCCACCCGCTGACTCTCCGCCGACGGGGCGCGCGCCCCGTCGCGAAGGAGAACGGCTCCTTCCACGAAAACGAAAAGGGACGGTCGACATGAACGGCACTCACCAGCACGGCACGGACCACCGGGCCCCCGCGGGCGCCCCCGGCGCGTTCGGCGACGGCAGCTCACCGCACACGGGTCGCGGTCGACCCCGAACACCGCGCAGAGCGGGGCGGACGGCGCTCGCCGCGCTGGCCGTGGCCGCGCTGACGGCCGCCGCCGGCTGCTCCGGCGACAGCCTGGAGGAGGAGGGCTCCAGCGGTTCGGGCGGTGGCAAGAAGGGTTCGCTGGTCGTCGGCGCCGCGGGATTCACCGAGGCGAAGGTGCTCGCCCAGCTGTACAAGCAGGTTCTCGCCGACGCCGGTTACTCGACCTCCGTGAAGACCGTGGAGAACCGTGAGATCTACGAACCGGCGCTGGAGAAGGGCACGATCGACGTCGTCCCCGAATACGCGGCGACGCTCGCCGAATTCCTCAACGCGGACAAAAACGGTCCGGATGCCGAGCCGGTGGCATCGTCCGATGTCGAGGCGACCGTCGCCGAGTTGAAGAAGCTCGCCGAACCGCGCGGGCTGAAGGTGCTGCCCGCCGGCAAGGCCGTCGACCAGAACGCGTTCGCCGTGAGTGAGGAATTCGCGAAGAAGCACGACCTCACGTCTCTTTCGGATCTCGGCAAGACGAACGAGAAGGTCACGATCGCGGCCGGCGACGAATGCGAGGTGCGGCCCTTCTGCGCACCGGGCCTCAAGAAGACGTACGGCATCGACGTCGCCGGGGTGGACCCCAAGGGCGTGGGAACCGTCCAGTCCAAGCAGGCCGTCAAGAACGGCACGGCCCAACTGGTCCTCACCACCACGACCGACGCCACCCTCGACTCCTTCGGGCTCGTCCTGCTCGCCGACGACAAGAAGCTCCAGAACGCCGACAACGTCCTTCCGGTGGTGAACGCCGCGGACGCCGGGGACAAGGAGATAGCCGACGCCCTGGCCAAGTTGACCGATGTGCTCTCAACAGATGATCTTGTAGAACTCAACCGCAAGGTCGACGCCGAGCGGCAGAAGGAGGCCGATGTGGCGAAGGAGTATCTGGAGTCGAAGGGCTTGCTCAAGAAGTAAAGACCGGGCGGCGCCGCGTTTTTGTGCGGGCGGGGCGGCAACAATCCCCCACGCGCGGTAAGTTTCTCGCTATGCCTCGTGGACGCCACCGCCATTCACCACCCCTGCACCGGCTGCTCCCTCCCACGGTGATCGCCGGAGCCTCCGTCCTCTGCGCCACCGGCGCCTGGTTCGTCTCGGAGGCCGCGATATTGCGCGGGCTCGTGGTGGGCGCCTCCGTGGCGGCCGTCGCGGGCTCGGTCGTGATGCGGAACTGGGACCGGTCGGCGGGCCGACGGGTCGCGGAGTTGCTGCGGGCGCGCACGAGCGACGAGTGGCGCTTCGAGGAACGCGTCGCCGAGTTCGAGGGCGAACTGGAGTCGGCGCGCGCGGTGCGCGGCAAGCTGGAGAAGCGGCTGCGCGCCAAGCGCGCCGAACTGGCCGCCCTGCGCGGCGAGCACGCGGGGCTGTTGCGCCGGTACGCCACCGCCGAGACCGAGCGGGCCAGTGCGCTGGAGGGCCGCCGGCAGCTCGCGATGGAGGCGCCCGCCGCCGCCCCCGCGGACGCGGCGTCCTCCGCGGTGCCGGCGCCGGCTACGGCGTCGAAGGCGCTGCGCGCGACGGACGAGGTGTCGCCGGTCGCGACCGTGGCGCTGTACCTGCGGGCCAATGCGGTGCTCGACCGGTTGGAGCGGGGTGCGGCGGGCGGCCCGTCCCGGGAGCTTCCCCCTTCGCCTCCGTCACCCCCTTCGCCCCCTTCGCCTCCGAAGCAGCGCCGCGGTGCGGATGCGCCGGCTGGTGCGCCGGCGGCCGTCCGGGCCCGGGCGCAGGAGCCGGCCACCGGTGGCCACGAGCGCGCCGCCGCACCCGCGGGGGCCGGCCCCGCGGCCGGTCACGTCAACGTGCCGCGGGCAGCGGCGGTGGCGGTCGTTCCCGTGCCGCCCGTCCGTCCGCGGACCGTTCAGGGCGGCTTCGACTTCTTCGGCAACAAGAGCGAGCCCGCGCGGGCCGCGCTGGAAGCCGTGCAGAACGAGGACCTCGCCGATGTCGTCGGGGAGGAGGCGCTGGCGCTGCACAAGGCGGAGTCCGAGGCGGACTTCAAGGTGTCCGATGACGCGGAGCGGGTCGGTCAGGTCGTGGACCTGACCGCGCACGACGAGACCGAGCCGATCGACATGCAGGGCCTTCGTTCGGCCCTGCGCGCTTGACGCTCATCCCTCGCGGGGGCGCGGTGGTTGCTCGCGCAGTTCCCCGCGCCCCTATCGGGGCGCCCTCTCGCTCGAAGGTCCAGCAGGGCGCCCCTTTAGGGGCGCGGGGAACTGCGCGACCAGCCACGATGCACCCGCAGGGGACGACGTACCCCCGGAGGCACCCACCCCGCGTCAGGACATCCAGCGGTCGGGGCGCGCGGCCCGCCGCCCCGTGCGCGACCGCTCCGCCTGCGCAGCCAACAACAGAGCCGCCTCGCCCGCAGGGCGCATCCGAGCCGGAACGGAACGGTTCGCCCCCGTCTCCACCCGGACGTCCGCAACCCCGTGCCGCCGCTGCCAAGGCCCCTGGAGCAACCGCACGCTCTGCACCTTCGCGTGCGGCACCAACGACAAGCTGCGCCGCAGCAACCCGTGCCGGGACGCGAACACCGTGTCGCTCACGGCGAACCCGTAACCCCGCCACCACAGCGGCACACACCAGCGTGCCGACCGCGGCGGCCGGGACAACTCCTCGGGCACCGTCACCCCGGGCAGCACGCGCGAGATGACCTCAGCGGCCAGCGCCCGCGGAGCCACCGGCACCAGGACGGAGTTCGACGAGCCCGCCACGTCCAGTTCGACCCGTACCCACTGGCGGCGCCGCCACAGCAACGGCTCCTCGATCCGGACGGTCTGCACCCGGCCCGGCGGCACCGTCTCGTGCATGCGGTCGAGCAGCCCGTGGTCGATGCGCAGTCCGTCGGGCGACTCCCCGACCGTCCAGTCGTACTCCTTCACGAACCGTCCGGCGGTGCTGGTGACCGCGACGCCCGCGAGCGGCAGCGCGGTGGCGAGCACCGTCCACAGGTTGTGGGTGAGGAACCACAGGAACGTCGGCACGGCCAGCGCGCCCGCCAGCGCGAACCAGGGGCCGCCGCTCAACAGCAGCGAGACGGCCAGTTGCCGCGGCCCCACCCGGATCAGCTCCCGGACCGGGGCCTCGCCGACCTCCTGCGCGTCCTCGGGGGCGAACCCCGCCGCACGCGCCAGCAGTTCGGCCCGCAGCGACCGGGCCTCGTCGGCGCCGAGGAACGCCAACTCGTCCTTGGTTTCGGTGCCGACGACGTCCAGCTTCAGTTTGGAGACGCCGACCACCCGGGCCAACAGGGGTTGGGTGACGTCCACCGCCTGGATGCGGTCGAGTCGGATGTGCGCGGTCCGCCGGAACAGCAGCCCGGTGCGGATGCGCAGCTCGGTCCCGGTGACCGCGAAGTGGGTGAACCACCAGGTCAGCACGCCGTACAGGGCGGCCAGGATCAGGACGGCGGCGCCCGAGGCGACGAGTGTGGTGGTGTCGAGGGAGGTGACCCGCTCCTGGGTGCCGCCCGGGTCGTGCACCGCCCAGCCCGCGAGGATCGCTATGGGCGCCCAGGCGCGGCGCAGCGGGGTGACGGGGTGCAGCCGCCGTTCGTTCACGGCGGCGTCCGCCTGCCCGTCCGGCGCGGTCGGTACGTTCGGACGGGGTTCGTCCGCCGGATCGCCGGCCCCGGACCCGCTCACAGGCCCGCCGATCGTGCTTCGCCCAGCTCGGTGAGCCGGTCACGCAACCGTTCCGCCTCCTCGGGCAGCAGGCCCGGGATGCGCGCGTCGCTCGCCGCGGCGGCGGTGTGGAGCTGCACGCTGGCCAACCCGAAGTGCCGCTCCACCGGACCGGAGGTCACCTCGACGAGTTGCATCCGCCCGTACGGCACGATGGTCTGCTCCCACCACAGCACCCCCCGGCTGATCAGCAGGTCGTCGGCGCGTTCCGCGTACCGCCAGGAACGCCAGTTGCGGCCCAGCATCGGCCAACCCCACAGCAACAGCGCCAGCGGCAGTACCGCGAAGGCCGCCCACGGGGGTCCGACGAAGATCCCGAGCAGGACCCCGGTGGCCACCGTCAACGGCACCAGCCACACCACCAACAGCAGCCGGCGCATGCGCAGGAGCCCCGGTGGGAGCGCGATCCAGTCCGGCCCGCTCCCCGTACCCTCCGTCACGTTCCCCGCCGCGGACCCGCCCGCGCTCCCCGTTTCCATACCGCCAGCGTACGTAAGGGAGACTGGGGCCATGACATCCATGACGTCCGGGGCCGCGCAGGCCGCTCTCGGGGGGCCGACGACGGAAACCGTGGTCGGCATCGGCGGCGCCGCGGAGAACACCGACATGGTGCTCAACATCGGCCCCCAGCACCCGTCCACCCACGGAGTGCTGCGGCTGCGGCTGGTTCTGGACGGTGAACGCGTGCGCCACGCGGAACCCGTGATCGGCTACATGCACCGCGGCGCGGAGAAACTCTTCGAGGCCCGGGACTACCGGCAGATCGTCATGCTGGCCAACCGACACGACTGGCTGTCCGCGTTCTCCAACGAACTCGGGGTCGTCCTCGCGGTGGAGCGGATGCTCGGCATGGAGGTGCCCCAGCGCGCGGTGTGGATGCGCACCCTGCTGGCCGAGCTGAACCGCGTCCTGAACCACCTGATGTTCCTCGGGTCCTACCCGCTGGAGCTCGGCGGCATCACCCCGGTGTTCCACGCCTTCCACGAGCGCGAGGAACTCCAGACCGTCATGGAGGAGATCTCCGGCGGGCGCATGCACTACATGTTCAACCGGGTCGGCGGTCTGAAGGAGGACCTGCCGGTCGGCTGGACCACCCGCGCCCGGGCGGCCGTCGCCTCGGTGCGCTCGCGCATGGACGTGTACGACCGGCTGGTGCTCGGCAACGAGATCTTCCGGGGCCGCACCCGGGACGTGGGCGTCCTGTCGCTCGAAGCGGTGCACGCGTACGGGGTGAGCGGCCCCATCGGGCGGGCGTCGGGTCTCGACTTCGACCTCCGGCGCGACGAGCCGTACCTCGCGTACGGGGAGCTCGGTGACGTGCTCAAGGTCGTCACCCGCGAGGAGGGCGACTGCCTGGCCCGCTTCGAATGCCTGCTGGAGCAGACGCACAACGCGCTGGACCTCGCCGACGCCTGTCTCGACCGGATCGTCGACCTGCCGCCCGGCCCGGTCAACCAGCGTCTGCCGAAGGTGCTCAAGGCGCCCGAGGGCCACACCTACGCCTGGACGGAGAACCCGCTCGGCGTCAACGGCTACTACCTGGTGTCCAAGGGCGAGAAGACCCCGTACCGGCTCAAGCTGCGCTCGGCGTCGTTCAACAACATCCAGGCCCTGACCGAGTTGCTGCCCGGGACGCTGGTGGCCGACATGGTCGCCATCCTCGGTTCGCTGTTCTTCGTCGTCGGCGACATCGACAAGTAGCGCCAAGTAGCGCCAAGTAGCGACGACCGGGCGGGGGGCTCAGTCCAGCAGTGCGCTCGGGACGTTCACCGGTTGGAGGAGCCAGCCGAAGTCCCCGAGGCCGCCCGGCGCGGTCAGCTCGGCCGCTTCGCCGGCCCGGGCGAGGGCCCGCACGTAGCCGGCCGGGTCGCTCGACGCCAGGGCCAGCGCCGGACGCCCGCCGCTCACCCCGAGGGCGTGCAGCGCGGCCCGCTGCCCGGTCAGCTCGGCGCCCGGCAGCGCACACGCGTCGAGCGCCACGTGCGCCGTGAGGTCGCAGGACCCGTCCGGTACGGGGAGCACCTCGCGGCCGGCGCGGAAACCGGTGAGCGTGCCGTACGGGGGGCGGGCGGCCCGGTGGTGCGCGTAGTCGACCGCGACCGCGAGTCCGGCGGCCAGGGTCGCCACGGCACCGGCCCAGGCGGCGTCCCGGGGGCGGCCGATCTCGACCCGTAGACCGGGTGCCGGGCGGGGGTCGGTCCCGGCGTCGAGCGGCCACCAGCGGGCCGCCCACTCCGCGTCCGCGCCGGCGAGCGGTTCGCCGGGGGACTCCGTGCCGTCCGGGGCGACCAGCACCCGCCGCAGGACCCCGTCGGCGTCGGTCTCGGCGACGTCCAGGGGGACGTTGTCCAGCCACTCG
Organism: Streptomyces sp. NPDC127068; assembly: GCF_042724695.1. Lineage (NCBI taxonomy): Bacteria > Bacillati > Actinomycetota > Actinomycetes > Kitasatosporales > Streptomycetaceae > Streptomyces > Streptomyces sp. NPDC127068. The sequence goes on along the minus strand of NZ_JBHXEN010000023.1, from coordinate 51,181 downwards.
TTGGCGAACAGCAGGCCCCGTACCCCGGTGGGCGGCTCGGCGCACCACTCGATCCGGTGGTCGAGGTCCACCGGCCGCCGTGCGCGCTCCACGGCCACCGCCCGGGTGCGCGGGGCCACCTCGGGCGGCAGCGCGGCCAGTACCCCGGTGACCAGTTCGCCGCGGCCGGCGGCCATGTCCACGAAGGTCAGCTCCCCGGGGTGCCCGAGCGCCGCGTCGACCCGGCACAGCAGGCGCGCCACCGCCCCGGCGAACAAGGGGGAGGCGTGCACGGAGGTCCGGAAGTGGCCGGCGGGGCCCTCGGGGCGCAGATAGAAGCCGTGCGGCCCGTACAGGGCCTCCTCGGCCGCCGCCCGCCATCCGCGCGGCGCCCGGCCCCCACCCGTCGCCGGGGGCCCGGTGGGCTCGGTCGGGTCGGTGGGCTGCTCCGGGCCGGGCGTCGTCTGATCCGTCACGGAGCCAGGCTAGGCGCTGTACGGCGCGGGCCCGTCGCCCCCCTCCTGACCAGCGGTGACGTGCCCCGGGGCGCCGTCAGCCCCGCGGTCCCGGGCACTACCCTTCGTCCGGGGCGGATCACGAGCACGCAGGGCGAGGGGGGCGACGGCGATGACGGCACTGCGCCTGGTGACGACCGTACTGATCACCTGGGTGGTGCTGATCGTGCTGTTGGTCGCGCCCTCGGCGCTGCTGCCGCAGCGCTGGCACTACTACGTCTACTCGCCGGCGAGCGTCGGACTGTGGCTGCTGACCGCGTTCGTCGCCCCCTTCGTGGTGTGCGTCGCCTACTGGCCGTGGATCCGGCCGAGCAGCCGGCGCCCCCGGTCCGACGGGGCACGGAACCGGACCCCTCAGGTCCGCAGCACCGGCCCGGACACCGGCTCGGAGCCGCCCCGGCCGGGCGGTGCGGACGGTGCCGCCTCCACCTAGGGGAGTACGCGTGGCCGATGGGGATGAGACCTCCGGTTGACCCCTGCACAGGGCACGCGTACCTACCCTGGGTTACGTGCAGCGCGTTTATGACTTCCTCCGCAGACACCCGACCGGGGTCGACGTCTTCTGGGCCGTCTTCCTGTTCGGGATCAACTTGGCGGGACTGATCAGCACGGCGGACAGCCCGACGCCGCCGGACGAGGCGCCGGGCGCCGTGCTGGGCGTCCCGTCCGTGGTGGCGTCGCTGCTGCTGGCACTGGTGGTCGCACTGCGCCGCCGGGTGCCCGAGCGGATGCTGGTCCTCGCCACCGTCGTCGGCCTGGCCCAGGTCGCCCTGGACGTGCCGGTGATGCTGGTCAACTTCGCCATGCTGGTGATCGTCTACACCGTCGCCGCGGACGGGGCCGGCTGGGCCTCCCGGTTCGCGCTGGTCGTGGGCCTCGCCGCGGCACCCGTGTCGATCCTCCGCTGGCCGGAACCCGACCAGACGGTGGTCCGCCAAGCGCTGTTCATCGTCTTCCTCATGGTGCCGTTCGCCCTCGCCTGGGTGCTGGGCGACTCCATCCGCACCCGCCGCGCCTATCTGGCCCAGCTGGAGGAGCGCGCGGCCCGGCTGGAGCGGGAGCGGGAGGCCCAGGCCAAGGTCGCGGTCGCCGCCGAACGCGCCCGCATCGCGCGCGAGCTGCACGACGTGGTCGCGCACAACGTCTCCGTCATGGTCGTCCAGGCCGACGGCGCCGCCTACGTCCTGGACGCCGCCCCCGACCAGGCGCGCAAGGCGCTGGAGACCATCTCCGGCACCGGCCGCCAGGCGCTCGCGGAGATGCGTCGGCTGCTCGGCGTGCTGCGCACCGGGGAGCCGGAGGAGTCCGGCGAGTACGTTCCGCAGCCCGACGTGGAGCAACTGGGCGAGCTGGTGGAGCAGTGCCGCACGGCCGGGCTCCCCGTCGACTTCAAGGTCGAGGGCACGCCCCGCCCGCTGCCCAGCGGGGTGGAGCTGACGGCGTACCGCATCGTGCAGGAGGCCCTCACCAACACCCGCAAGCACGGTGGCCCCAACGCCGGCGCGAGCGTCCGGCTGGTCTACTTCGACGACGGCCTCGGCCTGCTCGTGGAGGACGACGGCAAGGGGGCCCCGCACGAGTTGTACGAGGACGGCGGCGCCGACGGCCGCGGACACGGCATGATCGGCATGCGGGAGCGGGTCGGCATGGTCGGCGGCACCCTGGACGCGGGTCCCCGCCCGGGCGGAGGATTCCGCATCAGCGTCCTGCTGCCCCTCAAGCCCGCACACTGAACACACAGAGCGCACAGAGCACACTGAAGGTCCGCTCCGGGGCCGTGCCGCGCCCGCGGTTCCCCGGGGCCGCCGGGTCGTCACGGGCGACCCGGCCGATGTCCGTACAGGAAGGGAAGTCCCTCATGACCCCGATCCGGGTGATGCTCGTCGACGACCAGGTGCTGCTGCGCACCGGCTTCCGGATGGTGCTCGCCGCCCAGCCGGACATGGACGTCGTCGCGGAGGCGGGCGACGGGGTCGAGGCCCTGGAGGTGCTGCGCGCGTCCTCCGTCGACGTCGTCCTCATGGACGTGCGCATGCCGAAGCTGGACGGGGTCGAGACCACCCGCCGGATCTGTTCGGGCCCCAACCCCCCGAAGGTCCTGATCCTCACCACCTTCGACCTCGACGAGTACGCCTTCTCCGGGCTGAAGGCCGGCGCCTCCGGGTTCATGCTCAAGGACGTGCCCCCGGCCGAGCTGCTGACCGCCATCAGGTCCGTGCACAGTGGTGACGCCGTGGTTGCGCCCTCCACCACCCGGCGGCTGCTCGACCGGTTCGCGCCGATGCTCCCGGAGACCGGCACCCAGCCGCGGAACAAGCAGCTGGAACGGCTCACCGACCGGGAGCGCGAGGTGATGGTGCTGGTCGCCCAGGGCCTGTCCAACGGGGAGATCGCGGCCCGTCTGGTGCTGTCCGAGGCGACCGTGAAGACCCATGTGGGGCGCATCCTCACCAAGCTGGGGCTGCGGGACCGGGTCCAGGTCGTGGTGCTCGCCTACGAGACGGGCCTGGTGCGCGCGGGCGGCGGGGCCCGCTGAGCCCGTGCGCGGGGGGCGCGCGCCGGCGTCGGCCGGTCAGCGCAGGATGCCCTCCAGGATGTCCACCCCCAGCCGGGCCACCACCGTCACGTCGAGCTGGTGCAGCACGTAGCGACCGCGCCGACGGGTGCTGACCAGCCCGGCCTTCTTCAACACCGAGAGGTGCCGGGACACCTCCGGGGCGCTGATGCCCAGGGCGTGCGCCAGCTCACCCGTGGTGTACGGGGAACGGGCGATGTTGCGGCACAGCCGGAGCCGCACCGGGTGCGCCAGTGCCTCCAGCCGGCTTTCCAGCAGTTCCACGGAGGCGGGCGCCGGCAGCTCCCCGGTCGCCACCGGGTACTGGATGACCGGCCGCCAGCCCGGGGCGTGCAGCGCCAGCAGGTGAGGCCAGCCGAAGTGCGAGGGGACGAGCACCAGTCCGGTGCCGACCGCGGGGTCCACGGCGGTGGTGGAGCCCTGCGCCAGCTTGTCGAGGAACACGTACCGGCGGTCCTCGTCGACCGACAGGGCGGGGGAGACCGCGGTGAGCGCCTCCGCGAGTCCCTTGCGGCGCAGCAGTTCCGTCTTGTGCCGGGCGTCGGCGGCCAGCTGGCCTTGGACGCGGCGCCAGGTGTCGGCGAAGAACGCCTCCTCGCAGTCCTCGATGAGGCGGCGCACCCAGGCGCGCACGGCCGCCGGGTCCGCCAGCAGCCGGCGGGTGAAGTCGGTCTGGCGCGGGCCCCGGGTGGCGGCCAGCTCCAGGGACTCGGCGGCGACCGCGGGGTCGGTCAGCGGGGACGGCCGGCCCTGGTCGTAGGTCTGGTTGCAGGTGAACTCCAGCGCGGCGTTCACGAACCGCTCGTCGTCCAACCGGTCGAGCACGTCCAGCTCCTCGGCGAGGGTCGCCGCCGGTCGGCCGTGGTGACCGCGTAGCCCCGCGAAGGGCATGAAGACGTCCGAGAACGTCGTCCGCCACAGGAAGTCCGCCTCGCACAGCCGGTCGGCCAGGTCCGGCTTCAGGGACGCGGAGGTCGCGGTGGCCCAGCCGTGCAGGCCCGGGTGGTGACCCGGCTCCGCGAGGGCGTGCAGCGCGAGGCCCAGCTCCGCGAGGGGGGACGGCTCGAAGACGATCCGCTCGGGCGGCAGGCCCGCGATGTCGATGCGCACGCTCATGGGGCCATGGTGCACCCGGTCGGGGGCGGTGCTCATGCCGATTGACGGGCGGCGTCAATCGGCGTGACCGGGGGACGGGGCCCGCCGCACGCTCGTGGGAGTTCGGCGCCCGGCCGATCCGCCTACGAGACGAGGGGTCGCATGAGCCTCACCCAGCAGTACGCGTTGGACCTGTACCGGGCTCGGCGGCGGGAGGAGCCGTTGCCTCCGGCGCCGGGGCGCCATGACTGGCGGACCCTCGGGGAGTTCCGTGAATTCTCCCGTTTGCGGCGGGGGCGCCCGGCGCGGGGCCGCTGGTGGCGCACCCTGCTCCGCACGGTGCGCTGACCCGGTACGTCCAGCTGGGCTGCGCCGTGGCGTTGCGCAGTTCCCCGCGCCCCCTCCGGTACGTTCCGCTGCGCGTGCGCGGTCCAGCTGGGCTGCGCTGTTGTTTTGCGCAGTTCCCCGCGCCCCTGATCTCCGGTACGTCCGGCTCCTCGTGCGCTGTCCTGCACTGTCTGACGTGTGATGCGCAGTTCCCCGCGCCCCTATCCGTCGTGGCTCATGCCCGCAGACCAGGCTCAGCTACGCACGCGCACCGGATCACACCCGCCGAGCAGGACGCGCCCGATCAGGGGCGCGGGGAACTGCGCAACACCACGGCGCACCGAGCAGAGCAGCGCGCGCCGAGCGGATCGCACCTGTTCAGGGGCGCGGGGAACTGCGCGAATCCGGAGCGCACCGCGCAGGGCAGCGCACGTGGAGCGGATCGCACCCGATCAGGGACCGCGCACCGCGCAGGACCGCGCACGCCGAGCAGGACGCGCCCGATCAGGGGCGCGGGGAACTGCGCGAAGCAACAGCGCACCCCGCAGGACCGCGCACGCCCAGCGGAACGTACCGGAGAGGCCGCCGGGAACTGCGCGGACAACCACAACGCACCCCGCAGGGCATCGCACAGCAGCCGCCCAAGAACCACCGTTAGCATGACGAGAAGTCGTCCGGTACCCCGAGCGGACTGGAACGGAAGGTCGTCACCGAGTGAACGCGCTCCACCCCCCCGACCCCAGGGACCGCCCCGCCCGCCTCACCATCGGCGTCGTGGGAGCGGGCCGCGTGGGCCCCGCCCTCGCCGCCTCGCTGCAACTCGCCGGCCACCGTCCGGTGGCCGTGTCCGGCGTCTCCGAGACCTCGGTGCGCCGCGCCGCGCACATGCTCCCGGACGTCCCGCTGGTCACCCCCGCGGAAGTGCTGGCCCGCGCGGAACTCGTCCTGCTGACGGTCCCCGACGACGCCCTGCCCGGCCTCGTCGAAGGACTCGCGGACACCGGCGCGGTCCGTCCCGGCCAGCTGATCGCACACACCTCCGGCCGGTACGGCGTGCGGGTCCTCGACCCCGCGCTGCGCGCCGGCGCGCTGCCGCTGGCCCTGCACCCGGCGATGACCTTCACGGGCACCCCCGTGGACGTGCAGCGCCTGGCGGGCTGTTCGTTCGGGGTCACCGCGCCCGAGGAGCTGAGGCTCGCCGCCGAGGCGCTGGTGATCGAGATGGGCGGCGAACCGGAGTGGATCGCCGAGGAGTCCCGGCCGCTCTACCACGCGGCCCTCGCCCTCGGCGCGAACCACCTGGTCACCCTGGTCGCCCAGGCCATGGACCTGCTGCGGACGGCGGGCGTCGCGGCCCCCGACCGGATGCTCGGCCCCCTCCTGGGCGCCGCCCTGGACAACGCCCTGCGCTCCGGCGACGCGGCGCTGACCGGCCCCGTCGCCCGCGGGGACGCCGGTACGGTCGCCGCGCACGTCGCCCAGCTGCGCGTGCACGCGCCCGGCACCGTCGCCGGGTACCTGGCGATGGCCCGCGCCACGGCCGACCGGGCGCTCGCGCACGGACTGTTGAAGCCCGAACTCGCCGAAGACCTCCTCGACGTCCTCGCGGGGGACCCGGGCCCCACGGAAGGCACCGCCCCATGACCGCCAGGCTGCTGCACACCGCAGCCGAGCTGCGCGGGCCGCTCACCGGTCCGGGTGCGGCACCCGCTGCCCGCCGGGCCGTCGTCATGACGATGGGCGCCCTCCACCCGGGCCACGCGGAGCTGATCCGCACCGCCCGCCGGCTGGTCGGCGCGGCCGGCGAGGTCGTCGTCACCGTCTTCGTGAACCCCCTCCAGTTCGGCGCCGGCGAGGACCTCGACCGCTATCCGCGCACCCTGGCCGCCGATGTGGAGCTGGCCGGGCGGGCGGGCGCCGACCTGGTCTTCGCCCCCGGCACCGACGAGGTCTACCCGGGCGGCGAGCCCCAGGTGCGGATCACCGCCGGACCGATGGGCGAGCGGCTGGAGGGCTCCTGTCGCCCCGGCCACTTCGACGGCGTGCTCACCGTCGTCGCCAAGCTCCTCCACCTCACCCGCCCCGACCTGGCGCTGTTCGGGCAGAAGGACGCCCAGCAGCTCGCCGTGATCCGGCGCATGGTGGGGGACCTGAACTTCGGGGTGGACGTCGTCGCCGTGCCCACCGTCCGGGAGGAGGACGGTCTCGCGCGCTCCAGCCGCAACCGTTACCTCTCCGCCGCCGAACGCCGCACCGCGCTGTCCCTGTCGAAGGCCCTGTTCGCGGGCCGGGACCGGCACGCGGCGCAGGAGGCGCTGCGGGCCCGGGCCGCGCTCGCGCCGAGCAGCCGCGCCCGGGCCGAAGCCCTGGGCGCCCTGGGCGAGGCCCGGGCGGCGGCCGACGCGCACGCCGTCGCCGGGGCCGCCCCGGGCGGACCCGCCGCCGTGCGGGCCGCCGCCCGCCAGTGCCTGGACGCCGCGAGCCGGCTGGACCCGCCGCTCGTCCTCGACTACCTGGCGCTGGTGGACCCCTCCGACTTCACGGAGGTCCCCGACGACTACACCGGCGACGCCGTGCTCGCGGTCGCCGCCCGGGTCGGCTCGACCCGCCTCATCGACAATCTGCCCCTCACCTTCGGCACGCCCGCCGCCGCCGGCGCGTCCGACCTCCTGGGAGCCGTCTCGTGACCCGCGCAGCACCTTCCCGCCGCGACCGCAGCACCGGCATCCGCCTGCACGCGCCCGCCCCCGGCTGGTCACTCACCGCCGACGTTGTCGTCGTGGGCTCCGGAGTGGCGGGGCTGACCGCCGCACTGCGCTGCGCCGCAGCCGGCCTGGAGACCGTCGTCGTCACCAAGGCCCGGCTGGACGACGGTTCCACCCGCTGGGCGCAGGGCGGCATAGCGGCGGCCCTCGGCGAGGGCGACACCCCGCGCCAGCACCTCGACGACACCCTCGTCGCCGGCGCCGGACTCTGCGACGAGGACGCCGTACGGCTGCTGGTCACCGAGGGCCCGGACGCCGTGCACCGGCTCATCGACACCGGCGCCCGTTTCGACGAGTCCGCGGACGGCGGCCTGGCGCTCACCCGGGAGGGCGGCCACCACCGCCGCCGGATCGCGCACGCCGGCGGTGACGCCACCGGTGTGGAGATCTCCCGCGCCCTGGTGGACGCGGTCCGCGCCCGGGGGATACCCACCGTCGAGAACGCCCTGGTCCTGGATCTGCTGACCGATGCCGCGGGCCGGGCCGCGGGCGTCACCCTGCACGTGATGGGCGAGGGCCAGCACGACGGGGTGGGCGCCGTCCACGCCCCGCACGTGGTGCTCGCCACCGGTGGCATGGGCCAGGTGTTCGCCGCGACCACCAACCCGGCCGTGTCCACCGGCGACGGCGTCGCCCTGGCGCTGCGGGCCGGCGCCGAGGTCAGCGACCTGGAGTTCGTCCAGTTCCACCCCACGGTCCTCTTCCTCGGCGCGGACGCGGAGGGCCAGCAGCCGCTGGTCTCCGAGGCGGTCCGCGGCGAGGGCGCCCACCTGGTCGATGCCGACGGGGTGCGCTTCATGGTGGGGCAGCACGAACTCGCCGAACTGGCGCCCCGGGACGTCGTCGCCAAGGGCATCATGCGCCGCATGCGCGAACAGGGCGCCGCACACATGTACCTGGACGCCCGGCACTTCGGCGCCGAGATGTGGGAACACCGCTTCCCGACCATCCTCGCCGCCTGCCGGGCGCACGGACTCGACCCGGTCACCGAACCGGTGCCCGTCGCACCCGCCGCGCACTACGCCTCCGGGGGCGTGCGCACCGACGCCGAAGGCCGCACCACCGTCCCCGGCCTCTACGCCTGCGGGGAGGTCGCCTGCACCGGCGTGCACGGCGCCAACCGGCTGGCCTCCAACTCGCTGCTCGAAGGGCTGGTCTACGCCGAGCGCATCGCCGCCGCCATCGTGCGCGCCGATCAGCACCCGCGGGGACCGGAGCACGCACCGGAGCCGGTCGCGCACCCGGCGGCGCCCGCGCACCCCCTGCTGGCCGCGGAGGACCGGTTCCGCATCCAGCGGATCATGACCGACGGCGCCGGGGTGCTGCGCTCCGGGGAGTCGCTCGCCCGGGCGGCCCGCGGGCTCCAGGACCTGCACACCGCCGCACGGGACGCGTTGGCGGAGCACGGCAAGACCGCCGAACCCGGCGTGGACACCTGGGAGACCACCAACCTGCTGTGCGTGGCGCGGGTCCTGGTCGCCGCCGCGCTGCGCCGCGAGGAGACCCGCGGCTGCCACTGGCGCGAGGACCACGCCGGACCCGACGACGCGCAGTGGCGCCGCCACATCGTCGTCACGCTCGCCCCCGACCGCGCGCTCCTGCTCGACACGACGCCCACGGCGGACTTCCCTCCGACCGCCGAGGTCACCGCGTCGACCGCCGCCGCCCCCGGGCCCGCCGACGACCCCACCCGCCCGGGCGCGTACGCTGGCGCCGCGCCCGCACCGGCTGACGGCTCCCCAGGGGCGCCCCGCGGCACCCGTACCGCCGACCGCCCGACCGCCGTCCCCAGGAGCACTGAGCCGTGAGCGACACCCATCTTCCCCTCGTCCCCGAAGCCGGCTGCGGCGACGGCTGCGGCTGCGGTGCGCCCGCCGACGGTGCGTACGAGGAGGCCGCCGAGTGCGGTCTCGACCCGGCGCTCGCCGCCCTGCTGGCCGCCGCCGGACTCGACCCCGTCGAGGTCGAGGACATCGCCCACCTGGCCGTCGAGGAGGACCTGGACGGCGGGGTCGACGTCACGACCGTGGCGACCATCCCGGAGGACGCCGTCGCGACCGCCGACTTCACCGCCCGCGAGGCGGGCACGGTGGCCGGGCTGCGGATCGCCGAGGCGGTGCTGTCCATCGTCTGCACCGACGAGTTCGAGGTCGAACGGCACGTCGAGGACGGCGACCGGGTGACCGCCGGGCAGCCGCTGCTCAGCGTCACCTCCCGCACCCGCGACCTGCTCACCGCCGAGCGCAGCGCCCTGAACCTGCTGTGCCGGCTGTCCGGCATCGCGACCGCGACGCGCGCCTGGGCCGACGTCCTGGAGGGCAGCGGCGCGCAGGTCCGCGACACCCGCAAGACCACCCCCGGGCTGCGGTCCCTGGAGAAGTTCGCGGTCCGCTGCGGCGGCGGCGTCAACCACCGGATGTCGCTGTCGGACGCGGCCCTGGTCAAGGACAACCACGTGGTCGCCGCCGGCGGGGTCGCCCAGGCGTTCGCCCGGGTCCGCGAGGCGTTCCCCGAGGTGCCGGTCGAGGTCGAGGTGGACACCCTGCACCAGCTGCGCGAGGTCGTCGACGCGGGCGCCGACCTGATCCTGCTGGACAACTTCACGCCCACCGAGACCGCGGAGGCCGTCGCCCTGGTGAAGGGCCGTGCGCTGTTGGAGTCCTCCGGCCGCCTCACCCTCGCCAACGCCCGCGCGTACGCGGACACCGGAGTCGACTTCCTCGCGGTGGGCGCGCTCACCCACTCCGCGCCGATCCTGGACATCGGCCTGGACCTGCGCGAGGCGGCGCCCGCGCCCCGGACGCCCGACGGCGGAGCGGAGTAGACCCCATGCTGCTGACGATCGACGTGGGCAACACCCACACCGTGCTCGGGCTGTTCGACGGTGCAGAGATCGTCGAGCACTGGCGCATCTCCACCGACGCCCGCCGCACCGCCGACGAACTCGCGGTCCTGCTCCAGGGACTCATGGGCATGCACCCGCTGCTCGGGATGGAGCTGGGCGAGGGCATCGACGGCATCGCCATCTGTTCCACGGTGCCGTCGGTGCTGCACGAACTGCGCGAGGTCACCCGGCGCTACTACGGGGACGTCCCGGCCGTCCTGGTGGAGCCGGGCATCAAGACCGGGGTGCCGATCCTCATGGACAACCCCAAGGAGGTCGGCGCCGACCGCATCATCAACGCGGTCGCCGCGGTCGACCTGTACGGCGGGCCCGCGATCGTCGTGGACTTCGGTACGGCGACGACCTTCGACGCGGTGTCCGCGCGCGGGGAGTACACCGGCGGGGTGATCGCCCCGGGCATCGAGATCTCCGTGGAGGCGCTCGGGGTGCGTGGTGCGCAGCTGCGTAAGATCGAGCTGGCCAGGCCGCGGAGCGTGATCGGCAAGAACACGGTGGAGGCCATGCAGTCGGGCATCCTGTACGGCTTCGCCGGGCAGGTCGACGGGGTCGTCACGCGGATGGCGCGGGAGTTGGCGCCCGATCCCTCCGACGTCACCGTCATCGCGACGGGGGGGCTCGCGCCGATGGTGCTCGGGGAGGCGTCCGTCATCGACGAGCACGAGCCGTGGCTGACGCTGATCGGGCTCCGTCTCGTCTACGAACGCAACGTCGCCCGCATGTGACGCTGCGCTGGCCGCAGGTACGTCCCGCTCCCCGTGCGCTGCTCCGCTGGGGTGCGCTGTTGTTTCGCGCAGTTCCCCGCGCCCCTGATCTGGTGCGATCGGCTGTGCGTGCGTTGTTCAGCGGGGTGCGCTGTTGCTTCGCGCCCCCTGTCCATCGGGCCGAGCACGTCCGCCCGCAGGCGGCCCCACCAGGAGCGCCCCCGATAGGGGCGCGGGGAACTGCGCAAAACCGGAGCGCACCGAGCAGGACTGCGCACGGCGAGCGGATCGCACCGGATCAGGGGCGCGGGGAACTGCGCGAATCCGGAGCGCACCGAGCAGAGCAGCGCACGGCGAGTGGATCGCACCCGATAGGGGGCGCGGGGAACTGCGCAACGCACCAGCGCACCCCGCCGGACAACGCACGCGCAGCGGATCGCACCCAACTGGACAACGCACGCGCGCAGCAGATCGCACCGGAGGAACGAGACACGCCGACAAAAGGCGAGTTTTGTCTGATTAGCGCGTATCGTCACCCCATGCCCACGCCCTACGGATCTTGCGGCGGCCTCGCGTTCAGCGCCGAGGAGCTACGTGTGCTCCGCCGTGCCCTCGCCCTCGCCGTCCACCCCCGGCCCGTATCCGCCGAGGACGTCCAGGACTGCCTCCGCCTCGCCGAATCGGTGGACGAGGCACTGTACGAGGGCGCCCGGCTGCGCGCCTTCCTGATCGCCGACCTGACCCGCTACCGGGCCGCCCTGCCCGGCACCGCCAGCGGCTACCTGACGCTCCTGGAGGAGGTGCTCGCGGTCGGGTACCGGCCCGTCCCGGACGACCTCGCCGCACTGCGCGCGCTACGGGGCAGCCCGGTCGCCGCGGCGCTCCTGGAACGCTGTCGGGTCCTCGCCGAGCGCGCGGTGGGCATCCGCCTCGCCGCCCGGACGGTGCCGGCACCGTCCGCACCGGCGTACGCGCCCGCCGGCCGCCCCGGCGGCACCGCGGTGGCCGTCGTCCCGGCCTCCCGGGCCCGACTGACCGCCCTGCCCGGCGGGTTGGTCGCCCCGCGCGCCGCGAGCGGGGACGCCCCCGCCGAGCGCCCCAAACCGGCCGGCCCGACGGACCCCGCACCGCCGCACCGCCCGGTGCCGACCCCGGCCGAGGTGTTCCCGCCGCGCCGGCGCCCCGCGGCCCCGGCGAAGCCCGGCGGTACCCCCGCGCCCGATCCGGCGCCGCCCGCCGAACCGCCCCAGCAACGGGCGGCCGGATAGCGCTCGCTACCCTGGCCCCATGGACTACGTCTCCGCGCTGCTGCCCCCCACGGTGATGGCCGTGTTCTTCACCGCGCTCATCGTGACGATCGTGAAGACCCAGGGGGGCGACAAGAAGGCCAAGGAGGACGCGGCCGTCGACTACGCCCTCCGTCAGGCGGAGCAGACCCGCCGGTCGGCCGCGGTCCGGGACGACAGCGCCTGAGGCCCGTCCGAGCAGCCGAGCCCCGGCGGAGCCCCGCACCGCGGGCCCGCTGAACCCGCCGCCGCGCGCACCCCGCGCGGCGGCGCACCCTTTCGCGATACCGCACCCGACCACGGCGATTTGTAGCGCGCCGCAGGCGAATTATCCGGATATGGTGCGAGCTGTGCCTCGCCCCCTGGGAGAACTCGAAGACGCGGTCATGACGCGGGTCTGGCAGTGGAACCGTCCGGTGACCGTGCGAGAGGTCCTCGAAGACCTCCAGCGGGAACGCACCATCGCGTACACCACCGTGATGACCGTCCTCGACAACCTCCACCAGAAGGGCTGGGTGCGCCGCGAGGCCGAAGGGCGCGCCTATCGGTACGAGGCCGTGTCCACCCGGGCCGCCTACTCCGCCGCGCTGATGAACGAGGCGTGGTCGCAGACCGACAATCCGGCCGCCGCCCTCGTCGCGTTCTTCGGCATGATGTCGCCCGAACAGCGCGAAGCCCTCAGCGACGCCGTACGCATGGTGCAGGGCCCCGAAACTCCGCCCCCGCCCGCACCGCGAAACGAACCCGCGCACGACGCGGCTAACGATGCGGGGAAGCCCGCGGAGCCGACCCGGAGCCCCGAGGGCGAGCCCCCCGCGTCGAACGCGGAGGACGGGCGATAGCGTCCGTTCATGCCAGCAGAGCAACCCGGAGTTCCGGCGGTCCCGACGAATGTCCCAGATTCCGAGGTCACCGGGGCACCCGCACCCGTCAGGAAAGCGGTCACCGTCCGACGGGCCCGTACCAGTGATGTCACCGAGGTGCGCCGACTCCTTGACGTCTACGTCAACAAGCGCATCCTCCTCGACAAAGCCACGGTCACGCTTTACGAGGACATCCAGGAGTTCTGGGTGGCGGAACGCGACGACAACGCCCAGCTCGTCGCGTGCGGGGCGTTGCACGTGATGTGGGAAGACCTCGCGGAAGTGCGCACACTAGCCGTGAACCCCGCGCTCAAGGGCGAGGGCGTCGGCCATCAACTGCTGGAGAAGCTGCTCCAGACCGCCCGCTGGCTCGGTGTTCGGCGCGTTTTCTGCCTCACCTTCGAAGTCGACTTCTTCGCGAAGCACGGCTTCGTCGAGATCGGCGAGGCGCCCGTGGACTCGGATGTGTACGGCGAGCTGCTGCGTTCCTATGACGAGGGCGTAGCCGAGTTCCTCGGACTCGAACGAGTGAAACCGAACACCTTGGGCAACAGCCGGATGCTTCTGCATCTGTGAGCGACCGGACATCGTATTCCGCTCAGTCCCCGCCGCGGTGCCCTATGTCCGAAACGCGTGTGTTTCCTAGGCTTCTCGGGAGCGATCGGTCCGGGCGGTCTCGCCTAGGGGTTTGTGTTTTTCCAGCAAAAGCGGTTTGCTTTCCGACGTACTGCTGTACTGCATATAACAAGGGACGGCGAATCGGCGGCGGGTGCCGCGGGGACCGACCCGCACGTTATCGATGAAAGGAAAATCCGGTGGCACAGAAGGTTCAGGTCCTTCTTGTCGACGACCTCGACGGTGGCGAGGCCGACGAGACCGTGACGTTCGCGCTGGACGGCAAGACCTACGAGATCGACCTCACGACGGCCAACGCGGACAAGTTGCGCGGCCTGCTGGAGGCGTACGTGAAGGGTGGGCGCCGCACCGGCGGCCGGTCCGCGGGCGGTCGGGGCAAGGCCCGTGCCGCGGCGGCCGGCGGCAGCGGCCAGGAGACGGCCCAGATCCGTGCCTGGGCGAAGGAGAACGGATACGAGGTCAACGACCGGGGCCGGGTCCCGGCGAACATCCGTCAGGCGTACGACGACGCCCACCGCTGATCACGCGCTCGGCCCAACCGGAGCCGTAGGCACTCGCTGGCCACGGCGTCCACGAGCCGAACGAGGTCGGGGGCGTCCCCACCGCCCCCGCGCGCGTTCCCTCGCACATGGTGCGCCGCGAGGGGGCGTAGCGCCGGGAGCGACGGTTCCACCGGCCGCCCCGGCTCGGGGGGCCGCACCCAGGAGGGGGCCCCTGCCGGGCCGCCGCCCGGCGCCGGCCAGCCCGGCGGCCGGGGCGCCTCGATCGTCCGGCCCGCGCCGACGGCGACCAGTCCCAGTTCCCCGGCCAGCGCCCCCCACTCCAGCCAGGCGAGCAGGCCCGGCACCTCGTCGGCGGCGCCGGCGGCCACCAGGAACCGCGTGCGCGGGCCGCAGCGGGCCACCGGCCCCACCGCCGCCCTGCCCGGTCGCTCCAGCACCGCGCGGGCCGCCCGTGACGGAACCTCCAGGGCGTCGAAGCGCACTCCGGTCACCAGGAGCACCCCCGGCCCCGTGCCGGCCCCCCGCGGGGTCCCGGGAACCGTCGGCCAGCCGAGCTCGTTCTCGTACCACTGGCGCACCCCGCCGCCGTCGGGGAGCGGACGTCGGGGGCGGGGAACGGTGGGAGCCATGTCGGAACAACAGCCGGAGCCGGGCCGCGGTTACGCACCGTGGTCACGGGTCGGCCCAGGGTGGCCGAAACGGGTGCGCACGACCCACGGTCACGCCGCGCGGTTGTTCGCCCGTAGCGGAGGGGAGGGGGGCTTCCCGCATGGACTGTCCGTACGTGCGGGTAAGACATCCCTAGTGGGGAGGGGCGACACGCAAGGCCCGGGCGGTCCCCGTTCGCCATCGGCGTACTGATGGTAGGGGTAACTGCCTGGCCTGCGGGAACATCGTCTCGCACCATCGGGTTGGAGCAGATGTCGGCGTTCGGGGTCAGGAGGCCACGCACGGGTGTCGGCAGTTGGAATGAGCGGTCCCCGCTTGCGGGACTAAGCTGCGGAAGGACAGGGAGGGGACCGACCCCTTTCACTGCCTGACCGCTCTGAGGAGCGATTAACGATGTTCGAGAGGTTCACCGACCGCGCGCGGCGGGTTGTCGTCCTGGCTCAGGAAGAGGCCCGGATGCTCAACCACAACTACATCGGCACTGAGCACATCCTCCTGGGCCTGATCCACGAGGGTGAGGGTGTCGCCGCTAAGGCCCTGGAGAGCCTCGGGATTTCTCTTGAGGCGGTCCGCCAGCAGGTGGAGGAGATCATCGGCCAGGGCCAGCAGGCCCCGTCCGGGCACATCCCCTTCACCCCCCGTGCCAAGAAGGTCCTGGAGCTGTCGCTCCGCGAGGCCCTCCAGCTGGGCCACAACTACATCGGCACGGAGCACATCCTGCTCGGCCTGATCCGTGAGGGCGAGGGCGTCGCCGCCCAGGTCCTGGTCAAGCTGGGTGCCGACCTGAACCGGGTGCGGCAGCAGGTCATCCAGCTGCTGTCCGGCTACCAGAACAAGGAGACGGCCACCGCCGGAGGTCCCGCCGAGGGCACCCCGTCGACGTCCCTGGTCCTGGACCAGTTCGGTCGCAACCTGACGCAGGCCGCCCGGGAATCCAAGCTCGACCCGGTCATCGGGCGCGAGAAGGAGATCGAGCGGGTCATGCAGGTGCTGTCCCGCCGCACCAAGAACAACCCGGTCCTCATCGGCGAGCCCGGCGTCGGCAAGACCGCCGTCGTCGAGGGACTGGCGCAGGCCATCGTCAAGGGCGAGGTGCCCGAGACCCTCAAGGACAAGCACCTCTACACCCTCGACCTGGGCGCGCTGGTCGCCGGCTCCCGGTACCGCGGTGACTTCGAGGAGCGCCTGAAGAAGGTCCTCAAGGAGATCCGCACCCGCGGCGACATCATCCTGTTCATCGACGAGCTGCACACCCTCGTCGGTGCGGGGGCCGCCGAGGGCGCCATCGACGCGGCGAGCATCCTCAAGCCGATGCTGGCCCGCGGTGAACTCCAGACCATCGGTGCCACCACGCTGGACGAGTACCGCAAGCACCTGGAGAAGGACGCCGCCCTGGAGCGCCGCTTCCAGCCCATCCAGGTCGCCGAGCCGTCGCTCCCGCACACCATCGAGATCCTCAAGGGTCTGCGCGACCGCTACGAGGCGCACCACCGCGTCTCCATCACGGACGACGCCCTGGTCCAGGCCGCCACGCTGGCCGACCGGTACATCTCGGACCGCTTCCTGCCGGACAAGGCCATCGACCTGATCGACGAGGCCGGCTCCCGGATGCGCATCCGTCGGATGACCGCGCCGCCGGACCTGCGCGAGTTCGACGAGAAGATCGCCGGCGTCCGCCGCGACAAGGAGTCCGCGATCGACTCGCAGGACTTCGAGAAGGCCGCGTCCCTGCGCGACAAGGAGAAGCAGCTCCTCGCCGCGAAGGCCAAGCGCGAGAAGGAGTGGAAGGCCGGCGACATGGACGTCGTGGCCGAGGTCGACGGCGAGCTGATCGCCGAGGTCCTCGCGACCGCCACCGGCATCCCGGTCTTCAAGCTGACCGAGGAGGAGTCCTCGCGCCTGCTGCGCATGGAGGACGAGCTCCACAAGCGGGTCATCGGCCAGAAGGACGCCATCAAGGCGCTCTCGCAGGCGATCCGTCGCACCCGGGCGGGTCTGAAGGACCCGAAGCGCCCCGGTGGGTCGTTCATCTTCGCGGGCCCCTCCGGCGTCGGCAAGACCGAGCTGTCGAAGACCCTCGCGGAGTTCCTGTTCGGCGACGAGGACGCGCTGATCTCCCTCGACATGTCGGAGTTCAGCGAGAAGCACACCGTCTCGCGGCTCTTCGGCTCGCCCCCCGGCTACGTCGGCTACGAAGAGGGCGGCCAGCTCACCGAGAAGGTGCGCCGCAAGCCGTTCTCCGTCGTGCTGTTCGACGAGGTCGAGAAGGCCCACCCGGACATCTTCAACTCCCTGCTCCAGATCCTGGAGGACGGCCGTCTCACCGACAGCCAGGGCCGGGTCGTGGACTTCAAGAACACCGTCATCATCATGACGACCAACCTCGGCACCCGGGACATCTCCAAGGGCTTCAACCTGGGCTTCGCCGCCCAGGGCGACGTCAAGACCGGGTACGAGCGCATGAAGGCCAAGGTCAACGACGAGCTGAAGCAGCACTTCCGCCCGGAGTTCCTCAACCGTGTCGACGACACGGTGGTCTTCCACCAGCTGACCGAGGAAGACATCATCCAGATCGTGGATCTGATGATCGCCAAGGTGGACGAGCGCCTCAAGGACCGCGACATGGGTCTCGAACTGAGCCCCACCGCCAAGTCCCTGCTCGCCAAGCGCGGCTACGACCCCGTCCTGGGCGCCCGGCCGCTGCGCCGGACCATCCAGCGGGAGATCGAGGACATCCTCTCCGAGAAGATCCTCTTCGGTGAGCTGCGCCCCGGTCACATCGTGGTCGTCGACACGGAGGGCGAGGGCGAGGAGATCGCCTTCACCTTCCGCGGCGAGGAGAAGACCGCGCTGCCGGACGTCCCGCCGATCGAGCAGGCCGCCGGTGGGGGCGCGGGCCCCAACCTGAGCAAGGAAGCGTGAGCCCGCCCCGCGCGGACCGCACACGCTGAGGGGTTGCCCCCGGACTCGACGAGTCCGGGGGCAACCCCTTTTCCGTGCGTGCGGGGCTTCAGGCGTAGATGACCTCGACGGTCTCGGGAAGTCGGTCGAGGCCGTGCAGAGACACTTCGTCGCCGTCCATGGAAGGAATCCTCAGCTGTGCGAGCCGGGGGAATCGCGAGACGAACGAAGAAACGTCGACCCGGCTCTCATGGCGCGCGTAGTACAGCACCAGACGCCTGAGTTTCGGCAGGGCGAACGTGTCCGGCATGGCCATGAGCAGGTCTGCGGACAGCCCGAGTTCCGTCAGGTGCCGAACTGCTCCTACGACCTCCCAGTCGTCGGGTGACATCTCGGGGTGAAGGGCCCACACCGTGAGTTCGTCCAGTTCGCCAAGCGCCTCGAAGGATTCCCAGGGAGGGCGATACAGATCCGAGGTGTAGTCCAGGCGGCGGAGGGCCGGAAGCGCCGTCAGCGCGGAGAGGTCCAGGAGTTCGTCGCAGCCCTGAATGAGCAGTGAGCGGAGCTTCTCGGCACCACGCAGGCACTGGAGACCGGACAGGGAAGGGTGGTTCAGGATCCTCAGTTCCCGTGGCTGATACCGGGAAATGTGAGAGGCGATCGCGTCCGCTCCGATGTCGCCCCCCAGTTGTACTCCCGGGCGTCCCCCCAGTTCTCCCAGGGCCTGGAGTTCCGCCTCGCTCCGCACCGAGAAGTAGAGCCCTTCCGGGGCGAGGTGGGCGATGACCTCCGTGGCGTACCGAGAGGTGTCGAAACGGTGCCAGGCCCACGCGAGTTGCGACCGCAGGGAAAGGGACGAGACGTGTGCATAGCGGGCGAGGAAAGGAATCGCGGCCTCGGACTCGACGTGTGAGGCGGTGATGACCACCATGCGGGATTCCATCGCTCCGAGTTCGCCCGGTCCGGGCAGCAGGTCGAGGACGAGCGGGCCCACCGCGGCGAGTTCCCGGGCGGCTTCCGGATTCGGCGGGGGAATCAGCGCGTTCAGCCGTTCGCCGACCCGTTCGCGCACCGCGGGGTCGAGTTCCGTGGCGTGTTCCAGGCAGGCGGCGGCCAGCAGGTGGATGCGGCTGCGGTCGCGGCCCTCGGTCGCCCGGTCGCCCGCCGTCACCAGGCCGTCCAGGATCTCCGCGCGTTCCCGGGGGCGGGCGTGGCCCACCGCCATGCGGATGACGTCCTCCCACTGGTCGTCGGCGGCGTGCCGGGTCAGCAGCCCGATGTCCCACTCCTCGACGGCCCGGCGGGCGCCCAGGTAGTCCTGGAAGGTGCGGTGCACGAAGGTCACCGCGCCGGGGGACGGTTCGAGGAGCAGGCCGCTGCGCAGCAGCAGGTGGGCGAAGACGGTGCGGGCGTCGCCGAGGGCCGCCGCTTCGGGCACGGCGGGCAGCGCCTCGCCGATGATGGCCTCGGCGCGGTCCCGGTCGAGTTCGGTGCGGCCGTTGCGGATCAGCCAGTAGGCGAGCCGTTGGAGGAGTTGGGTCTGCGGCTCCTGGCGCAGCTCCAGGCCGACCGTGGCGAGGACGTCGCGCTCCCGGTCCCGTCGGGCGAGCAGCATCGCGAGGGCGGCCTCGTACAACTCCTTGCGGCCGTGCGGGAGGTAGCCGCGGCGGTCCCGGTGCAGGGCGCAGATCAGTCCGCACATCAGGGGGTTGGTGGCCAGCCGGCCGAGGTCGGGTTTGGTGGTGACGGCGGTGAGCAACTGCCGTTCGTAGGAGTCGAGCAGCGCCGTCGTGGGCGCGTCGGTGCCGTGGCGGGCCGCGGAGTGCCAGCGGTGGATGAAGGAGTCCACGTGGGTGCGGCTCATGGGGGAGAGGGTGAGTTCCGTGAAGCCCTCGTCGGCCAGCCAGTTCTCCCGGACGGCGGAGGGGCGGGAGGTCACCAGCCAGCGGTTGCCGGGGTACGCGGAGACCAGGTCGCCGAGCCAGGCCCGGGTGCGGTCGCGTTCGGCGTCGGGGACCTCGTCGATGCCGTCCACGAGGACGAGTGCGCGTCCGCTGGTCAGGACGTGGTCGGCCCAGCCCTGGGGTTGGGCGCCGGCGAGCGGGGAGCCGATGGCTTCGAGGAAGCGTTCCGGGCCGGGGAGCCGTTCGCCGTGCCGGGTGAGGGTGCGCAGCGGGAGGACGAACGGCACGAGGTCGTACAGGTGGGCCAGCGGGCCGTCCGGGGTGGCGCGGGTGGCGGAGACGGCGAGCCACTGGACGAGCGTGGTCTTGCCGGAGCCCGCGACGCCCCGCAGCAGGACCCGGGGGTGGGTGGCGAGGACCCGGTCGGCGAGGTGGGTGGTGGCGGGCCGCGGGGCGGTGAGGTGGTCGGCGAGGGCGCCGGAGTGCGGCGGTTCGACGGGCTCCTCGGTGGAGGTGAGGCTCAGGTACGCCAGGTCCAGCGGCCAGGCGCCCGGTGTCGCGGTCAGGTCGATGCCGTAGATGGTGAGCTTGCTGTGCTTGGTGGCGACGTGGGTGCGGTAGCGGCGTTCGAAGGCGGCCCGCAGGGCGTCGGGGCGGGGGATGCGGGTGATGAGTTCGTCCAGCTTGGCGATGGTCTCGGCCTGGACGCGGCTCTGGGTCACCAGGGTGCGGGCGATGAAGGTGGAGCGCTGGGTGAAGAAGTGCAGGACGTGCAGACAGGCCCACTCGACGGCGGACGCGTAGAACACCGCTGCGTCGGCGGACAGGTGGTGGTCCGGGGGCGGGCCCGTGTCCTCGGCGGCCCGTGCGTACAGGGCCTTGGCCAGGTCCCGGTGGCCGAGTTGCACGGCCTGGACGTCGTCCATGTCGAGGTCGCCGAGGGCGAGCAGCGTACGGGCGAGGGCGTCGGTGACGGCGGTCTCCTCGTCGGCGGGGAAGGCGCGTTCGCCGGGTGAGGTGAGGGCCTCGCGCACCAGGTGGCCGGCGAGCCGGCGCAGCTGTGCTTCGGAGAGGGTGCGGCGTTCGCCCCGGAAGGACACGTAGGCCGAGAGCCGTACGGGTTTGTCGACCAGTCCCGCGCCGGGGCCCTCCGTCACGAACAGCTTCTTGACCAGGGGTGCGATCGCGCTGGAAGCGAGGCGTGCGCCCAGTACCGATGGGTCCATCCGGTCTCCCCCGTGGTCTTCCCCGTGGTCCTCGTGGTCTGCGTGTGCCCTGGGTCACCTCCGCCGCCCCGAATCGGCCCCGAGCGAGCCCGATTCGACGTCCGCGGAGGTGCCCGGAACGCCGGGTCGAGAGTAGCCCGGGTCACATTCGGGGGGTGCTGGATCTTGCCTCCCGGTGACATGGGGCACAGGTGTTTTGTCCGGTACTACGGGGATTAGTGGATTGTTCGCGGTGGGCGGCCCGAGGTGGTGGACGGTCGGGGCGGGGTGGTCACGGGGCGTGGGCGGAGGGTGTGCGAGGTGGGGCCGGGGAGGGCCGGCGTTGAGGCGGTCCGCTGCGTCAAACCCTCCACCTCAGGGTTTTTTCTGGCCCATTTCGGTTGAAAAAGGACGCTGGGTGAACGCTGTCAAGGCCCCTCCGCTGTGACGTTTATATACGAGTTCGCCTAGTAGTGGAGGGGTTTGAACCGATGTGGGGTGGCGGGTTACCAATGAATCGCACCCCGGTCGGTACAGCGACGTACGCCGGGTCATCCCGTACCTGTCCGAGATCGCGCACCCCACGGTCCCGATGCCTCACCCGAGAGCGTCACAGCGACCCGCGCGGCTCCCTCAGGACGCGTACGTCCCCCCAATCCGGAGGTTCCCGTATGTCTAAGTTCGCCACGTCCCTCAAGTCCGGTTCGTCCCTGATTCGTACCCGGACGGTCGCCGTCGTCGCCGGCGTCGGAGTCTCGGCCGCACTGGGCGCCGGGGTCGCGGCGGCTGCGACCCCGGGTCACGCCGTCACCTCGGCCCCGAGCACCGTCGCCGAGTCCGTCAAGGTCCAGGCCGCCGCCCAGGCGAAGGCCGCCAAGGCCACCGCCGCGGCGCAGGCCAAGGCCGCCGAGGCCGCGAAGGCCAAGAAGTCCGTCACCGCCAAGCCGGTCGCCGCGCAGAAGAGCACCGGCTGGGTCAAGCCGCTCAGCTCCTACGCGCTGTCCGCGAGCTACGCCCAGGCCGGCGGCATGTGGGCCAGCAAGCACTCCGGCCAGGACTTCGCCGTCCCGACCGGCACCCCCGTGAAGTCCATCAGCGGCGGCACCGTCGTCAAGGCGGGCCCCAACGGCGGTGGCGACGGTCCCGCGTACGGCAACGCCGTCGTGATCAAGCACAACAACGGCAAGTACTCGCAGTACGCGCACCTGTCGAAGGTCAACGTGCAGATCGGCCAGAAGGTCAACGCCGGTCAGCTGATCGCCCTGTCCGGCAACACCGGCAACTCCAGCGGCCCGCACCTGCACTTCGAGATCCGCAACACCGCCAACTACGGTTCCGCGATCAACCCGGTCGCGTTCCTCAAGGGCGTCGGCGTCTCGTTCTGACCCGACCGTCCCACGCCCCAGGGCACCCCGGCCCCCGGCCACCGCTTCCGTGCGGTGACCGGGGGCCTCGCCGTGTCCGCCGTCTGGGGTTCCCCGTGACCCGGGTCACTCGCCGGGCGGGTTGAGCATCGGGAAGCTCCCCGTGTTCGTGGGCGCGTGCTCCGGCAGCCACAGCACCGCCACCGCCCCCTCGGCGGGCGCGTCCGCCGGCGCGCCCGGCGGACGGATGTTGCGGAAGGTCAGTCGGGCGCCCAGCACCCGGGCCTGACCTGCGGCGATGGTCAGCCCGAGCCCGTGTCCGTGCCCCGCCCGGTCGCTGCTGCCGGTGCGGAACCGGCTCGGTCCCTCGTCGAGCAGTTCCTCCGGGAAGCCGGGCCCGTGGTCGCGCACCCGCAGCACCCGGCCCTCGACGGTGACCTCCACCGGGGTCCGACCGTGCTTGGCCGCGTTCGCGAGGAGGTTGCCGAGTATCCGCTCCAGACGGCGCGGGTCCGTGGTGACCTCCGACTCGTGGAGGACGTTGACCCGGACCTCCGTGTCCCGGACCGCGACCCGACGCGTCACGAACTCGCCGAGCATGATGTCGTGCAGCTCGGCGCGCTCGGTGGCGCTGTCCAGCCGCGCCACCTCCAGCACGTCCTCCACCAGGGTCCGCATCGCCTGCGCCCGGTCTCTGACCAGCTCGCTGGGGCGGCCCGGGGGCAGCAGCTCGGCCGCGGTGAGCAGCCCGGTGACCGGGGTGCGCAGCTCGTGCGCGATGTCCGCGGTGACCCGGCGCTCGGCCTCCAACCGCTGGCGCAGCGCGTCCGCCATCGCGTCCACCGACCAGGCGAGGTCGTCCGTCTCGTCCCGGACCATCCCGCCGATCGCCTCGACGACCCGGACCTCGGTGTTCCCCTGGGCGACCTGGCCCGCGGCCACCGCCGCCTTGCGCAGCCGCCGGGACAGCTGGCCCCCGATGAGCACCCCCAGGGCGCAGCCGCCGAGCACCACCGCGGTCGAGCCGATGATCAGCGCCTGGTCCAGGTCCCGCATGATCGTCGCACTGCGGTCCCGGAACGGGCTGTGCAGGGACAGCACCCGGCCGTCTTTGAGCGGCACCGCCGCCCAGATGTCGGGACTGCTGCTCGCGTCACCGGCCGCGACATAGGTGGCGCGCCGCCCCTCGACGGCCTTCGCCCGCAGTTCGCCCGGGGTGTCCGGGTCGTCCACCCGGGCGCCGAACTGGAGCCGTCCGGTGGCCTCGTAGATCCGCTGGGCGACCTGCGCCCGCTCGTCCTGGAGGTCACGCGCGTTGTCCAGCATGGACCCGCGGGCGGCGTTGTGGACGACCAGGCTCAGCACCAGGGCGACCAGGGCGCCGACGAGCGCGATGGCGGCACTCAGTTTCCAGCGCAGACCCGTTCGCAGGCTCAGTCCGCGTACCTTCCCCCACACGTCTATCTCAGGCCCTCAGCTTGTATCCGAAGCCGCGCACGGTCTCGATGCGGTCCTGGCCGATCTTCGCGCGCAGTCGCTGCACATGGACGTCGACCACCCGGGTGTCCCCGCCCCAGCCGTAGTCCCACACCCGTTCCAGCAGCTTGTCGCGGGAGAGCACGGTGCCGGGCGCCGCCGAGAACTCCAGCAGCAGCCGCATCTCGGTCGGGGTCAGCGCGACGGGGCGGCCCAGGCGCAGCACCTCCATGCCGACGGTGTCGATCTCCAGGTCGCCGAAGGTCAGCACGCCCCCGACCCCGCCCTGCGCCCCGACGGCGCCGTCCTGGTGGCCCGCACCGGTGGAGCCCGTGCCGCTGGCGTGCCCAAAGCGGCGCAGCACCGCCCGGATGCGGGCCACCAGGACGGCGCCGTCGAAGGGCTTGGTGACGTAGTCGTCGGCGCCCGCCTCCAGCCCGAGGACGACGTCGATGGAGTCGGCGCGCGCCGAAAGCATGATCACCGGGACGGTCGACTCGTCCCGGATGCGGCGGCACAGGCTCACCCCGTCCAGCCCGGGCACCATCACGTCGAGCAGTGCGATGTCGGGGCGGTCCGCCCGGAACGAGTCGAGGCCCGACAGCCCGTCGGGCATGGCGGTGACCACGAAGCCGTCCCGCTCCAGTGCGAGCTGGGTCGCCTCGCGGATGACGTCGTCGTCCTCGACGAAGAGGACGTGGGTCTGCTCTGCCATCGGAATCCGTATCCGTCGCTCTCAGTTCCCGGGCGGCTCGGCGCTGGGGGTGCCCACCGCGTTGCTGTAGTCGTTGTGGGTGCGGGCCTGCTCCGTGAAGGCGCCGTCGGCCCACTGGTACGTGATCACGTCCTCGCCCGAGGGGAACGCGACCGGGTCCTGTTCGGCGTAGACCTGCTGGGTGACCACGAGGTCACCGCGGTCGATCTCGGCGTACACCGGGGGTTCCTCGGACCGGAAGACGTTCGTGTAGTCACCGCCCTGGGGACGGTACACGTACGCGCCGAGCCCCACGTTGTCCCCGCAGGAGAGGACGTTGACGACGACGTCGGGGTGGGCGGCGCCGGTGAGGTTGCCGTAGCTGACGTCCACCGGGAGGCTGTCCTCCACGCCCGTGCAGGGCCGCAGGTCCTTCTTCACTCCCTCGCTGACCTTGGGGTCGTCCATCAGCAGCCGCAAGGCGTTGACCCGCTTGGGGGCGGGCGATGCCGAGGCCGTGGGCGGGGCGACCGACTGCCCGTTGAGTTCCTTGCGTGCCGGCCCCTCGTCGCGGGTGCCCGTGCCGCCGTCGGTGCACGCCACGAGGAAGACACTGAGCATGCCGAAAACGCCGACGGCGGTGAGTGCGGCCACGGCCGTACTCCCCGCCCTCGGCGTGCGCGTGGCCCGGACGCGACGCGTCCGGACGACGGTCGGCTCGGGTGGAGCGGTGTCCCGCTCCTTCCCGGACCGGATTCCTAGGCCGCGCAACGCTCCTGCTCCTCACGTTCGAGCGCGCTCGCGTCGAGACGCCGGCTCTCCAACTCCTGGCGGAGCCGTGCGAGGGCTCGGTGCAGCGTGCTCTTGACCGTACCGGCCGACATGCCGAGGGCGGCGGCCGTCTCCTCCGTGGACATCTGCTCCCAGTGTCGCAGCACCACGACACTGCGTTGCTTGGGTGCGAGGACCTTCATGATGTCCATCAACAGCGCGCGGTCCGCGTGCTGTTCGGTGCCGTCCTCGACGCTGCGCTCGGGCAGCGTCTCGGTGGGCACCTCCTCCAGCTTCCGGGCGCGCCACCACTCCGTCCGCGTATTGATCATCACGCGACGCAGGTACGCATCGGCCAGCCGCTTGTCCGCGATCCCGTCCCAGCGCCCGTACGTGCGGACCAGGGCGGTCTGGAGGAGGTCCTGCGCCTCCACCGGATCGGGGACCAGTCGGCGGGCGCTGCGCAGCAGTGCGTCCTGCCGCGTGCGGACGTACTCCTCGAATTCGAGCACCTCGCCGTGCGCCATTCCCCGTCGCCTCCGATCCGGCCCCTGGCCGATGTCTCCCGTGGTGTGCCTCGACGGCACAACACTGAAGTTACGGAGGAGTTGTCACGGCACTGTGCGGGCCAGCACGCGGCGGACGCACGGCTGTCCGTCGGTTGTGTAACAGATGTAGGCAAGCGGTAAGGGGGCCGGCGTTTGATGCGTGTTCGCGGTGGTTTCCCGGGGGCCACGGTGACACGGGGTGAGGCCGGCCGGGGCGTGACCGTGACATCACCGCACCCGGGGCCCCCGTCGCGCCCGTCCACCGCCCTCCGGCGGGGAGTCCCCGTGACACGACCGGTACGGCATCGGGACGGAGCACCGGCAACCGTCCCGGCACCCTCGGACGGGCCCCGCCGGGAGCGGGGCCGTCAGACGTGCGGCAGCCGGTACAGGCCGCCGGGCAGCGGCTCCACCAGCCCGTCCGCCACCAAACCGTCCAGGGCCCGGGCCCGCTGCACCGGCTCGTCCCACACCCGGTTCAGCACCGTCTGCGGCACCGGGACCGTCGCCTCCCGCAGCACCGCGAGCAGCTTGCCGCGCACCTGGCGGTCCGTCCCCGCGTACGTCTGGGCGCGCCGGGGCGGGCCCTCGTGCGCCGGCTTGCCCGCCAGCCGCCAGGCACACAGCGACGCGATCGGGCAGCTTTCGCAGCGTTCGTTGCGGGCCGTGCACACCAGCGCACCCAGCTCCATCGACGCGGCGGCCCACCGCGCGGCGACCGCCTCGTCCTGCGGCAGCAGGGCGCGGGCGAGCTTGCGCTCGGCGGCCGTCGTCGCGTTCGGCGGGTACTGGGTGCCCGCCACCGCACGCGCCAGCACCCGACGCACATTGGTGTCCAGCACCGCGTGCCGCTGCCCGTAGGCGAACGACGCCACCGCGGCGGCCGTGTACTCACCGATCCCCGGCAGCGCCAACAACTGGGCGTGCTCCGTGGGGACGTCACCGCCGTGCCGCTCCGCTATGGCGACGGCCGCCCCGTGCAACCGGAGCGCCCGGCGCGGGTAGCCGAGCCGCCCCCACGCCCGGACCGCCTCACCGGAGGGCTCCTTCGCGAGGTCGGCGGGGCGCGGCCAGCGGGCCAGCCACTGCTCGTACACCGGCAGCACCCGGCTGACCGGTGTCTGCTGGAGCATGAACTCGCTGACCATCACGCCCCAGGGGCCCGCCTCGGGACGGCGCCACGGCAGATCGCGCGCGTGGTCGTCGAACCAGGCGATCGCCGGGTCGTGCAGGGCGGGCAGCGCGCGGAGCGGGCCCTCCGGGGAGGTACGGGGGTCGGGAGCGGTACGGGGCGTGGGCTTCGTCGGCACAGTCATGGCACCGCCGATCCTGCCACGGGCACCCGGGCACGGTCCGGGATATGCGGCCGAGCGGGGGCGGGTCGAGCCCGCTCCCGCACCGGCCGCCGGGCCAGCGGACCCGCCGGAACAGGGGCCCGGTCAGGTGCGATGCGTCCCGACGCGTCTCCGTCAGGGGCGCCGCACGGCGCCCGGAGCGGACCGGGACGGAAGGGGAGTGAGCGTGGACGCACAGGGTGACGTCCGGGGGACTCACCGCCGCCGACGGGCGGGCGGGGCGCTGTGGGCGGCCCTCTGCGTGCCCGTCCTCGCGGCCGGCCCGCTCGGGTTCAGCGAACCCCTGCCCCCGGCACACCGGATCGCCGCGCTCGCCCTGCTGGCCGCCGCCACCGTGCTGGGCCGCGCCCGCCCGCTGCTCGCCTTCCTGCTGGTGGCGGCCCTGGCACTGGCCACCGGCTCCGCGCTGCTGACCCTGGAGACCGGTGCCGCGCTGACCGCGTTCGCCCTGCTGCTGGGCGTGCGCGCCGATCGTGCCGGGCCCGCGCTGTACGCCTTCGGCGCGGTGCTGCTCCTCGGACTCGGCCGCAGCGCGGTGCGCGGGGCCGACCCGGTGAGCGAGATGCTGGTCCTGGTCTCGGCCCTGCTGCTCGTCGTGGTGTTCCCCTGGCTGTGCGGACGGCACTGGCGCCAGCGCCGGGCCCTCGCCGAGGCGGGCTGGGCCCGGGCCGCGCAGCTGGAGCGCGAACAACGCATCGTGGCCGACCGGGCGCGGCTGCGGGAGCGGGCCCGGATCGCCCAGGAGGTGCACGACTCGCTGGGCCACGAACTCAGCCTGATCGCGCTGCGGGCGGGCGCGCTGCAACTGGCCCGGGACCTGCCCGAGCGGCACCGGCTGGCCGCCGCGGAGCTGCGGTCGGCCGCGGCGGATGCCACGGACCGGCTGCACGCGGTGATCGGGCTGCTGCGCGAACCGGACGAGCCGGTACCGCTGGAGCCCGCGCCGACCGACTCCATCGAGTCCCTGGTGCGGCGCGCGACGGCCTCGGGGATGACGGTGCGGACGGAGCACCCGAGCGGCACCGGTGAGTCCGGTGGGGACGGATCGGTGCGGCCTGCGCTCGCGCTCGCCGAGCAGCTGGCCCGGTCGGTGGTGCGGGAGGCGCTCACCAACGCGGCCAAGCACGCTCCGGGCGCCCCCGTCACGGTGCGCACCGAGCGCGGGGCGGACGGCACCACCGTCACCGTCACCAGCGGAGCGGCTCCCCCGTCGCACGGGCCCACCGCCGCACCCGCCCGTGGCTCCAGCGGCTTCGGGCTGTCGGGGCTGCGCACCCGGGTCACCGCGCTCGGCGGGACCTTCACCGCGGGCCGCCACGGCACCGGCTTCCGCGTCCACGCCCGGCTGCCCGGACGGTCAGCCGCCGGCGACGGCGCACGGACCCCGTACCGGAGTCGCCTGGACCGGCTCCGCCGGGTGCCGGCCGTCGTCGTCGTGCCGGCCCTCGGCGCGCTGTTCTTCGGCGGGGCGCTCGCCTGGTACGCGTACGCCCAGGCGCACTCCGTACTGGAGCCCGCGGCGTACGCCGCGCTGCGCCCCGGCGCGACCCTGGACCAACTGCGCCCCGCACTCCCCGACCGGACGGCCTCCGACCCCCCGGTGGACCGTGCGCCCCCGCGGCCCGCGGCGGCCGGTGAGTGCCACTACTACCGGGCGGACGGGGAGCTCTTCACGATGGTCGAACACTTCAGGCTCTGCTTCGACCGGGACGGCGTCCTGGTCGCCAAGGACGTGGTCCCGCGGGCGCGGCTCGCGGAGGAGGGGACTCTCCCATGAACGGACCGAACGGACCGAACGAACCGGTCAGGGTGCTGCTCGCCGACGACGAGGCGATGATCCGCGCGGGCGTCCGGGCGATCCTCGCCGCCGACGACGGCATCGACGTGGTCGCCGAGGCGGGGGACGGTCACGAGGCGGTCCGGCTCGCCCTGGCGCACCGTCCGGACGTGGCGCTGCTGGACATCCGCATGCCCCGGCTCGACGGGCTCGCCGCCGCCGAGGAAGTGCTGCGGAGCGTCCCCGGCACCGCCGTCGCGATCCTGACCACCTTCTCCGAGGACGCGTACGTCGCCCGGGCCCTCGGCGGGGGCGCCACCGGCTTCCTGCTGAAGTCCGGGGACCCGCACGAACTCCTCGCGGGAGTAAGGGCGGTGGCGGCCGGGGCGGCGTTCCTCTCGCCGAAGGTCGCCCGCCACGTCATCGACCACCTCGGCGCCGTCCGACTCACCCGCGCCACCACCGCCCGGGCCCGCACGGACCTCCTCACGCCCCGCGAACGGGAGGTGCTCGCGCTGCTCGGCGCCGGGCTCTCCAATCCCGAGATCGCCGCCCGGCTGCACCTGGTGGAGGGCACCGTCAAGGCGTACGTGAGCGCCATCCTGGACCGACTGTCCGTCAGGAACCGCGTCCAGGCGGCGATCGTGGCGTACGAGGCGGGGCTCACCGACTCCGGGGCTCAGTGACCCGCCGTGTGCCGCCCCCGCCCCCGGTGCCGTACGGAGTCGAGCACCCGGGCGGCGGGCGCGGTCGCCAGCCGCAGGACGAGCGGCGCCACGACCGCCCCCAGCACCAGGCCGACCACCACGTCGTGCGGGAAGTGCACGCCCACGAAGACCCGGGAGAACGCCAACAGCAGCGCCAGCGGCACGGTGACCCACACCAGGCCCCGCCAGACCAGCGCCAGCGTCACCGCCGAAGCCCCCGCGATCGTGGCGTGGTTGCTGGGGAACGACCAGTCCCCCCGCTCCGGGCACGCCACCAGGGACGCCGCCGCGCCCGCCACCGACCGGCACGGCCGGTCCTGGTCGAACACGGTCTTCGCCACCTCGCTCAGCACGTAGGCGACACCGGTGGCGACGGGCGCCAGCAGGGCCGCGGCGAGCGGACGTCCCGTCGACCGCCGCACCCGCCACCAGGCCGCCACGAACAGCGCCACGAAGACGACGATCCCCGCCTCCGTGCCTATTTCCGCGGCGTGTTGGAGCCAGGAGGGGGAATCCCGGGCCAGCGAGGTGATGTCCAGGTACAGCTCTTCACTGAAATCCGTCATGGTCACGGACCGTACGGAACCGGCCCCGCCCGTCACACCCAGCGATCGTCAGGGCTCCCACCTGACGAAAGACAGGGTCCCGGGGGACGGTGACGGTCCGTCTCCGGGATGATGATCCGGAAAAGTTGCCCCGGGGGCGGCGGGTGGGGCGGGAGAAGCCGCCGATCTCTCGTACAGTTGCCGCCGTGGGATCTCTGCGCAATCCGGTCGGGCCGCTTCCCTCCAACATCTACTGGCGGCGGAGGGCGATTCTGCTGAGCCTGGCCGCCGTGCTGGCGTTGCTGATCATCTGGATGGTCAGCACCAGCGGCGGGGGCGGCAACGGGGACAAGACCAACGGCTCCGGCGACAAGAACCCCGTGGCGTCCATCACCCCCGGGCCCTCCGGCTCCGGCCCGGCGATCAGCGAGAAGCCGGGCGGACGGGACGAGTCCGGTTCCGGCGGCTCCGGCGGCACGCACTCCCCGGGCGCCACGGCCGGCACGGACACCGGTGAGGGGTCCGGCGGCTCGTCCGGCTCCGACGGCGGCTCGTCCGGCGGTACGGGCGGCAGCGACGGTACGGACGGCTCCGGGGACGGCGAGGGCGCCAGCGGTACGGGTGGCGCGGGCTCGGGGCAGCGGCTGCCGGCCGGGTCCAACCTGCCCAACTGCACGTCCGCCGCGGTGAAGTTGACGCTGCGCAGCGTCGAGAACACCTACACCCCCGGGCAGACCCCGAAGTTCCGGCTGATCGCGGAGAACTCCTCCGACGCCGACTGCAAGGTCGACCTCGGCGCCGAGCGGGCCGTGGTGACGATCACCCAGTCCGACGGCGACAAGGACGTCTGGGCCTCCGACCACTGCGCGAAGGACGCGAAGAGCCTGCTGCTACGGGTCCCCGCCAACGAATCCGCCACCCGCACCCTGGAGTGGAACCGCAAGCAGAGCGCCCCCGAGTGCGCCACGGCCCCCGCCGGCTCGGCGGCCCCCGGAACGTATCTGGTCGAGGCCGAGGCCCCCGGCCTCGCGACCGCGCGCACCTCGTTCGTCCTGCGCAAGGACTGAGCCCGCCGCAGGGGACCGAGCGCGGGCCGGACCGGCCGGCGGCCCGCCGTTCGGCGGGTGCGGCGCGGGCCGCGGAGACCCCCGCGGATTGGCGGCTTCCCGCCATGCGGACGCCGGTCGGACGCCGGTCGTACGGAGGGGTGAAACGCCCACATCGCCCGCGGAACCGCACACCGAGGCGACCCGAGCGCCCCCCCCGTCCGGCTCCGCCCCCACGGGCGGGACGCCGGTTGCGTCATCGGGCGGACGGGTCAGACGTAGCGTTCCAGGATGGACGACTCCGCGAGCCGCGACAGCCCCTCGCGGACACTGCGGGCCCGTGCCTCACCGACCCCGTCGACGGCCTGGAGGTCGTCCACGCTCGCGGCCAACAGCTTCTGGAGCCCGCCGAAGTGCTCCACCAGCCGGTCGATGATCGCGCCGGGCAGCCGCGGCACCTTCGCCAACAGCCGGAACCCGCGCGGCGACACCACCGTGTCCAGCGCCTCCGGCGAACCGGTGTAACCCAACGCACGGGCCACCGTGGGCAGTTCCAGCAGCTCCGCATGGGTCAACGCGTCCAGCTCGAACAGCGCCTCGTCCACCGTGCGGGACCGCTTCGCCGTGGGCTCGGGAACGTAGTCCCGCACCACCAGCTCCCGCTCCGGTTCGACGCCCGCGATCAACTCGTCCAGCTGGAGGGCGAGCAGCCGACCGTCCGTGCCCAGCTCCACCACGTACTCGGCGATCTCGGTGGCGATCCGGCGCACCATCTCCAGCCGCTGGGCGACCGCGCTCACGTCCCGGACCGTCACCAGGTCCTCGATCTCCAGCGCCGACAGGGTGCCCGCCACCTCGTCCAGCCGCAGCTTGTAGCGCTCCAGCGTCGCCAGCGCCTGGTTCGCCCGGGACAGGATCGCCGCCGAGTCCTCCAGCACCCGCCGCTGCCCGCCCACGTACAGGGCGATCAGCCGCATCGACTGCGACACCGACACCACCGGGTAGCCGACCTGCTTGCTGACCCGGTCCGCCGTGCGGTGCCGGGTACCGGTCTCCTCGGTCGGGATCGTCGGGTCCGGGACGAGCTGCACGCCCGCCCGGAGGATCTTGGTGATGTCCTTGTCGATGACGATGCCGCCGTCCAGCTTGCACAGCTCGCGCAAGCGCGTCGCCGTGAACTCGACGTCCAGCACGAAGCCGCCGCTGCACATCGCTTCGACGTTCCGGTCGAACCCGAGGACGATCAGTCCGCCCGTGTTGCCGCGGAGGATGCGCTCCAGTCCGTCCCGCAGGGCCGTGCCCGGCGCCACCGCGCTCAGGGCGGCCCGCATCAGGCCGTCGCCGCTCCCGCCGGACTTTCCGGGAGCCGCTGCCCGGTCGTTGGCTGCCACTGCTCTCCTCCGGTCGCGGTTCTGGGGGCGCCCGGGTTCGTACGGACGGGCGAGACCGGGGCAAAGTCTACCGGCGGTGCTCGGACTCCCGCGGGGCCTCTCCCCTACGACTCCTCGGCAGCACCCGCAGGGCGTCCCCCATGTTCGCCACCTCGGTCACTTTCATGCCCGCCGGGACCTTCCCCGGATCGGCTGGTACGAGGGCGTGGGTGAAGCCGAGCCGATGGGCCTCCGAGAGCCTGCGCTGCACCCCCGTCACCCGCCGGACCTCCCCGGCGAGCCCCACCTCCCCGATCGCCACCAGGTTCTTCGGCAGGGGGCTGTCGCTGGCCGCGCTGGCGAGGGCGAGCGCGATCGCGAGGTCGGCGGCCGGCTCCGACAGCCGCACCCCGCCGACCGTCGCCGAGTAGATGTCCCGCTTGCCCAGCGCGCTGATCCGGCCCCGCTGCTCCAGCACCGCCAGCATCATGGACACCCGCGAGGTCTCCAGCCCCGAGGTGGTGCGCCGCGGAGAGGGGATCTGCGAGTCCACGGTGAGCGCCTGCACCTCCGCGACCAGCGGGCGGCGGCCCTCCAGGGTGACCGTCAGACAGGTGCCAGGAACCGGCTCGTCGCGCCGGGTCAGGAACAGGCCCGACGGGTCCGCCAGACCGGTGATGCCCTCGTCGTGCAGTTCGAAGCAGCCCACCTCGTCGGTGGTCCCGTACCGGTTCTTCACCCCGCGCACCAGCCGCAGCCGGGCGTGCCGGTCGCCCTCGAACTGGAGGACCACGTCCACCAGGTGCTCCAGCAGCCGCGGGCCCGCGATGGCGCCGTCCTTGGTGACGTGCCCCACCAGCAGCGTCGACATCCCGCGCTCCTTGGACGCCCGGATCAGCGCCCCGGCGACCTCCCTGACCTGCGCCATCCCCCCGGGCGCGCCGTCGATCTCCGGGGAGGCCACCGTCTGCACCGAGTCCAGGATCAGCAGGGACGGCTTCACCGCGTCCAGATGGCCGAGGACCGCCGCCAGGTCCGTCTCGGCCGCGAGGTACAAGTGGTCGTCGATCGCGTGGATGCGGTCCGCCCGCAGCCGCACCTGACTCGCGGACTCCTCGCCGGTCACGTACAGCGTGCGGTGCTCCTCGCTGGCCGACTTCGCCGCGACGTCCAACAGCAACGTGGACTTGCCGACGCCCGGCTCACCCGCCAGCAGCACCACGGCGCCGGGCACCAGACCGCCGCCCAGCACCCGGTCCAACTCCGGTACGCCCGAGGAGCGCGCGGTGGCCTGCCGGCCGTCGACCTGCCCGATCGGCACGGCGGAGGTGGTCACCCGGCCGGGCGCCGTGGTGCGGACGGCGGGCGCGCCGTACTCCTCGACGGTGCCCCACGCCTGGCACTCGGCGCAGCGGCCGAGCCACTTGGCCGTCTGCCAGCCGCACTCGGTGCAACGGTAGGACGGACGGTCCTTCGCGGTCTTCGTACGGGCAGCCATGCACCGAACCGTAGCCGCACCCGCTGACAGCTCCCCTTTCGAGGGACCCCATCACCCGTACGGGTTAAATGCGCTCAAGGTGCGGGAGAGGCCGTGGAGGGCCGCTTACGGTCGCACGCGTGACGAGCAGCAGGGCGGGCCACCCCGCCCGCACCACCGGAGCACACCGGGCACCGAGGTCCGCGCACCAGCGGGCCGGCTCCCGGAAGGGGGGCCCGGCCCCCCGCCCGTCCCCGCGCCACGAGCCGCACCTCGACGGGCTGTTCACGTACTGCCTCTCCGTGCTGTGCGACCACGAGGCCGCGGCGGTCGCCCTCGGTGAGGTCCTCGTACTGGCCGAACGGCGGCGGGCCCGCGGACCCGCCGCCGAGGCGGAACGCAGGGCCTGGCTCTACGCCCTCGCGCGCTGGACGTGCCTGCGGCGCCTCGCGGAGGTGCGCAACGGCAAGTCGGCCGAGAAGAAGAAACGTCAAGGCAGCCGGATACCGGGCCGACACCGGGCCCCGCTCCCCACCGCGGACGCCGTGACCGCGGATGCCACGACCGCGGACGTGACGACCGCGGATGCCGTGACCGCGGACGCCACAGCCGCGCCCGATCCGCCTGCGCCCGATCCGACGGGATCAGGTCCCGGGGCGGGGCCGGGGGCCGGGGCCGGGGCGGGGGCCGCCGGGCCGGCCGGGGGCACGGTCCGCGCGCGGCACCGCGAACTCGCCCTGCTCGCCTGGCCGGAGGCGGCCGGAACCACCCCCGAGCAGCGCGAAGCGCTCGAACTCGCCGTGCGCCACCAACTCACCGCCCACGAGGTGGCCGCCGTCCTCGGCCTCGACACCGGACGCACCCGTGACCTGCTCGCCTCCGCCGCCTGCGAGGTGGAGCGCACCCGGACCGCCCTCACCGTCGTGCGAGCCGGCTCGTGCCCCGGCGCGTCCGGGCTCGCCGAGGACGACCGGGTCCTCCTCGACCCCACCCTGCGCGGACAGCTGGTCCGCCACGTGGACGACTGTCCGCTCTGTCGCCGCGCCGCCGAACGCGCCCGGCCGGACGCCTGGCCCGGGACCAGCGTGACCCCCGCGGCGCTGCCGATACTGACGGCGCCCCGCCCCGAGGTCCGGGCGGCCATGGCGCACGCCCCGCGCGCCCGGCGCGGGGCGCCCCGCTTCGACCGCCGGGGGTTCCCGCTAGCCCCGCAGGAGCACACCGACCGTCGGGACCGGCTACGGGCCCGCGCGGTGACCACGACCGTCGTCGCCACGGTGGTCGCCGCGCCGGTGCTGGCCCTGTGGACCACCCGCGACCAGCCGCGGAGCGCCGACGGCGCCCCCACCACCGCCAGCGAGGTGGAGCGGATCGGCGGGACCGGCACCGAGCAGGCGCCCGACGTCCCGTCCGGCCGGGGCGATCCGGGCCCGGCCGGGAAGACGGGGGGCTACGGCGACACCCCCGTCACGGCGGACCCGCCCGGCAGCCCGGCCCGGGTGTCCGCCGAGGTCATCACCCCGGAGGGGGTCGTCCCCGGCGCCGACCGGCTCGGCGTCGCCGTCCACTGCCGGGGCGGCGCCACCACCCTCGTCCTCACCGCCCTCGGGGACGCCCCGGTGCCCTGGTCCGCCACCGCGCACGCCCACTGGCTCCGGCTCTCCCGCACCACGGGCACCCTCGCACCCGGTGACGCCGTCGTCCTCCGGGTGCACCTCGACCCGCGGGCCGAACCGCCCGGCTCCTGGACGGCCCGGATCTCCCTGGACCCCGCCGGTGCGTTCGTGGTCGTCCGGGGGCAGGGTGCGGTCCCGCGTCCCCCCGCGTCCGGGACGCCGGGCCCGTCCGGCCCCACCGGCGGCTCCGACACCTCGGGCGGCGGACCGACCCCGCGGCCGAGCCCCCCGCCCACCGCCACGCACTCCGCCCCGCCGCCCGACCCGGGAACGCCCGCACCCCCGGAACCCGGGACCGGGACGGGCGCGCCGGGCACCCCCGGGGGAACGGACGGGACCGGCGGCGATCCGCCCGGCGGCACCGGGCGACCCCCACCGGACGGCAGCGGGCCCGCAGGCTGAGCGGCCCCGCCGGCGCGGCCTCAGCGCCCGGCGGGCCGCGCCGGGTCGGCGGGGTGCGGCGCGAGCAGCGGCAGCCGCGAGGCGAGCCGCTGCTCGCACAGCTCGACCAGCCGGTCGTAGCCGTCCTTGCCCATCAGCTCCGTCAGCTCCGCCCGGTACGTCACGTACACCGGGTCGCCCGCACCGTGCGCGGAGGTCGCCGAGGTGCACCACCAGTGCAGGTCGTGGCCGCCCGGACCCCAGCCCCGGCGGTCGTACTCGCCGATCGACACCTGGAGGACGCGGGTGTCGTCGGGCCGGTCGATCCACTCGTACGTCCGCCGGACCGGCAGCTGCCAGCACACGTCCGGCTTGGTCTCCAGCGGCTCGCGCCCCTCCTTGAGGGCGAGGATGTGCAGCGAGCAGCCCGCGCCCCCCGCGAAGCCGGGACGGTTCTGGAAGATGCAGGACCCCTTCCAGCGCCGCGTCTGCCGGTCCCCGTCCTCGTCCTCCTGGACCCAGCCGCCCCCGTCCTCGACCGCCCGGTTGCCGACCTCGTGGTGCTGCCACATCTCGGGGGTGAGCCGCGCCACGTGACCGGCGACCCGGACCTCGTCCTCCTCGTCGGAGAAGTGCGCGCCCAGGGTGCAGCAGCCGTCGTCCGCGCGCCCGGCCTCGATGCCCTGGCAGCCGCTGCCGAAGATGCAGGTCCAGCGGGAGGTCAACCAGGTCAGGTCACAGCGGAACACCTGCTCGTCGTCGGCCGGGTCGGGGAACTCGACCCAGGCCCGCGCGAAGTCGATGCCCTTCTCGTCGGGCACCGCGGCGCCACCGGACCGGCCGGCCACCGGTAGCGCGCCCTTGCCGCCGCGCCCGGCCTTCGCCGCCTTGCCGGCGGTCGGGTCCTGGGCGGCGGTCGGGTCCTGGGCGGACGGACCGGTCGATTCCTCGCGCTTCGCCTTTTTCGTCTTTGGCACACATCAAGGGTATGCGTGCCGAGCGTCACGTGTGGCGGGCCGGTGCCCGAGCGCACAGTAGCGTTGGCGCTCATGAGACTTGGTGTCCTGGATGTGGGCTCGAACACGGTTCATCTGCTGGTGATGGACGCGCACCCCGGTGCGCGCCCGCTGCCCGCGCACTCCCACAAGGCGGAGCTGCGGCTCGCCCAGCTCCTGGACGCCCAGGGCGCGATCGGCGAGGACGGCGTCGCCCGGCTGGTCTCCACGATCCACGAGGCGCTCCAGGCGGCCGAGGACAAGGGCGTCGAGGAGCTGCTGCCGTTCGCCACCTCCGCGGTCCGGGAGGCGAGCAACGCCGACGAGGTGCTGCGCCGGGTGCGCGAGGAGACCGGTGTCGAGCTCAAGGTCCTCACCGGCGAGGAGGAGGCCCGGCTGACGTTCCTGGCCGCCCGCCGCTGGTTCGGCTGGTCGGCCGGGAAGCTGCTGGTCCTCGACATCGGGGGCGGTTCCCTGGAGATCGGGTACGGCATAGACGAGGAACCCGACGCCGCCGCCTCGCTGCCGTTGGGCGCCGGGCGGCTCACCGCCGGGTGGCTGCCCGACGACCCGGTCGACCCGGCGGACGTGCGGGCCCTGCGGCGGCACGTGCGGGCGCAGATCGCCCGGACGGTCGGGGAGTTCACCCGCCTCGGGGGCGCCGACCACGCCGTCGCCACCTCGAAGACGTTCAAGCAGCTCGCCCGGATCGCGGGCGCCGCGCGCGGCGCCGAGGGGGAGTACGTGCAGCGGGAGCTGCGGCGCAGCTCGCTGGAGGGCTGGGTGCCGAAGCTGGCCGCGATGACCTCCGCGGAACGGGCCGGGCTGCCGGGCGTCTCCGAGAACCGGGCGGGGCAGCTGCTCGCGGGCGCGCTGGTCGCCGAAGCGGCGCTGGACCTGTTCGGTCTGGAGACGGTCGAGATCTGCCCCTGGGCCCTGCGCGAGGGCGTCATCCTGCGTCACCTCGACCACCTGCCGAACTCCCGGACGCCGAGCCACCCGACCGCGGAGCTGCCCTGACGGTGCCGCGCACCCGGCGGCGGGGCCGGAACCCCGGGGGCGCCCCGGAGGGTTCCGGACCCCCGTACGCTGTGCTCGTGGCAGAACAGAAGGCGCGCGTTCCGGACGCGAAGGTCGCCCTGTCGACGGCCTCGGTCTATCCGGAGTCGACGGCGACGGCCTTCGAGGTCGCCGCGCGCCTCGGCTACGACGGCGTCGAGGTCATGGTGTGGAACGACCCGGTCAGCCAGGACGTGGAGGCGCTGCGCCGGCTGTCGGACCACTACGGGGTGCCCGTCCTCGCGGTGCACGCGCCCTGTCTGCTGATCACCCAGCGGGTGTGGTCCACCGACCCGTGGACCAAGCTCCAGCGGGCCAGGGCCGCCGCCGAGCGCCTCGGCGCCGCGACCGTCGTGGTGCACCCGCCCTTCCGCTGGCAGCGCCAGTACGCCCGTGACTTCGTCCGGGGCGTGCAGCGGATGGCCGACGAGACGGACGTCCGGTTCGCCGTGGAGAACATGTACCCCTGGCGCTACCGCGACCGCGAGGCGCTCGCCTACGCACCCGACTGGGACGTCACCAAGGAGGACTACCCGCACTTCACGCTGGACCTCAGCCATGCGGCGACCTCCCGTTCCGACGCCCTGGTCATGGCCGACCGGATGGGCGGGCGGCTGGGGCACGTGCACCTCGCCGACAGCTTCGGCTCCGCCAAGGACGAACACCTGGTGCCCGGCCGCGGTGACCAGCCGTGCGCCGCGTTCCTGGAGCGCCTGACGCGCAGCGGCTTCGACGGCCACGTGGTCGTCGAGGTCAACACGCGTCGTGCGATGTCCAGCGCCGAACGCGAGGCCGATCTCGCCGAGGCGCTGGCCTTCGCGCGCCGCCACCTCGCCCGCGTCCCGGACCCCGGCGCCGTGGACCCGCACCGGGGGGCGCGCCGCCCGTGACCTCCGCCACCCCGCGCCGCCGGGGCCGCCCCTCCCGCGGTGAGGCCGCGCACGGCCCGGACACCCGGGAGCTGATCCTGCGCACGGCCCGCGAGGAGTTCTCGGCCCGCGGCTACGACAAGACGTCCGTACGGCAGATCGCCAAGGCCGCCGGGGTCGATCCGGCGCTGGTGCACCACTACTTCGGTACGAAGGACGAGGTCTTCGCCGCGGCCATCGAGGTCTCCCTGGAGCCGGCGGTGACGGTCGCCTCGGTGCTCGGCGCGGGCAGCGAGGGCATCGGCGAGCGGCTGGCCCGGCACTTCCTCGGCATCTGGGAGAACCCGACGACCCGGGCCCCGCTGCTCGCGGTGGTCCGCTCCGCCCTCACCCACGAGGCCGCCGCCAAGGTCCTGCGGGGCTTCGTGCTGCGGCAGCTGCTGGAGCGGATCGCCCGGGAACTCGACGTGCCCGATCCACGGTTCCGCGCGGAGCTCGCCGCCTCGCACATGATCGGCATCGCCATCCTGCGGTACGTGATCCAGGTGGAGCCGATGGCGAGCGCCGACCCGGAGGAGATCGTGACGATGGTCGCGCCCACCCTCCAGCGCTACCTGACCGAGGCCGCACCGCCGCCGACGCCGCCCGCGACCGCCGATGCGCACCCGGGGACGGAACCCGGCCCGGACCCGACCGGTACGGGACCCGCGTCCCGCACGTGACACACTTTCCGTACCGGACCCTTCCGTACGGAACCACCCTTCCGCACCGGACGCCCGCCCGGCGGCACGGACCGTGCGCCCAGGAGCACACCCCGCCCCGTACGCACCCCGGCGCACGATCCGGCGCGAACCGCATGGCCGCACACCCGTTGCGGCGCCCGTACGCGTACCCACCCGCGTTCGGGGTCGTGCCCGCGTCCGGCCGCGCACTCCCGTGGCCCTGTAGTCCCGTAGCCCCCGTAGCCCCGTACACGCAGGTGAGAGGCCGTACCGACGAGTGGTGCGGCGCTGGCCGACCCGTTCGACCTCCGAGACATCCGTCTCACATTCCGGAAACTCCTGTCCGGATCTTGGAGGGCCGGCGTAGGCTCGGCACAGCCATACCTGCCTTGACCGGCCCCGCGCAGCCGCGCGCGGAGCCACCCAGAAGGAGCGAGCGACGATGCCCGAGCTGAGGTCCCGCACTGTCACCCACGGCCGCAACATGGCAGGTGCCCGCGCCCTGATGCGCGCCTCCGGGGTAGCCAGCGAGGACATCGGCAAGCCGATCATCGCGGTCGCCAACTCCTTCACCGAGTTCGTCCCCGGCCACACCCACCTCCAGCCCGTGGGCCGGATCGTCAGCGAGGCGATCAAGGCCGCCGGGGCCGTCCCGCGCGAGTTCAACACCATCGCCGTGGACGACGGCATCGCCATGGGCCACGGCGGCATGCTCTACTCGCTGCCCTCCCGCGACCTGATCGCCGACAGCGTCGAGTACATGGTGGAGGCCCACTGCGCCGACGCCCTCATCTGCATCTCCAACTGCGACAAGATCACCCCCGGCATGCTGATGGCGGCGCTCCGCCTCAACATCCCCACGATCTTCGTCTCCGGCGGTCCCATGGAAGCCGGCCAGGCCACCCTGGTCGACGGCACGGTCCGCAAGCTCGATCTGGTCAACGCCATCGCCGACGCCGTCGACGAGAGCATCTCCGACGAGGACATCCTCCGCATCGAGGAGAACGCCTGCCCCACCTGCGGCTCGTGTTCCGGCATGTTCACCGCCAACTCGATGAACTGCCTCACCGAGGCGATCGGGCTCTCCCTGCCCGGCAACGGCTCCGTCCTCGCCACCCACACCGCCCGCCGCGCCCTCTACGAGCGGGCCGGCGCCACGGTGGTCGAGCTGGCCCGCCGCCACTACGAGCAGGACGACGACTCGGTCCTGCCCCGCAACATCGCCACGCACGCCGCGTTCGAGAACGCCATGGCGCTGGACATCGCGATGGGCGGCTCCACCAACACCATCCTCCACCTGCTGGCCGCCGCCCAGGAGGCCGAGCTGGAGTACGGCCTCGCCGACATGGACGCCGTCTCCCGCCGGGTCCCCTGCCTGGCCAAGATCGCCCCGAACGTCGCGCCCACCACCACGTACTACATGGAGGACGTGCACCGCGCCGGCGGCATCCCCGCGATCCTCGGCGAGCTGTACCGGGGCGGACTCCTCAACGAGGACGTCCACACCGTGCACTCCCCGTCCATCAAGCAGTGGCTCGACGACTGGGACGTCCGGGGCGGCAGCGCCTCCGACGAGGCCGTCGAACTCTGGCACGCGGCCCCCGGCTGCCGACGCTCCGCCGAGGCGTTCTCCCAGTCCGAACGCTGGGACACCCTGGACACCGACGCGGCGCACGGCTGCATCCGCGACGTCGAGCACGCCTACTCCCAGGACGGCGGCCTCGCCGTGCTGAAGGGCAACCTCGCCGTCGACGGCTGCGTCGTGAAGACCGCGGGCGTGGACGAGTCCATCTGGACGTTCGAGGGCCCGGCCGTGGTCTGCGAGTCCCAGGACGAGGCCGTCGACAAGATCCTCCGCAAGGAGATCAAGGCCGGCGACGTCGTCGTCATCCGCTACGAGGGCCCCCGCGGCGGCCCCGGCATGCAGGAGATGCTCTACCCGACCTCGTTCCTCAAGGGCCGCGGCCTGGGCAAGGTGTGCGCCCTGGTCACCGACGGCCGCTTCTCCGGCGGCACCTCCGGCCTGTCCATCGGCCACGCGTCCCCCGAGGCGGCCTCCGGCGGCACGATCGCCCTGGTCCAGGACGGCGACCTCATCCGCATCGACATCCCGAACCGCGGGATCGACCTCCTGGTGGACGAGGACACGCTCGCCGAACGGCGTGAAGCACTCGGTGGCGTGTACGAGCCGAAGCAGCGCGAGCGCAAGGTCTCGGCCGCGCTGCGCGCCTACGCGGCGATGGCGACCAGCGCCGACAAGGGCGCCGTGCGCGATGTGAGCAAGCTGGGCTGAACCGCCGGGCCGTCCGGCGGGGCGCACGCTGCGTCTCCCGGGCGTCACGGGAATCCCCCGAAAATCCCGGGAGACTTACGCCCCTCACGGTGCAACTACGCACCCGTGAGGGGCGTCTTCTTATGTGTCCCACATGGGTGGGCACCAGTCAGGGGGAGGTATCACCGGTACGTGCGGCCCTGCCGTGCGTGGCCGGAACCACCCGTCACGCTCCTCGGGGGAGGAACACATGAGCGAAAAGATCACGACACTCGGCGCCGGTCCCGATCAGGTGGGCGGCGACACCGTCGCCGCCCAGGCCGCGAGGGCCACCACCTACCTCGTGGTGGCCACGGTGAACGCGCGCAGCGGCCCCGGCCTCTCGTACCCGGTGGTGGTCCAGATCGCGGGCGGCACCCGGGTCTCGATCACCTGCCAGAAGCGCGGCACCACGATCACCGGGCCCCTCGGCACCACCAACATCTGGGACAAGATCGGCAACGGACGCTACGTGTCCGACGCCTACGTCCAGACGGGCAACGACGGCTTCGTCCGCCCGGAATGCCCCTGACCCGGCCCGACCACTGACGGTGCCCCTGCCGCGGAGCCACGCTCCGCGGCAGGGGCACCGCCCGTGGCGCACCGCCTCACGGAATCCGGGGCGGCTGCGCCAGGTCGAACGCCGACAGGGTGTTGTCGGCCGCTGCCGCCACCAACACCCGGCCCACCAGGGTGAGCCGGGGGCTCGAACCGGTGAACCCGCCCGGGCTCTGCGCGTGCGGGGACGTCGACCACAGCTCGGAACCCTTCCGCGCGTCCAGCGCGGTGACCCGACCGGTCGCCGACCCCACGTACAGCACCCCGCCCGCGGCGAGCGGGGCCGAGGCCCACTCCGCGGCGGTCCGCGTGTGCCACTTCCGCCGTCCCGTTCCCGGGTCGACCGCGCTCACCTCCCCGGTGGGCGAGGTGAAGTAGAGCGTGCCGTCCGCGAAGCCCGGCACCGTGCCCCCGTACCCGCGGAGCCGATCGGCCTCCCGGCGGCCGGTGGCCATGTCCAGCCGGACCACCTGCGAGAAGCCCGTCTCCCCAGCGCCCGCCGCCTCCCGCACCAGCAGCAGCCTGCCGCCGAGCGCGCCCACCGGCCGCAACGCGCCGTCCGCGGTCACCGCCCGCCCCAGGGCGCCGCCGTTCGGGTCCAGCGTGTGGAACCCCACCTCGGCCGGGCGGCCCAGCGTGACCTGCGTCGACGGGGCGCACATCGCGTACGCCTTCCCGCCCGCCGGGAAGGGCGCGCACCACGAACCGCTGGGCAGCGCAGTCGTCCAGGACAGCTGTCCGTCGCGCGCCGAACGCGCCTCGAACCGGGTGGACCCCGGGTCCACGGTCAGCACGGTGGACCCGGTCAGCACCGCGTGCTGCGGCTCCCGCAGCAGGTACGTGGCCTTGGTGCCGACC
The DNA here is from genome assembly GCF_042724695.1 of Streptomyces sp. NPDC127068. NCBI lineage: Bacteria > Bacillati > Actinomycetota > Actinomycetes > Kitasatosporales > Streptomycetaceae > Streptomyces > Streptomyces sp. NPDC127068. The sequence goes on along the minus strand of NZ_JBHXEN010000023.1, from coordinate 7,793 downwards.
CGGGTCCGCCACAGCTCCTCGCCGCTCGCCGCGTCGAGCGCGACCACCTCGGTGCGCTCGGAGCCCGCCTTGGGCAGGTGGTAACCGAGGACGGTACGGCCCGCGAGGCCCTTGCCGGAACCCCCGGTCACCCCGATCAGGTGCAGCCCCTGCATGGGGACGCCCGGATACGTCGTGCGCCACAGCACCCTGCCGTCGGAGGCGCGCAGCCGGGCGGCCACCACGCCGCCGCCCCCGCAGAACAGGTCGTCACCGCCGGCCGCCACACAGCGCAGTTCGTCACCGAGCTGCTGTCCTCCGCGCACGGTCTTGCGCCACGGGGCGAACCCGGCCGGCAGCGGTGCCGCACTCCCGCTGACCCCCTGCCCCCGGGCCGGCGTCTCGCGCCCCCCGCCCGCCTCCGGCCGGTCCGCGCCGCCCGATCCGAGCACCACCACCCCGGCGACGACCAGCGCGGTGACCAGCGCGGTCACGACGCCCGCGCCCAGGAACCGGCGACGCTTGCGGGACGCCCGGCGCCGACCGGAGCGGGCACCGGAACCGGAGGCGGCACCGGGTCCGGAGACGTCATCGCCCGCTGCCGAACCCGGTAGCGAACCCGGTGTCGAACCCGGGGTGTCATCGGTGACGGACCCGAGGTCCCACCCGTCCGGCGGACCGGGAACGCCCGACCGCCGGGTCCCCGGCAAGGTCTTCAACTCGGCCATCGGCGCGGACGACGACCCCAGGTCCTCGGGGAGCCCGCGCAACGCCACCAACAACTCGTGGGCGGACGGCCGCCCCTTCGCCACCTTGGTCAGACACGGCTCCACCACCTCCCGCAACACCGCGGGCACCGCACTCAGATCGGGCGCCTCGTGCACCACCTGGTACGCGGTCATGTACGGGCTGTCCGCGTCGAAGGGGCCCTGCCCGGTCGCGGCGAACACCAGGAGCGTCGCCAGCGAGAACACGTCGGACTCGGGCCCGACCGCCCGCGGCGTCTGCAACTGTTCCGGCGACATGAAGGGCGGGGTCCCTATCACCCGCCCGGTCATCGTGAGGGTCTGGTTGCCCGAAGCACGGGAGATGCCGAAGTCGATGACCCGCGGCCCGTCGGGGGAGAGGACCACGTTCGACGGCTTCAGGTCCCGGTGGATCACCCCCGCCCGGTGGATCTCGCGCAGCGCCTCGGCCAGCCCGATGGCGAGCGTGCGCAGCTCGGGACCGAACAGCGTCCCCTCGTCGGCGATCCGCTGCGCGAGCGTGGGGCCGGAGATGTACGCGGTCGCCATCCAGGGCCGCAGCGCCTCCGAGTCGGCGTCCACGACGGCCGCCGTGAACACGCCGCTCACCCGCCGGGCCGCCGACACCTCCTGACGGAAGCGGATGCGGAATTCCTCGTCACCTGCGAAGTGTTGGTGAATGAGTTTGATCGCGACCGGACGGCCCGATGCGGTACGGGCCAGGAAGACGGTGCCCATGCCCCCGGAACCGAGGCGCGCCTCCACCGGGTAGCCGCCGATCTCCTCAGGGTCCCCGCCCCGGAGCTGCACGACTCCCACCTCATCCGTCCACGGCCAACAGATCCCACCACCAGTGAACAAACTAGCGGGTCACCGGGTCCGTACGGGTGACGGCGCGGTGGCCACGCAGCATTTCCCCACCCGTACCCACCGGTAGGTTCCCCGCGCCCCTTGGTACGTCCAGCCCGGGGTGCGCTGTTCGGTCGGCGTCCGCCCCGGTTTTGCGCAGTTCCCCGCGCCCCTGATCGGGGCACCTCTGCGCCACGCAGACCGGAAGGCCCCCGACAGGGGCGCGGGGAACTGCGCAAAACCGCAGCGCACCCGCACGGGACACCGCACGCGACACGCACGAACTCCGCACCCGGCCCACCCCGCCCCAGCACGGGATACTCACCCCGTGAGCGAGCCCCCGACCCCACCCGCGGGCCCCCAGCCCGCCCCCCTCCGCTTCTTCGGCACCGCCTGGCTGCACCACGACCAGCACTACGCAGCCCGCCGCATCACCGCGACCACCGCCTCCCTCGCCGCCACGGCAGCCGGCGCCCTCGTCCTGCGCTTCGCCTACGAAGGCATGGCCGCCGCACGGGTGGGCCCCTTCGTGAACGTGGCGGTCGTCCTGATGTTCACGGTCTGCTCGGCGCTCGCCTTCCGTCGCACTTGGGACGGCTTCACCCAGGCCCCGCCCCGGGCCGTCGACCCCTCCGCGGGACGCGGCGTACGGACCATCGGATTCCTCGGCGGCCTACTGGCGTACTTCCTGCGCTCCCTCACCGAGGCCCCCGGCGAGAAACGACTGCGCGCGGAGTACGAGACGCAACGCGCCCAGTACGCACGCCGCACCGCACGCCGAGCGGGCCATCCGGCCAAGCGCCGGCGCACCTGAGCACCCCCGGAGTCAGCCGCAGCGCTTGACGGGTGCCACCGCCAGGAGCAGTATTCATCACATGATGAATAAAAGCGGGAAGGAGTCGCCGGCCGTCCGCGCGGACTCCCTCCGGGTCGTCCGAGGCACCCGCACCGTTCTGCACGACCTCACCTTCACCGTCCCCCGCGGCCAGATCACCGGCCTCCTCGGCCCCTCGGGCTGCGGCAAGTCCACCCTGATGCGGGCCGTCGTCGGCACCCAGGCCAAGGTCACCGGCACCCTCGACGTCCTCGGCCACCCCGCCGGCACCCCACCGCTGCGCCCCCGCGTCGGCTACGTCACCCAGGCCCCGTCCGTCTACGACGACCTGAGCGTCCGCCAGAACCTCGACTACTTCGCGGCCGTCCTCGACCCCGCCCCCGCCGCGGCCGAACGCCGCCGCCAGCACGTCGCCCGCGCCCTCGCCGACGTCGCCCTCACCTCGCACGCCGACGACCTCGCCGGCCGGCTCTCCGGCGGCCAACGCAGCCGGGTCTCGCTCGCCGTCGCCCTCCTCGGCACCCCGGAACTGCTCGTCCTCGACGAACCGACCGTCGGCCTCGACCCCGTGCTCCGCCGCGACCTGTGGGACCTCTTCCACCGACTCGCCACCGAACGCCGCGTCACGATCCTGGTCTCCTCCCACGTGATGGACGAGGCCGAACGCTGCCACCGCCTCCTCCTCATGCGCGACGGCCACCTCCTCGCCGACGACACCCCCGCGGCCCTGCGCCAGCAGACCGGCACCGACTCCGCCGAAGCCGCCTTCCTCGCCCTGGTCGACCCCGCCGCCCCGCAGCCCGCCCCCTGACCCGCACCGCCACCCACGGAGAGTGAGCCCCGTGAACATCCACCGCACCCGCGCCACCGCCGCCCGCGTCCTGCGCCAACTCCGCCACGACCGCCGGTCGATCGCCCTGATGCTGCTGGTGCCCTGCCTGATGCTGTTCCTGCTCCGCTACGTCTTCGACGGCAGCCCCCGCACCTTCGACTCCATCGGAGCCGCACTCCTCGGCATCTTCCCGCTGATCACCATGTTCCTGGTGACCTCCATCGCGACCCTGCGCGAGCGCACCTCCGGCACCCTCGAACGGCTCCTCGCGATGCCCATGGCCAAGGCCGACCTCATCGCCGGTTACGCCCTCGCCTTCGGCGCCGTCGCCGTCGTGCAGTCCGCCCTCGCCACCGGCCTCGCCCTGTGGGTCCTGGGGCTCGACGTGGTCGGCTCCGCCTGGCTGCTGCTGCTCGTCGCACTCCTCGACGCGGTACTCGGCACCGCGCTCGGCCTGTTCGTCTCGGCGTTCGCGGCCTCCGAGTTCCAGGCCGTCCAGTTCATGCCGGCCGTGATCTTCCCCCAGCTCCTGCTGTGCGGACTGTTCGCCCCCCGAGCGGAGATGCAACCCGTCCTGGAGGCCGTCTCCCAGGTGCTCCCCATGTCCTACGCGGTCGACGGCATGAACGAGGTCCTGAGGCACCCCGAGGTCACCGACGCCTTCCTCCGGGACGTCGGCGTCGTCGCCGGCTGCGCCCTCCTCGTCCTCGCCCTCGGCGCGGCGACCCTCCGCCGCCGCACCGCCTGACGGACCACCCGCCGCACCCGCGGACCGCCGCACCCCCTCTGCGAGGATGACCGGCAACGAACGACCCTGCGGAAGGCCCCGTCATGCCCCAGAAAGTCGCAGTCCTCGGCACCGGAAAGATCGGCGAGGCCCTGCTCAGCGGCGTCATCCGGTCCGGCTGGCCGCCCGCCGACCTCCTCGTCACGGCCCGCCGCCCGGAACGCGCCGAAGAACTCCGGACCCGTTACGGAGTCACCCCCGTCAGCAACCAGGAGGCCGCCAAGAGCGCCGACACCCTGATCCTGACGGTGAAGCCCCAGGACATGGGCGCCCTCCTCGAAGAACTCGCCCCCCACCTGCCCGCGGACCGGCTGGTGATCAGCGGCGCCGCGGGCATCCCGACCACCTTCTTCGAGGAACGCCTCCCCGAGGGCACCCCCGTGGTCCGCGTCATGACGAACACCCCCGCCCTGGTGGACGAGGCGATGTCCGTGATCTCCGCCGGCACCCACGCCACGGCGCAGCACCTCGCCCACACCGAGGAGATCTTCGGCGCGGTGGGCAAGACGCTCCGCGTCCCCGAGAGTCAGCAGGACGCCGCCACGGCCCTCTCCGGCTCCGGACCCGCGTACTTCTACTACCTGGTCGAGGCGATGACCGATGCGGGCATCCTCCTCGGGCTGCCCCGCGACAAGGCCCACGACCTGATCGTGCAGGCCGCGATCGGCGCCGCCGTGATGCTCCGCGACAGCGGCGAACACCCCGTCAAGCTCCGTGAGAACGTCACCTCACCCGCCGGTACGACGATCAACGCCATCCGCGAGCTGGAGAACCACGGCGTGCGCGCCGCCCTGATCGCCGCCCTCGAAGCGGCCCGCGACCGCAGCCGCGAACTCGCCTCCGGCACCAGCACCTGACGACCGGGCATCACCGAGCACCAGGTCCCGCCCCGGGTCACCCCCGACCGGCCGACCGTCGCCCCCGGGCCCCCACGAGACGGCCCACCACCCGGCGCCCCCACGAGGCGGCGCCGCAACGGCGACCCCCCACCGCCCCGTCAGCCGACCCCGTCCCCGGCCACCCGCGACTCGGCCACACCCCCGGCCCCCGCGGCGCCGCCCGTACTCCCCGCCCCGCCCGGAGCCCCGGCCCCGACCGGGCTCCCGCGCAGCCCCGGCACCAGGGCCACCGTCACCACCACCGAAGCCGAGGCCAACACCCCCATCGCCACGGCCGGCGAAGTCCACTCGGCCAGGGCCCCCGCGAGCCCCGCGCACACCCCCTGCGCCGTCATCATCCCCGCCCCGTGCAGCCCCAGCGCCTGCCCGCCCATCGCCTCCGGGGTCATCGCCATCAGCCGCTCCTGCAACAACAGCGTCGCCGCGAAGCCCACGGACGCCACCGTCACCGCCACCAGCGCCACCGCGAACGGCGGCCCGAACAGGAACACCGCGTACGGCACCGCCAGCAACAACCGCAACGGCAGGTCGATCCGCGCCCGCCACCGGGGCGGCACCCACCGCCCGGCCACCGCGTCCCCCACGAACATCCCCAGCGCCGCGCACGCGAACAGCCACCCCGCACGGCCCGGGTCGTAGGAGACGAACAACGCCTCGCACCCCACGACCAACCCGTTCGGCAACCACAGTGCGAGGTACGTGCACCTGCGGGCCCGTGACGACCACAGGAACCGGTTCGTCCGCCACGTCTCGGCCACCGAAGCCCGCCCCGTCACCCGCGGCGCCCGCGCCCGCAACCCGCACCGCGCCACCACCGCCGACCCCAGGTACAGCACCGCCCCCAACACCAACGTCCCGCGCGGCGACAGCACCGTCACCAACACCCCGCCCACCGCGAAACCGACGACCTGCGCCAGCCCGGTGACCATGTTCAGCACCGACCGCCCCAGCAGGAACCCGTCCCGCGCGAGGACCTCGTTCAGCAACCCGTACCGCACCCCGCCGCCCAGCGCCGCCGCCGTCCCCAAGCCCAGCAGAACCACGAACAGCGCCCCCACCGGCATCCCCGGCACGGCCTGCACCGCCGTCCCCACCCCGAACAGCGCGGCCAGCCCCGCCAACGCGCCCCGCGGCGGCACCCGGTCCGCCGCCGACATCAGGAACACGGCACCCACCACCTGCGCCAACGACGCCCCGAACATGCTCAGCGCCGCCAGCAACGGCGAGCCCGTCGCCCCGTAGACCAACACCCCCAACGCCAGCCCGCTCACCGTCGCCGCCGCCGTGTTCAAGGTGGTGCTCCAGAACAACGGCGCGAACTCCGGCACCCCGAACAACTCCCGATAGGTCCGCATCCCCGGAGTCTGGGCAGCCCCTCCCCGCAACCCTTACTCTTTCGCACCCGGGCGAAACGACACCCTCGAACCGAGCGCCGCGCGACCGAGGAGCAAGCACCCATGGGCTGGTGGCACGTCACCACGGACACCCTGGCCGCGAGCCGTTTCGTGGTCTCCCCGCTCAGCGAGACCACCGCCGCGCTGATGAGCCTGGAACGCGGCACCGCCACGCACCCCGGCGACCGCGCCTGGCTCGCCGCCCACCGCCCCGCCTACCGGTCCCGCCTCGCCGCCGACCCCGTCACCGCCCATCTGATCCGGGCCGCCCTCGGCCGCTACTGGCTCGCCGACTTCCTCACCCCCGCCCCGACCGGCGAGCACACCCCCACCGACGAGGCGACGGCCACCTTCGAGACCGAACTGGACGCCGTCCGCAGCGCCGACCCCACAGCGGCCCGCACTCACCTCACCCGCTCCATCCCCGGCCCCCTGCCCCCCGCCCTCGACCGCCCCGACCTGCCCGAACGCACCGCCGACCTGCTCCACTGGGTCTGGACCCGCGCCGTCCTCCCCACCTGGCCGCACCGCCGCAGCGTCCTCGAAGCCGACGTCATCGCCCGCCTCCAACACCTCACCCGGGGCGGCTGGGCCACCGCACTGAACGGGCTGCGCCCCGGACTGCGCTGGCTCGGCGCCGGCCGCCTCCAGATCAACGTGCACGAGTACCCGCCCCGCGACCTCACCGGCACCCAGCTCCTCTTCGTCCCCGTCACCACCGACCACGGCTGGGTCTCCTGGAACGACAGGACCCACGCCGTCACCTATCCCTGCACCGGCCCCCTCCTCACCCCGTCCCACCCCGGCGGCGACGGGACCACCCCCGCACCCGCCGCCCTGGTCCGCCTCCTGGGCCCGGTGCGCGCCCACGTCCTCACGCTCCTCGACACCCCCAAGAGCACCACGCACCTGGTCGCCCTCACCGGCCAGGCCCTCGGCACCGTGGGGCGCCACCTCAAGGTGCTCCTCGACGCCCGTCTCCTGGAACGCCGCCGAGCGGGCCGCTCGGTCCTCTACTACCGGACCCCCCTCGCCGACGCCCTGGTCGACGTCCAGACCGGCGGCAGCAGCCCCCGCCCCGGATTTGACACTCCTCGACCCCGTACGTAATGTTCTCCGAGCTGTCCGACGTGAGCGCCGACTCCGGTCGGTCCCCGGACAGCCATTCCGTCTCCACCCATCAAGTAGCGATGATCCGTCATCGGTCTCTTCGCATGTGTTTTTCGGAATGAGGAATCCGCGTTCGATAAGAGCGCCGTCCCGATTAGCGGGACGCCAAGGAGTCCGCTAAAGTCTCACTCGTCGGAACGGCCCAACAGCCGCAAAGACAAGCCCCGCTGACTGGGGGTCAGGCCCTGAAAGAGTCTGATAGAGTCAGAATCGCCGGAAAGGAAAACGCCGAAAAGCGTTCTCCCGGAAAGCACCGAGGAAATCGGATCGGAAAGATCTGATAGAGTCGGAAACACCGAAGG
>NZ_JBHXEN010000022.1:0-119255 GCF_042724695.1 Streptomyces sp. NPDC127068 | reverse complement strand
GGCCCCCCGCCGATCGGCGGGGGGCCGGGGCCTTTCCGGTGCGGACCGCTCCTCGCCCGACCTTCGTCCGAGTGTGCGGATTTCACGCTTGGACACCTAGGCCCCACCGGACGGCGGGGAGGTCGGGCGGTCCGGGGCGGGTCACCCCGTCTGCACGACGTCCTCCTGGACCCGTACCGCGAAGTCCGACCAGAGGTCGGCGAACTGTCGGGCGAGGTCGGCGACCAGGTCCCGGCAGTGCGGCGGGACGTTGTCGATGAGGGCGTCCCACTCCTCGTTCTGGAGGGCGTGCAGCGTGAACAGGCGCAACAGGTTCCGCCCGGTGTCGCTGAAGCGCAGTGCCGGATCGGCCTTCAGCCGCTTGACGAGTCCGGCCCGATCGGGATCGGGTGCCGCCCGGGGCCGGCCCGCTGACTGCACGGGCGCCAGGGGAACGAACTCCCCGCGCGGTTCCGGTACGGCACGCGGGGCGGTGACGCCGGACCTGCGCCCCCGTTGCCTGGGCAACAGGTCCTCCCCCTTGTTGAGGCGGCTGCGCACGTCCCGTGCCGTCTCCGGGGAGATCCCCGCCGCACGGGCCACCTGACGCAGGGACAGCCCCGGGTTCTCGGTGAGCAGACGGCCCGCCATGATGCGTCCCGCGCTGCCGTCCACCGGACGGAACCTGCCGTCCTGCCCGATGCGCTTGCCCGCCCGCTCCGGTTCCCGCAGGACCCTCCGCCGGATGTCCGCCACGGTGCCCGGCGAGATGCCGGTGACCATGGCGACCCTGCGGTCGGACCACTGGGCGTGCCAGGCGATGATGCGCTCCGCGGCGCGCTTGCGGTCGGCCAGGGTCAGGGGCAGACCGTGGGCGACGTTCAACTGGACGGCGAGTACGAACGCTTCTGCCTCGTCGCCGTCGAAGAACCGTGCCGCTATCGTGTGGCGGCCCCGGAGTCTGGCCGCGTGGAGTCGGTGTGCCCCGTCGATGACCCGCATGGTCGTCCGGTGCACGGTGATCGGTGGAAGCTCGGCCTCGGCGTCCGCCAAGGCGTGGATGTGTTCCGGTCTCTCGCCGTCGAGCCTGGGTGAGTCGGCTATGGTCAGGGACCCCAACTCCACCTGCACGACGGGCTGTTGATCGATTCCCGCTATCTCGGGCGCCACCCCAGCTCCTCAAGAACTCGTGGTCAGGCGTTCATCTCCTGATGAGCACCCCGGTGTGCTCTTCCACCGCTTCCGTCCTTAGCAAGGCAGACCCCCGTCCAGCGTCTGGTTCTCGATTCCCGTGTATGTCAAGGTCCTCGTCTCCCCCGTCGGCGTGTGGAGCAGAACATCCGGCATACCGAATATGCATGCAGCAGACCCCGCGAAATTAACATCGGCGTTTGCCAGCCGAAACCCCTGCATACCCCCTGTGGCCCACCCCTACGGCGGCCAGTTCTGGCAGTCCTTCGCTGTCCAGGTGTGACTTCACCACAAGGCTCTGGCCTGCAACTTCGTCCGCTCCGGACCGGACGCGCCGGGTGGACGCGACGGCGTAGCGACCCCGGCGCGCAAGCGGTTTCGCGCCATTGCTCGGAGGTGGGTGGGGGCCCGCCGGGGCGGTCGTCCGCACGGTGTGGCTGCCCGGGTCCGGCCCCGGTTACCTCCGGGGGCCGGCGGCCGACGGTCGGCTGGACGGCAGCGCGGGGTTCGACGCACCCGGTCCGCCCGTCCGCGGCAGGGTCCGCAGGGCCGTCGCGTGCGCGGACAGTCGGTGCACACCGGCGGGTGAGGCGGTGGAGCGCAGCCGGGCCGCCACGGACGACGGCATGCGGGCGCCGTGGGAAAGGTCGCCGACGAGCTGGGAGCGGAGCAGTCCGACCCGGGCCAGGTCCGCCCGCCGTTCTTCGGGCGAGAGCCCCTCGGGGCTGCGGCCGACGACGGCACGGACAGCGGTGGGTCGTGCGGGGACCGGGGCGGCGCCCTGGTCGGGCACTCGGTTCGGGTCGAGGCCCGCGGCACGCAAAGCGGCGGCCGTCGGGCGCCCGGCGCGCCAACTCAGCCTTCCGTTGAGCGGGTTGACGGTCACCTCGACCGGGGAGGCGGTACACGTCGACGGTGGAGCTCAGCCGCCGTCCGGCGGCGGGTCGGACCGAGACCACGGTCCCCGGGCAGGTCACTGGCCTGGGGCATGGGAGCGTCCCGTGGTCTCGTGTCGGTCGGCGGACGCGCCGGCGCGCTGGAAGAGCCGGTCCATCCGGGCCCGGACCGCGTCGAGTTGCGCGGTGTCGGCGGCGGCCGGACCGCCCTCGGCTGCCAGGTCCGACCAGAAGGCGATCAGTTCATGGCCCAGCGCCAGCCCTTGCGCGGGGTCCCGCAGGCCCCGCCAGGCGGCTGCGGCGCTCTGCACGCTCGCGAAGGCACGGTCGTCGTCACGGCGTCGACGGGCCCGGGCGAGCGCCATGGACAGCGCGAAGGAGCGCGGCAGATCACCCGCCAGGTACGCGATGTACGCGGCGAGGTCCCGTAGCTGGAGCACCTCCGGGTGGTCCGCGCCCAGGGCCTGGGACGCCGTGGCGATGCTCTGCTCCGCCATCGCCGCGGCGGACTCGATCCGCCCCATGCTCATCGCCTCGTTGATGCGTCGGACGGGCTCCGCGAGCAGGGAGGGAACGGTGGCTCCCGCGGGTACCGGCTCGGGCGGGGGCGCCGCGGAGTGCGCGGGCGGAACGGCCGGGGCGGGTTCCGGTACGGGGGCGGGTTCCGGTACGGGCGCGGCGGCCGGCACGGGCGCGGCGGCCGGCACGGAGGCGGGTTCCGTGGCCGACGGTGGGGGCGCCGGGTCCGGTGCCGTCCGCTGCCCCTTCGTCACCGCGTCCTGCGGCGCCGCCGCGGTGGCGGGCGGGGGCACGTGCGGCACCGTATCCGGAGCGGCGGCGGTGACGAGGGGCGCGCCGGGGTCGGGGGGCGCGCCCACCGCGTTCCCCGGCAGCGGGACGGGCTGCCCGGCGAAGGCGCTCGCCCCGTCCGTACCGACCTGGATGGGCGTGCTGAAGCCGATCCGTTGGTCGTGGACCACGGCCGTGACCGGGTGGCCGGTGGCGAGCACCAGACGGTGGAGGTAGTTCAGCACCGCGTCCTGGGGACTCTCACCGGGTGCGGCGGGGACCGGGAACTCGTCCACCAGGGCGGTCCCGTCAGCGGAGACGTGCACCTCGATGGGTCGCAGCCCGGGCGCGGAGGAACCCTCCCCGACGGGCGGCGGACTTGGCTGTCGCTTGCGTCCGCCGCGACTGAATCTGGACATCGGTTCCCTCACTGGGCGGAAGTGCCGGCGGAGATGGGAGCGGGCACCTACTTGGCGTCGCTGCTCGGTGGCGGCGCAGTCGCGGCTTCGACGACCGCCACGTCGTCCACCCCCCGCTGCTTGCCACTGGCCGAACGTACCAGCTTGACACAAACGTTGAGTCGTGGAGCCGACATACGGCACCTGGGTGGTTTCGTTTGGATCCGCGCTGGTGATCCCGAGTGCTCGCAGGCGACGGGGGGCTGACGGCCGCGGCCGTTCGAGGCGTACGACGCGACCGTGGACGCCTCGCGGAAAGAATCGGTTGGTGAGCTGTGTGGGCGCCCTTCGAGCGTCCCGCAGGAACAGCAGCCCGCCTCGGGAAGACGCGTGGAGTACGTGATCGTCGAGCTGCGTGGCCCTGGCCCGCGGTCAGGCCGCCGATGACCCCTTGCGGACGGGCAAGACCGTTGGAGCTGGGCATCGGTGTCGTAGAGCTGCCCGGACGCCGTTGCACGTTGCATCCGGAGCGGACGTCGGAGAGACGTGGCCGGCGGCATCACCGTGAGGTGATCGACGCGACCGCGAGCCCGTAAGAAGGAACCGTGGGAGGCGACCCGGCGGACCGCGCCACCGGCCGGTCCCGCGGAGGACCGACCGCGAGGATCCGCCTGGCCTCCGACGCCCGCTGCCGGCCGTCGCCGTCTCCCCGAGCGACGTCGGCCGGGCGCGCTCGCCGGCAACCTGCCGAGTCGTCAACGCACTGTCGATAGGGTCACAACCGCTGCGTCCGGCACCGTTCGGCCGACTCGGCTCCGTGCACGACCAACAGATAGGGGACCCTCGGCATGGCGACCTCCCGTCGATTCCACCTGAGCAGCGCCCGGCCGGAACCGTCGACTCGACGGCGACGGGCCTGGATACCGGCGGCCGGGATGCTGCTGACGCTGGCCGCCCTCGGCGGCTGCGGCTCGCCGGACCGCAATGACGGCGCGTCCCCGAAAGCCCCGGCCCTTTCCTCCCCGGGGTCGAGCACGGCCAAGGGCTCCGGGACCGACGGCGGCCGGCCCACCGGTTGCCGCACCGACGACAGTGACCAACGGAAGCCGACGGCGCCCCCGAAGGACCTGTACTGGAAGGCCAACGGCACCCACCTCGTGCCGCTGTCCAAGACCGCCGGCCCCCTCAAGTTCGACGGACGCGTCTGGTACTGCTTCGCCCGCACCCCGATGGGCGCCGTGCTCGCCGCTCACTCCATCGCGGACAAGTTCGGCGCCGCAGGGTGGCGCGAGGTCGCGGAACGGCAGGTCCTTCCCGGACCGGGACGTGACGCGTTCATCACCGATCGTGCGAAGGAGGAGGACGACACCGGCTCGGAACAACCGAGCGGGGTGGTCTACGCGGGCTTCACCGTCCTCTCCTACGACCAGAAGCAGGCAACGGTCATGGTCCTGGCGGGCGTGCCCGAGAACGAGCGGTACGCCTCCCTCTCGGTGAACCTGCGCTGGCACGAGGGAGACTGGAAGGTGGTCCCCGACCCTGACGGCACGCTGTACGGCGGCGGTTCACGCACCGACGGCACCGACGGTTTCGTCACCTGGGGGACGTGACTCCGCTCCGGGGACACCGGCTCCCCCGAACCGTTCACAAGCCCCAAGGGGCAGACGAGTCGGGCTGTACGCCGGGTTCTGTTCCCCGGGGCCTCGCGGCCATCGGGGCGACGGCCATCCATCTAGGACCGGCGTTGCCGCCGGCCTCGTGCGGTCTACCCGCGGACTCGGGCGGGCAGCCCTCGAACGTCCGCGCAGGAGCACCGGAGTGCTCCCTCTTGACCTTGCTCCGGGTGGGGTTTACCTAGCTGCCCAGGTCACCCTGGGCACTGGTGGTCTCTTACACCACCGTTTCACCCTTACCTGGTCCCGTACGGATACGGTCCCCGGCGGTCTGTTTTCTGTGGCACTGTCCCGCGGGTCACCCCGGGTGGCCGTTAGCCATCACCCTGCCCTGTGGAGCCCGGACGTTCCTCGGGAGCATCTCGCGATGCCCACGCGGCCGTCCGCCCGGCTCGTCTGCCGTACGCACATGGTACCCGGGCCGGGCACCCGCGGCGCCGAGCCGACCGGGCGCCCACGGCAGGTCAGCGTTCCAGGGTGCGTACGCCCGCCCGCCAGGCCGCCGCGAGGTCGGCGTCGTCCGGGAACCGGCCGTGGATCTCCAGGCTCACCATGCCGTGCGCGAAGGCCCACACGGCGCGGGCCCGGTCCACGTCGAAGTCGCAGGCCCGCATCAGAGGCATGGCCGCCCGGGCCTCCAGCCCCTCGGGCAGGGCGTGGCGGGGCAGCGGGCGTTCGGTGGCGAGGAGGTAGACGTGGGGGTGCGCGAGGGCGTCGGCCCGGTACGCCCGGGCGAGGGCGGCGAGGAGCGTGCCGGGCTCGTCGGCAGCGGCTCCGGTCGGCCCCGACCCGAACGGCGCGGATGACGCGGACCGCGCGAAGCGCTCCTCGGCGGCCTCCAGCGCCTCGGCCGTCTCCAGCAGTCCGAGGGCGATCACCTCGGCCTCGACGGCCGCCTTGTCCGGGAAGTGCTTGTACAGCGAGGGCGCTTTGATGCCGAGGTGGTCGGCGAGCGCCCGCATGGTGAGGGCTGCGGGGCCCGACTCCTCCACCAGGGCGCGTGCGGCCAGGACGATCTCCCGCCCCCGGGGGGTGAGGCGGGACAGCGGGTCCCGTGCGCCCGGGGGGAGCTCCGCCGTCGCGCCCGTGTGCCGTTCAGCCACGCTGGAAACCGTCCTTCGTCCGCAGTCCGTACCCGAAGGCGCGATCGTACGAGATGTGGGCGAGCCAGCCGCACAGGCCTGCGAAGAGGGGGGCCCACTCCTTGGGGGCGGCGAACGTGTAGAGGACCGCGAGGCCGAGCGGGATCATCGCCCGGTGCGCGAGGTTGTAGTACGGGACGGCGCGGGGCGGCAGTTGGCCCCGGACGAGGCCGCTGTGTTCGCGGATGCCGACCAGCAGGGCCAGGTCGGGCGCGACGGCGAAGAGCAGGGCCGTGCCGCCGGCGAGCCAGCCGTGGTTGACGCCCTCCAGCACGGCGAACGCGGTCCAGAAGAGGGCGGCGGCGAACCAGGCGGCCCGGAGCGCGGGGCCGGGCACGGCCCGGGTGCGCCCACCGGGCACCGGTGCCGGCGTCTCACCGGGCGCGGTGCGGGTGCTCCAGCTGGGTTCGGTGGCGGTGGTCGTCACGAGGGCTCCTCGAAGGTGTGGGGGTGTCGCGCCCGAAGGTCACCGACAACCGAAGCTAACGCCGTTAGCCACACCTTAGGGCTAACGACGTTAGCCGTCAATCGGCAGGCTTGACCCTGCCGCAGCGTCAACGTTTCTACTGGGGGCATGCGAATCGGAGAGATCGCCTCTGTCGTCGGCGTCACCACCCGCGCCATCCGCCACTACCACCACCTGGGGCTACTGCCGGAACCCGAGCGGCGGGCCAACGGCTACCGCGACTACGCACTGCGGCACGCGGTCACGCTGGTCCGGATCCGCCGCCTGACCGAGCTGGGCCTCGGGCTCCCCGAGGTGCGCGACGTCATCGCGGACGACGCGGGCCGGGAACTGGCCGAGGTGCTGACCGAACTGGACGAGGACCTGGCCGGGCAGGAAGTGGCGCTGCGCGAGCAACGACGGCGCGTGGGCGCCCTGCTGACCGAGGCCAGAGCGGGACGGGTGTCGGCGGACGGCCCGGTGTCCCCCCAACTCACCGGACTGCTCGGCGAGTTGGCGGCGTCGCGACCGGACGCCCCGGCATCCCCGATGGCGGCGAAGGACCGGGAACTGCTGATCCTGCTGGACTCCGCCACCTCGGACGACGACCGGGCCCAGCTGGTCTCCGCGCTCGGCGAGATGGTGCAGGAACCGGGGGCGGTGGACCGGGCCCACGAGGTGTACGCCCTGCTGGACGACCTGGCGGAGGCGAAGGCCACCGACCCCCGGGTGGACGAGGCGGCCCGGGCCCTGGCGGCGCTCCTGCCCCCGTCGCTCGCGGAGCACATGACGGATGCGGCGCCGACCGCGGGCGACGGGGCCTCGCCGGGCCTGTTGGACTCGGTCCTCGCGGAGTTCGCCCCCGCCCAGGCGGCAGCGGTGCACCGCGCCATCGCCCTCTTCCTCGCGGACCAGTGAGCGACGTGAGCGACGTGAGCGACGTGGACGCGAACGGGACGGCGCCCGGGACCGAGAAGGAGGACGAGCCGAAGGGCGCACGGGAAGCGGGGAGGAAGCGGGCACCGCGGGCGCCCGGCACCCTCCGCCGGATCGTGCGGCACGAGGGGCGCGTCCTGCACGCCCACGTCCTGTGGGTGACCCGACGGCACAACGGGGTCGGGGCGGGGCACCGGGCCTTCGGCTACGCGAAGGGTCAGGCCGCGATGGTCTACGGCGTGACCTTCGCCTGCCTGGTCGAGACGGTGGGCATCTCCTATCTGCTACGTGAACTGCCGGTCCTCCACGGGGTGATGCTGGTGCTCGACGTGTACACGCTCCTGATGGTCCTGGGGCTCCAGTCGGCGGCCGTCACCCGCCCGCACGTGCTCTCGGCCACCGAACTCCGGGTGCGCCGGGGCGCCGCGGTGGACCTGCGGATTCCGTTCGCGGAGATCACCGCGGTACGTCGAGGGCTGCGCACCTCCCCCGAGCGACCACCGGGCGAACTGATCCTGGACATCGGGGCGTTGACCAACGTCACCCTGGAGCTGGCGACCCCGCTGACCCACACCACGCTGCTCGGCCGCACGGAGTCCTTCTCGGTCCTCCACCTGTACGCGGAGGACCCGGACGCCCTGGTCGACGAGGTGCGCGCCGCAGTGGCCGCCACCGGCTGAGCCCCGCAGGACGCGCAGACACGCCAGCGCCCCGCCCGGGTCCCACGGAGAGGTGGGGGGCGCCCGGGGCGGGGCGGGGTCGCGGGGCGGCCGGTTCGGTCAGCTCACGGGGTTCGCCGTGGTCTCGCGGGGCGCTCCGGGGACGCCCGGGGTGACGTCCTCGTCCTCCATGCCCATGTGCAGCTCCGGCGGACGGCGGGTGAAGAACCGGGTGGTGATCGCGAGCAGCACCACGCCGACCGCCATCCAGACCAGGCCGACGACGAAGGTCTCGCCGGTCAGGCTGGTCCACAGCCACACCGTGCTGGCGAAGCCGAGGCCCGGCAGCAGGCCGTTGATCAGGAGCGAGCGGGGGGTCAGCGAACGCTTGGGGCCGGTCAGGTAGTGCTTGATCACGCTGAGGTTGACCATCGAGAACGCGGCCAGCGCACCGAAGTTGATCATCACGACGGCCTGGTCCAGGGTGAGGAGCACCGAGAGCAGGGCGACCGTCGAAACGGCGATCAGCGCACCGACCGGGGTGCCGAAGCGGGGGTTCAACCGGCCGAAGACCCGCTGGGGCAGCAGTCCGTCGCGGCCCATCGAGAAGATGATCCGCGAGACGCTCGCCTGGGAGACCATCGCCGAACCGATGCAGCCCATCACGTAGACGACGGTGAACGCCGTGCTCATCGCGCTGCCGCCGACGGTGCGCATCAGCTCCGCGCCCGCCGAGTCGGGGTCGGTGAAGTTGTTGTCGGGGCGGACCAGGGCGCCGACCCAGGCGACCAGGATGAACAGGCCGCCGCCGATCGCGGTGGTGAGGATGATGCCGAGCGGAACGGTCCGGCGCGGGTTGTGGGCCTCCTCCGCGAGGGTGGACACCGCGTCGAAGCCGAGGAAGCTGAGCGCGAGGATCGCGGCGCCGCCCGCCAGCAGCGACCACTGGTCGGAGGCGGGGACGAAGGAGTCGAAGAGTTCACCGGCCGGGACGTTGGACTTGGCGCCGGCCAGGGCGACGAAGAGGGCCAGCAGCACGGCCGTGGCACCCATGATGATCGCGGTGATCTTGCTGACGAACTTCACCCCGATGACGTTGAACGCCAGCACCAGCAGCAGCGCCAGGACGCTCCACACGCCCTGCGGGACGCCGGGGAACTGGGCGTGCAGGTAGATGCCCGCGAGCAGGAACGACACCATCGGCAGGAACAGGTAGTCCAGCATCAGGGTCCAGCCGGTCAGAAACCCGACGTGACCGCCGAAGACCTTTTGCGAGTACTTGTAAGCGGAACCCGCTGCCGGGAAACTCCGCACCATTCGCCCGTAACTGTGTGCGGTCAACAGCATCACCGCGAGCGCCAGTACGTAGGCGGCCGGAAGGTGTCCGCCGGTTTCCGCGCCCACGATTCCGTACGTGGTGAACACGGCCACCGGGGACATGTAAGTCAGACCGAACAGAACGATCGCGGGCAGCCTCAGGACTCTCGTCAGCTGGGGTGCTTTCTCCGTCGTGGTACTGGACACCGGCTTGATTCCTCTCCGCGCCCGTCGGTTCAACGGGGTTCCATCGATTCCCGAAGGGTGGCAAACCGCGGCGGTGACCGACATACGCAACTGTACGTATGGCGCCGCCGGGTCCCGGTGCGTGGCTCCCGGGGCGCTCTGCCGTCGGCACGGCTCGTACGTAATCTTACGGAGTTCGCCTCGCGACCTGGGCCGATACCGTGTTCCTCAATCCCGCGACACGTTCCCGCGAGGGGACCCTGCGGTGCGATCCCGCGAGCGATGAGAGGACCCCTACATGTGGCCTGTGGGCTGTAGAGCGGCCATGGCGGTGACCGTCGACTTCGACGCCGATGAATTGTGGCTCGCCGAGGACCCCGCGAACGCCGCCCGCCCCGGAGTTCTCTCCCAGGCGCGGTACGGCGCCCGGACCGCAGTGCCGGAACTCCTCCAGATTTTCGCCCGGCTCGATATTCCGGCGACGTTCTTCGTATGCGGTGGGGACGCCGTGCGCTATCCCGACGTACTGGAATCCGTCGTCGCGCACGGACACGAGATCGGTCACCACGGATACACCCACCGTTCCCCGCACCTCATGGCCCGGGAAGAAGAGGAAACGGAACTCGTCCGCGGTTTGGAAGCACTGCGGCCCCTCGCCGGTGAGATCCACGGTTACCGGTCGCCGTCCTGGGACATCAGCGGGAACACGCTGGAACTGCTGGGCGCGCACGGTTTCTCGTACGCGTCGAACATGATGGACGCCGTCCGGCCCTACACGCACCCCGTTCACGGGCTGGTGGAGGTGCCCGTGCACTGGTCGTTGGACGACGCGCCGCACTTCTGGTTCGACGCGACGAGTTGGAACAAGACGATGCGGTCGGCCCGGGAGGTCGCCGAGGTGTGGGAGGAGGAGACCTCCGCGATCCACGCCGGTGGGGGCCTGGTCACGCTGACCGTGCACCCGCAGATCATCGGACGGCCCGGGCGGCTGCGGATGCTGGAGGCGTTCCTGGCCCGGCTGCGTGCGGACGACGGGATCTGGTTCGCGCGCGGCGAGGAGATCGCCGCCGCCGTGCGGGCCGCCGAGGTGGCGGCGTGACCGGGGCCGTGGCTGGGGCTGGGGCTGGGGCCGTGGCTGGGGCCGACCGGCGGCGTACCGTCCTGGTCACGGGGGCGGCGCGGGGCATCGGGCTGGCCGTGGCGCAGCGGCTTTTGGTCGGCGGCTGGAACGTGCTGCTGGCCGATGTGGACCCCGAGGTCGAAGGGGTGGCCCGGCGGCTGGACCCGGCGGGGCGGCAGGCGGTCGGGGTCGTCGTGGACGTGGCCCAGGAGGCGGGCGCCGAGCGGATGGCGGCCCGGGCCGTCGAGGTGTTCGGTGCGGTGGACGCGCTCGTCGCCAATGCGGCTGTGGGCGGTCCCGACACCCCGCTGTTGGAGACCTCCGACGAGGCCGTGCGCCGGGTGTTCGAGATCAACTTCTTCGGGGTGCTGCGCTGTGCGCGGGCCGTCGCGCCGCTGCTGGGGCGAGGCGCGGAGCGGGGCCGGATCGTGGTGCTCGGTTCCCTGTTCGCCCAGGTGCCGACGCCGGGCGCGGGCGCCTACAGCGCGTCGAAGGCGGCCGTGCAGTCGCTGATGGCGACCCTGTCGGTGGAGTTGGCGCCGGTGGCCACGGTCAACTCCGTGGCGCCCGGTTACATCATGACCGAGATGCACCGCGAGGAGCTGGCCGCCCGGGCCCGTCGCAGTGGTCGCACCCCCGACCAGGAGCGGCAGCGGGTGGCCGCCGAGGTGCCCCTGGAACGGCACGGCACGGGCGACGACGTCGCGGACGCCGTGCACTTCCTGCTGTCCGGGGCCCACTACGTGACCGGCCAGACCATCAACGTCAACGGAGGAGTGCTCACCTCATGAGCGTCACACCCACCGATCCGGGCGCCCGGGCGCCCCGCCGGCTGCTCGTCACCGGCGCCGGTTCCGGCATCGGCCGGGCCACCGCCGAGCTGGCGCGGGGCCTCGGCTGGTCCGTCGTCGGACTGGACCTGCGGCCCGCCGAGGACGCCCCGTACCCCGTGCTCGCCTGTGACGTGAGTGACGAGCGGTCCGTGCAGGCGGCGTTCGACGGTGCGGCCCGGCTCTGGGAGGGCCGGGCCCCCGACGCGGTGGTGCACTGCGCGGGCGTCTACCGCTTCCGCGCCGCCACCTCGACGGGCGCCGCCGACTGGGACTCCGTGGTCGGGTTGAACGCCCGCGGTTCGATGCTGGTGGCCGCGGCGGCGGCCCGGCAGATGATCGCCGGGGGCGCCGGGGGCAGCATCACCCTGCTGTCCTCGATCGCGGCGGTCCGCGGTGACGCGGGCGAACCGAGCGCGGCGTACAGCGCCAGCAAGGGCGCGGTGGAGGCCCTGACCCGGCAGCTCGCCGTGGAGTGGGGGCCGGACGGCATCCGCTGCAACGCCGTGGCGCCGGGGGTGATCGACACCCCGATGACGACGGTGTCCGGTAACCCGGAGGCGTTCGCGCAGGTCCTCCAGCGGATTCCGGCCCGGCGGCTCGGTTCGGCCGAGGAGGTCGCGCGGGTCTGCGTGTTCCTCGCGTCCGAGGAGTCCTCGTACGTCAGCGGCGTCGTGGTGGCCGTCGACGGCGGGCAGGGCGCGGCATGAGCGGCGGGACGCGGGCCGCGCACGTCGCGTACCCGCCGGCGCTGGTGGTCCGGACCGAGGGCGGGCCGCTGGAGCGGGGCCGCCGGTACGGGGCCGCGGCGAAGGAACGGGTGCAGGCGAGCCTGACCGCGTACGAGGAGGTGTACGCGAAGTTCGCCGGGCTGACCTGGTCCGGGGCGAGGGCGCTCGCGGAGTCGTTCCTGCCGGCGCTGGAGCGCTTCGAGGCGGTGCACCTGGCGGCGGACGGGCCGCGCGCCGGGGCCGGTTACCTCGCGGAGATGCGGGGCGTCGCCGAGGGCGCGGGGGTGTCCTTCGAGGACGTGCTCGCGCTGAACCTGCGGACCGAGATCCTGTTCTCCGGGAAGGCCCGGAAGATCGCGGCGGCCCGGGCCGGGGGTGCGGGGCGTCCGCCCGCCGAGTGCACGTCCTTCTGCGATCTGCGGGGTGCGGAGCCGATCGTGGGGCAGAACTGGGACTGGATACCGTTCTCGCACGACACGGTCGTGGTGCTGGAGTCCGTGCCGGACCGCGGGCCGCGGTGGGTGTCGGTGGTCGAGGCGGGGCTGCTCGCGAAGTTCGGGATGAACGCGGCGGGGGTCACCGTCCTGACCAACGCCCTGGTCACCTCGCGGGACGTCGGTGCGGTGGGGGTGCCGTACCACCTGATGCTGCGGGCGCTGCTGGACTCCCCGTCGGTCGAGGAGGGCTTGGCGCTGCTGGACCGGGTCGAGCGGTCGTCCTCCGCGAACTACCTGCTGGTGGGGGGCGGTCGGGCCGTGGACGCGGAGACCCGTCCGGGTGGGCGGGCGGAGGTCCACCGGACGCCCGTGGAGCGCGGGCAGTACTTGGTGCACGCGAACCACTTCCACGGCGGCGACGGGGAGTTCGGGTCGGTCGCGGAGGACCTAGGTCCCCGGGTGATGCCGGATTCGCCGTTCCGGCGGGCCCGCGGCGAGCAGACGGCCGAGTTGATGCCCGAGCCGTCGGTGGCCGGCTGGCACGAGGTGCTGAGCGACCACGAGAACTTCCCCGACTCCCTGTGCTGCCACCCCGACGCGGCCGAGCACGTCCTGGAGCAGGGGTCGACCGTCGCCAGTGCGATCTTCCTGCCGGAGCGGCAGGAGATGCACCTGGCGTTGGGGCATCCGTGCACGGTGCCCCGGGTCGCGTACGCGTACGCGGAGTTCTTCGCGGAGTGACGCGGCGGCCGGGAGCGCGGGCAGGGCCGTCAGGCGGGAAGCGGTCGTCAGGCGGGAAGCGCTCGTCAGGCGGGAAGCGCTCGTCAAGCCGGGAGCGGAAGGAGTTCCTGGCCGGCGGTGGAGAGGCGGTACGTACGGATCGGCTGGGAGAGGCTGGCGTCCCCGGAGTCGTACGGGTAGCCGGAGACCGCCTGCCCGGGCGAGGCGAACAGGTACGTGCCGTTGACCCCGCGGTACGCCGAGTCCCGGAGGTAGGCGCCGACCGCCTCGGGGCGCAGGGAGCCCGTGATCGAGAACGCGGCGTGCACCATCCGCACCTGGTCGTACGCCGCGCTGGCCTGGCTGCGGCCGGGCGGGACGCCGAAGGCGCGGGCGTAGCGCTCGCTGAAGCGCAGCCCGAGGGGGTCGTCGGGGCGGCCGGTGACGGTGGACCAGATGACCTGTCCCCCGCGGTGCTCGATGCGGCGGGCGAAGCCCGGCACCGACGGGGTGTAGATGTGGTAGGTGAGCTGGTGGGGCCGGTGCCGGGTGATCGCGTTCTGGAGCGCCGCGGCGGTCTCCACGCTCAGGTGGGAGACGACGACCAGGTCGGGCCGGTCGTGGACGACCTCCTTGACCAGGTCGTCCACGTGCTCGACGGTGAGCCCGACCCGGTGCGTGGAGGTGACGCTCCAGCCCGCCTCGCGCACCCGTGCGGTGAAGGTGTCGTCGGTGATCGCGCAGCCGTAGCCGTCGAGTTCCACGATGGCGACCCGGGGCGGTGCGCCGTCCTCGACCCGGTGGCCGCGTAGGTAGCCGAGGAGGGCGGACTGGTACGCGGTCTCCGAGGGGCAGGTCTGGAAGACGTGTCCGAGGCGGCGGGGGTCGGCGCGGACCGCGTCGACGCTGCGGGTCCAGGTGTTGGTGTGCAGGAAGGTCCGCCCGAAGTCGGCGGCGAACCCGAAGACGGCGGGGCTCAGGGCGCTGGCGTAGCTGCTGGTGACGGCGTCGACGTCGGCCTCGGTGAGTTCGGCGAGGGCGTCTTCCACCGAGGCGGGGTCGAAGGGGTCGATGTGCACGGTCAGGTGCTCGACGGAGCGTCCGTGGTCGTGGCGCAGTGCGTTGATGTCCCGGACGGCGAGGGCGGCGCCGCGCGCGGACTCCCGTCCGTCGGCGGCGAACGCCCCGGCGACGACGATCGTGCCGATGCGCACGGTGGGCCGTCCGGCGCGGCCGGTGGCGGGGTGGTGACGGCGGCTGCGGCGGGCGACCGGGAGGCCGACGACGGTCGCGGCGTGGCGTTCGATGTCGAGGACGCGGATGCCGGAGCGGTGCTCGACCCCGCCGGGGATGGGCAGCCGGATGAGGTCGCGGTCCACGGCGAGGGCGCTGAGTCCGGCGCGGGAGTCCTGGCCGAGCTTCTTCAGGAGGCGTTCGACCTGGGTGGTGACGGTGCGGATGCTGGTGCCGAGGCGGCTGGACGTCTCCCGGTTGGAGAGTCCGAGGGCGACCAGCGAGATGATGTCGACCTCGCGGGCGGTGAGCCCGGAGGGCGGCCCGGTCAGCGGGGTGGTCCGCAGGGTGACGACGGGCTCCTCCTGGGGCGCGGTGCTCAGTTCCAGGTGGCACAGGGCCCAGTCGCCGTCCTCGCACCACAGGAAGCGGGCGTCGGTGAGTTCCGCCCGGTGGAATCCGGCCACCCGGCGCAGCAGGGCCGGGCTGACCCCCTCGGCGGCGGCGCGCAGCGGCTGGTCCGGGGCGGTGGGGGCGGGGAAGGTGACGTCCCAGGTGAGTGTTGTCCGAGCCGGGACGGGCACCGGGGGCTGTGGCGACGACACGGTCTGTTCCTCCCTTTCGCCGGGACGGTCCGCGCCCACGCCGACCGTGCGACAAAACCCCCGCGTACGCACCCTAAACGGTCGGCCGCGCCCCGGGCCAGGGACGTTGGTCTCTGACCGCGGGCCGCGGCCGGGCGGGGGGCCGCGGAGCGCTTAGGCTGGGCGGCCGGGGTCGGTCGCCCCGGTCACTTCGCGCCACTGGAGAAGCCGTGCTCGTGCTGTTGCCGCCGTCGGAAGGCAAGGCCGCCGCCGGCCGGGGAGCCCCGTTGAAGGCGGAGGGGTTGTCGCTGGCGGGGCTCGCGCCGGCACGGAAGGCGGTGCTCGACGCGCTGGTCGAGCTGTGTCTGGGGGACGAGGACGCGGCGCGGGCGGTGCTCGGGCTGAGCGAGGGGCAGCGGGCGGAGGTCGGGAAGAACGCGGCGCTGCGCACGGCGGGCGCCCGACCGGCCGGCGAGCTGTACACGGGGGTGCTGTACGACGCGCTGGACCTGGCGTCGCTGGATGCGACGGCCAAGCGACGGGCGACCCGTTCGCTGCTGGTGTTCTCCGGGCTGTGGGGTGCCGTCCGGGTCAACGACCGGATTCCCCCGTACCGGTGCGCCATGGGCGTGAAGCTGCCGGGGCTCGGCGCGCTGGGTGCCTTCTGGCGGCCGGCGATGGCCGAGGTGCTGCCCGAGGCGGCGGACCGGGGGCTGGTGCTGGATCTGCGTTCGTCGGCGTACGCGGCGGCCTGGAAGCCGAAGGGCGAGGTCGCCGCGCGGACGGCCACCGTGCGGGTGTTGCACGCCCAGGTGGTGGACGGGGTGGAGAAGCGGTCGGTGGTGAGCCACTTCAACAAGGCGACGAAGGGGCGGATCGTGCGGAGCCTGCTGTCCGCGGGCGCGGAGCCGAAGGGGCCCGCGGAACTCGTGGGGGCGCTGCGGGACCTCGGGTACCTGGTGGAGGCGCAGCCGCCGGCGCGGGCGGGTGCCCCGTGGTCGTTGGACGTCGTGGTGAGCGAGATCCACTAACACATTGCAGCATGCGCAACACGCTTTGCGCATGCTGCTCCTCGGGCGGCAGGATGGGCGCCATGACTTCCTCGCAGCCCGCCCCGCCCCCGCCCGCTTCCGGTGCCCGCGGTTCCGCTCCGACTTCCGTACTGGACCTCGCGCCGGTCATTCCGGTGGTCGTCGTGCAGGACGCCGCCGACGCCGTACCGCTGGCGCGGGCCCTGGTCGACGGCGGGCTGCCGGCCATCGAGGTGACCCTGCGCACGCCCGCGGCGCTGGACGCGATCCGGGCCGTCGCCGACGGGGTCCCGGACGCGATCGTCGGGGCCGGCACGGTGACCCGTCCGGAACACGTGGCCGCCGCGGTGGCCGCCGGGGCGCAGTTCCTGGTCAGCCCCGGTTGGACGCCCGCGCTGCTGGACGCAATGCGGGAGTCCGGGGTGCCGTTCCTGCCGGGGGTGTCCACCACCTCGGAGGTCGTGGCGCTACTGGAGCGCGGGGTCACCGACATGAAGTTCTTCCCGGCCGAGGCCGCCGGCGGCACCGCCTACCTCAAGTCCCTGGCCGGTCCGCTGCCGCAGGCCCGCTTCTGCCCCACGGGCGGCATCGGCGTGGCCACGGCCCCGTCCTACCTGGCGCTGCCCAACGTGGCGTGCGTGGGCGGCTCCTGGATGCTCCCCGAGGCGGAGGTGCGGGCCGGTGCCTGGGACCGGGTCGAGGCCCTGGCCCGCGAGGCCGCCGCACTGGCCACCGCCCGGTGACCAACGACCGCTGATCGCGGCCCCGGGGTCGTCAGCGCAGGTGGGCCGTCTCGTTGAGCAGCCGCACGCTCGCGTTGCCGTCCTGGAAGTAGGCGACGACCGAGAGCGCCGCGGCGGACAGCTCCATCCGGAACAGCGCCTCGGGCGGAGCCCCGAGTGCCAGGCGCACCAGGGTCTTCACCGGCGTGACGTGGGTGACCACCAGCACGGTGCGGCCCGCGTACCGGGCGAGCAGCCGGTCCCGCGCCCGCTCCACCCGCTCGGCGACCGCGAGGAAGCTCTCGCCGCCGCCCGTGGGGCGGGCCGCCGGATCGGCGAGCCAGGCCGTCAGGTCGTCCGGGTACTCCTCCCTGACCTGGCCGAAGGTCAGGCCCTCCCAGGCCCCGAAGTCGGTCTCGCGCAGATCGTCGTCGACGGCCACCGGCAGCCCCAACAGGTCGGCGGCGGCCCCGGCGGTCTCCCGGCACCGCTTCAGCGGTGAGGAGACGATCGCCTGGACGGTGCCCCGGGCGGCCAGCGCCTGGGCGGTGAGCACCGCCTGCGCACGGCCCACCTCGGACAGCGCGGGGTCGCCGCCCCCGCTGCCGGAGAACACCTTGGACGGGGTCAGCGGCGTCTCGCCGTGCCGCAGCAGCACGAACGTCGCGGGCGGGCCCATGTCGGCGGAGGGGCCCCAACCGGTGCTCGGCGCCTGCCGGGTCCCGTTCGCGGCGGCGGCACTGATGTTCTGCGCGGCCCGCAGGTCGGCGCGGGCCTTGACCTCCGCGGCCGAGGAGGTGCCCTCCGACGCCGAGGAGGCGGTGCCCGCGGCGTCGGCCAGGGCGGCACGCGCCCGGGCCGCGCCGGCCGCCGCGTCACCGGGCTCGCGCACCGGCGGACGGACCTCGCCGAGGTCGGCGGTGGAGGTGGACGGCGACCACTGCTCGCCCCGCTTGCCGGCGTCCATCGCCTCGTTGGCGAGCCGGTCCGCGTGCTTGTTGCGCTCGCGCGGAATCCACTCGTACGTGACCCGCCCGGCCGGGTAGACCGCGGCGGCCTCGGCGGCGAGCGGCTTCATGTCGGGGTGCTTGATCTTCCAGCGGCCCGACATCTGCTCCACGACGAGCTTGGAGTCCATCCGGACCCGCACCGGAACACCGGGGTCGAGCGCGTGCGCGGCACGGAGTCCCGCGATCAGACCCCGGTACTCGGCGACGTTGTTCGTGGCGACGCCGATGTACTCGGCGGCCTCCGCGAGGGCCTCCCCGCTCACCGCGTCGATGACGACGGCACCGTAGCCGGCGGGACCCGGGTTGCCCCGGGAACCGCCGTCGGCCTCGACCACGAACTCCCGCACGGCAGACGACACGAACGCTTCCCCTACAGGCCGGAGTCGGCGGTGCGGACCAGGATGCGGCGGCAGTTCTCGCACCGCACGACCGTGTCGGAGGGCGCGCGGCGCACGTCGTTCAGCTCGGTGATGTTGAGTTCCAGGCGGCAGCCCTCGCAGCGGCGCTGGAACAGGCGGGCCGCACCGATGCCGCCCTGCTGCTCGCGCAGCTTGTCGTACAGCTTGAGCAGGTCGGCCGGGATCGTGGCCGCGATCAGGCCGCGCTCCTTGGTGGCCGTCGCCGCCTCGGCGTCGAGTTCGCCGCTGGCGGCGTCCCGGCGGGCGGTGGCGTCGTCGGTCTTGGCCTGCACGGCGGTGACCCGGGCGGTCAGCTCGGTGACCCGCTCCTGGGCGGACTCACGGCGCTCCATGACCTCCAGGACGATGTCCTCCAGGTCGCCCTGGCGCCGGGCGAGCGAGGTGATCTCGCGCTGGAGGCTCTCCAGGTCCTTGGGGCTGGAGACGGCACCGGAGTCCAGTCGCTGCTGGTCGCGGGCGGCGCGCTGACGGACCTGGTCGACGTCCTGCTCGGCCTTGGTCTGTTCCCGGGCGCAGTCGCTCTCCTCGGTCTGGGCGGCGACGAGCAGGTCACGGAGCTGGGCGAGGTCCTTGCCCAGCGATTCGATCTCTGCGTGCTCGGGCAGCGACCTCCGTTTGTGGGCGAGCTGCTGGAGCCGGACGTCCAGGGCCTGGACGTCGAGGAGGCGGAGCTGGTCGGCGGGCGCGGCGTTCAGTTGGGGGCTCCCGGGTCGTTGGTGGTGACGAGTGGTGGTGCGGACGCCGCGTGGGCGGTCCAGGGGTCGGTGACCGTACGGGAGACGTAGGTGCGCAGTCCCCAGCCGTGTCGGTCGGAGATCGTGTCGAGCTGGGCGGCGGCCAGCTCGCACCAGGGCCATTCGGTGGCCCAGTGGGCGGCGTCGAGCAGCGCGAGGGGGCCGTGCTCCCGCGCTTCGGACACCGGATGGTGGCGCAGGTCCGCGGTGAGGAAGGCATCGACGCCCGCCGCCCGGACGTCGTCGAAGAGGCTGTCGCCGGAGCCGCCGCTGACGGCGACGGTCCGGACGGGTGCGTCGGGGTCGCCGGCGACCCGGATGCCCTGTGCGGTGGCGGGCAGCCGCTCGGCGGCCCGGGCCGCGAGCTCCCGCACGGTCATCGGGCGGTCGGGTTCGCAGATCCGGCCGAGGCCGCGGCGGCCCGCCGGGTCCGTGGGATCGGGCACCAGCGGACCGGTGACCCTCAAGTCCAAAGCACCGGCGAGGGCGTCGGAGACCCCCGGGTCGGCGCGGTCGGCGTTGGTGTGGGCGACGAGCAGCGCCACGTCGTGCTTGATCAGCGTGTGCACGACGCGGCCCTTGAAGTGGGAGGCCGCGACGGTGGTGGTGCCGCGCAGGTAGAGCGGGTGGTGGGTGACCAGCAGGTCGACGCCGAGCCGGACCGCCTCGTCGGCGATCTCCTGGACGGGGTCGACGGCGAACAGGACCCGGCGCACCTCGGCGTCCGGGTCGCCGCAGACGGGTCCGACCGCGTCCCACCCCTCGGCCCGCTCGGGGGGCCACAGGGCGTCGAGCGCGGCGATGACTTCAGACAGGCGGGGCACGGAGCTAGGCTACCTGCCCCGCGCGCTCCGCCGGACGGCCGATCCCCGTCGGCGCCGAGGCGAACGGGGCGCGCAGGGGTCGCACCGGGTCGGCCACCGGGGCGGACGACCGCGCAGGTCGCACGCGGGTCGCGCGCAAGCCGTACGGGTCCGTCGCCCTCCGGGCCGTTCGAAGACGACGAGCACCGGGCCCCGCTGACGACCCCCGCGTGCACGCCGAGGGTCCCGCTTACGCGCGTGCGGGGTCGCCGTACACACTCGCCGCGGTTTTCCCCGGCGAAACTCCCGACGGCCACCCGTTGTAGTGATCTTCGGTCGACGTGTGCCGCGTCCGTGCGTACGCCAACCAGGATTCGTCGCCGGAGGTGACCGAACCATGACGGTCTGTGCCGGCGAAACCACCGCCGAGAACGGGCAACCATCCGCACCGGCCCCCGCACCGCCGGGAGCCCGAACGAGGCCGGACGCCCTCGTGATCGCCGCGGACGGCGGCTATGCGGCTCGACTGACCCTGGCGGCCGGGTCGACCGACCGCTGGTTCCCCGAGCGCTGGACGCTGGACGGCCCCGAGCCGTACGCGGTGCCGCTGCCGGGTCGCCAGCCCGAGGAGGCGGACACCGAGGTGCAGCCGATGGCGGACGGCCGGGTGCTGGTGCGGCGGTCGGTCGCGGACCGGCACGAGTTCGCGCTGGTGTACCCGACCGGCCCCGCGACCGGAGAGGTGCGGCTCGGTGCGCTGGAGCGGGGGCCGGCCACCGCGCGCTGGAGCCTGCTGCCGCCGGCGCCCGGCGGCTCCCGCGCCTACGCGCTCGACGCGGACGGGCGCGCCAGCCGGGTGTGGCTGGTGGCGGGCGGCGGCAACGGGCCCGAACTGGTCGCGGAGGTCCCGGGTCGCTGCACGGGCGGGGCCTGGCTCGACCGGACGGGGCGCCTGCTGGCCCTGGACCGGGAGCACGGCGGCCGGACCAAGGCGGTCGCCGTCGACCTGGGACGGGGCGGTGCGGTGTCGCCGCTGCTCCAGATCGCGCAGGACAGCACCGATCGGCTGCTGCTCGCGGACCCGGACAGCGGGCTGTTGCTGATCCGTTCGGACGCTCCGTCGCCCGGGTGCGAGCGGTTGGGCTGGGGCGTGCTGGGCAGCACCCTCCCGGTCCGTTTCCCGGAGTGCCTGCGGCTGCCCGGACACACGGTGACGCCGTTCGCGGTGCAGCCGGGCCAGGCCCTCGCGCCGGAGGGCTGCGGGGTCGCCCTGCGGGTCGACGGGGCGGGCGGCACCTGGCTCGGCGTCTGGCGCCCGGAGTTCCGGGAGGTGCGCCGACTGCGTCCGCCCCGCGGGTGGTTCCCCGGGGCGGGGCGGTGGACCCGGGACGGGGAGCTGCGGTTGCCGTACGCCACCGGGGCGGTGCCGTGCGGGGTCGCCCGGCTGACGCCGGCCGCGCTGGCCGCGGGGTCCGCCGGTGCGGTCTTCGCTGCGGCGGGCCCCACGGGCGACGTGCGGGGCGCGGGCCGTCGTACGACGGCACCGGACGCGGCAGGCGCGGCGGACGCCCCTGCGTCGCCGGAGCCTTCTGGGGCACTCGGGTCCCTTGAGCCGCCGGTCGGGAACGACGGTGCCGGCGCGGGCCGCCCGAACGGCGCGCCGGGCCCGGACTCCCCACCGCGCCCGGACTCCCCGCCCGATTCGGGTGGACCACCGAACTCGGGTGGAGCGACGGCTGCAGCGGCAGCGCAGAGCACCGCGGGCGAGGACGGTCCCGGTGTCACGGTGCCGACCGGAGACGGGGGGACGAGGGTGCGGTGTGCCCCTGGGTCCGGGGTCTGGCCGGGTGCCGGGGCGGTCTGGGGAGCGGGGGCGGCCGGGGCGGCGCCCGGCACCGGAGCGGGCCGGCGAGCGGGCGGCGGGTTCGGCGCGTCGGGGAACCCCGCGGGCGCGGCGCCCGGGGGGAGTTGCGGCGAGGGCACGGCGACACCGTTCCCGGGCGGCGTGGACGCCGCCCGACCCGTTCCCCTGCAACAGGCGCCGCTCACCGGGCGGGTGCCCTTCGGGAGCTGACGGGTCGCCGGCTAGAATCACCCGGCTGTTGTGAAGATCCTTCGACGGGGTGAACCTTTCCGATGACCGAGACCCAGACGGACCCGACCGCCGAACCGCGTGAGGCCGTGGAGAACGACGGCCACGGCCGGCACCGGGGGGCCGTGGCCCCCCACGACCAGGAGGAAGAGCCGCACGGCCGGCACCGCAGGACCAACTCCTCCCAGGAGGGGTAGCGGTAGGACGCCGTAGCGCCTCCGGGCGGGGGGAGTCACGTAGCGGCGGCCCCCGCCCGTCCGAATCCCACGACGGCCCCGCCCCGCGGGGCCGTCGTGGCGTGCGGGGGCGCCCGTTCAGCGGCCGGCCGGTCGGGGCAGCGGCGACTCGGGCGGCAGTACGCAGAACTCCCGGCCGTCGGGGTCGGCCAGCACCACGTGGTCGACCTCGCCCTGGCCGATGTCGATCCGCTCGGCCCCGAGGGAGACGAGGCGGTCGACCTCCGCCAACTGGTCGCCGTCGGCGGGCGGAGCGAGGTCGAAGTGCAGTCGGCTCTTGCCGGTCTTCGGCAGCAGCGGCGGACCGCCCCAGGTGACCTTGGGGCCGCCGTGCGGCGAGCGGATCGCGGTCTCCTGGTCCTGGTCCCAGACCAACGGCCAGCCCAGGGCGCGGCTCCAGAAGTAGCCGACCTCCTGCGAGCCGTCGCAGGCGAGCGCTCCGATGAACCCGCAGTCGGCGAGGAAGTTGTTGCCCGGCTCGATGACGCAGAACTCGTTGCCCTCGGGGTCTCCCAACACACGGAACTAGTAGTTCTGGAGTGTTCCCGTGGGCGCATCGACGCAGGTCAAGGCTGACAACGGGCAAGGCTTGCTCTCCACGGAGGGCATGCAGACCACCACCCGCAACCCCCTCGGGGGAACCGTCTTCGAGACAGCGACGCTCCGGGGCGTGCGGTGCGTACGGCTGTCCGTGCTCACGGACGAGACCACCTCGCCGGAACGGCAGCGTGAAGCAGACGACCGGGCCGCCGCGGAACTAGGCATCACCTTCGACAACGGCGAAGCACTGCGCGAGGCCGTAGACCTGGACGTGAGCGCGTCCAAAGTGACCCCGTTCGACCGGCCAGAACTCGGCGCGTGGCTCGCCCGCCCCGCTGAGTTCGACGCGTTGGTGTGGTGGAGGTTCGACCGCGCCATCCGGTCCATGGCAGACATGCACGACCTTGCCAAGTGGGCTCGCACGCACCGGAAAATGTTGGTGTTCGCCGAGGGCATCGGCGGGGGCCGTCTGGTGTTCGACTTCCGGAACCCCATGGACCCCATGGCCGAGTTCCAAATGATGATGTTCGCCTTTGCCGCCCAGGTAGAAGCGCAGAGCATCAGCGACCGTGTCTCCGGCGCCATGGCTGCCATCCGGAAAATGGCTCTCCGGTGGCGCGGCGGCGGTAAGCCCCCGTACGGCTACATGCCCGCCCCGATGCCCGCGGAGTACGGCGGAGTCGGTCACACCCTGGTGCAGGACCCGGACGCCGTAGACATCATCCTGCGCATCATCCGGGAACTGTTGGAGGGCGCCACCGTTTCCGCGGTAGCCGCCCGCCTGAACGCCGATGAAGTCCCGAGCCCCCGCGACCACTGGGCAGCGAAGATGAAGCGGGAAAAAGGCGGCAAGACCGGCGGGGCCAAGGGAACCCACGTCGTCCGCGACGTGTTCAAGTGGACTCCGGCTGTCCTTAAGAGGATGCTCCGCAACCCGGTACTGCTCGGGTGGAAGATGCACAAGGGCAAGCCTGTCCGCGACGACCAGGGCAACCCGGTCATGGCCACGGAATCGCCGATCCTCACGCGCGAAGAGTTCGACCGGATCGGCGCGTTGCTCGACTCCCGCACCGTAGAAACCCGCGAACGCTCCGACACGGACGCACTGCTACTGCGTGTGATCCACTGCGACTCATGTGGGGGACGCATGTATCTCAGCGGCCCGACCGCGAACGGCGCAAGCGTGAACGCGTCCTACAAGTGCAACTTCCACTCACGGGGCGAAACGTGCGAGGCGCCCGCGCACGTCCGGGGTGACTGGGCGGACGAGTACGTGACCGCCGAGTTCCTGCGGCTGGTCGGCTCCGCACAGACACAACACGTGGTTGAACTCCCCGGGTACGACCCCGAGCCCGAGTTGCGCGCCACACTCGCCGAGTTCTCCGAGCACCAGGAACAGCAGGGTCGACAGAAGTCACGGCACGCGCGGCAGGCGTGGCAGGAACGCGCGGACGCGCTTGATACCCGCATAGCCGAGCTGGAGTCCCGGGAGAAGACCGAACCGCAACGGGTCGTGACCCCGACCGGACGCACGTTCGCGGACGAGTGGGCAGCCGCAGACACGGCGGGACGGCGCGCGATGCTCGTTGAAGCAGGGGCACGGCTGACTGTTCGTCGGGGCACACGTGGCGGGTGGCGACGGCTCGACGTCCGACGCGTTGACTTCAATCTGTCTGGCGATTTGGACCCGATCGCCGACGAACTCTCCGCGGTTGCCGACGTGACCGCTTTGGAGACCGACCCTGTGAAGGGTGCGCCCACAGCACCGGGCCACTCGGTCCGCCTCGTACCCGCGGCATAGTCGTTTACGGCGCCGGTATCCTCACCAACAGCCCGGTGCCGGTATGGAGCGCAGCGGGTCAGGCGACGGGTCCCGTTAGGGACGTAGCAGTACAGCCGTAGCCGCTTCTCAAGCCCCGGACGGGCACCCGACTGTCCGGGGCGCTTTCATGCCCGCAGACAGGCACACAGGACGTTCCCGGGTGTCTCCCGGATCGGTCGGCCCCCGGTGTGGCCGGCCAGCGGGGCAAGAAGGGTGATGGAGTGGTGAAGTAGCTATATTTTTTTGAACGCATAGAAAAAATATAGATAAAGGCGGCGGGTCGTCTCGTTCGCCACTCTGTCACCCCCGCGGGCAAGGCTTGCTCTCTACTAGTAGTGAGAGAGAACGGCGCCCACCCCCGTAGCAGGGGGACACGGCGGGCTCGGCGCACACCTCTCGAAATGAATCTGCCTGTCCATCACGCACCCGTACCGGGATGCCGCTGGTGTCTCGCCGTCCGATGCCCCCGCTAGAAACCGTCGCCCTCCACTACTGGTGGGCCCGACGAGGGCACCGGATTCCGGGAACCACTGGACCGTTCCATCAACCGCGCCGCGAGGAGAGAACCCACGCGCACACCCTTGGAGATAGCCCATTGCCCCGTAGACCCCGCCGACCGTGCACCATCCCCGGATGCCCGGCGTTGACCCCCCGGGGCGGCCGGTGCCCCGCTCACGAACGTGAGGCAACTCGACTCCGAGAGACACCGGGAACCAGCGTGTACGGCCCGCAGTGGCCAAGCACCCGACGCAGGTACCTGTACGCGCATCCGTGGTGTCTGCTGTGCAGTGCCCTCGCGACGGTTGCCGACCATCACCCTGTGAGCCGCAAAGACCTCGTTGCGCGGGGGGAGTTGAACCCGGATGCGCCGCGGCATCTTCGGCCCTTGTGCACGTCGTGCCACAACGCCGAGACCGCTCGGAACCAACCGGGTGGGTTCGCTGCCGAACGCCGGTCGCAGCGTGAGGCGAACGAACCTCCGCCGTTCTGACGGCACGGGCCCCGGGCGGGGTCCCCCTGTCCCTCCTGAGATTGCACGGCAGGGAGAGAAAAGAATCTCTCCGGCGCTGAAGGCATTTTTGGGTGCCCGAAATCGCACCCTCTCACCAGAAAGCGGGAATGCATGGCAGACAGATACAGACCGAAACCCGCTATCCAGCGAGCGCGCGAGGGAAACCCGTCGAGAACAGTGGTCACGGAAGGAGTGGTCGTTCCACGCGCCGTCTTGTCCGAACCGGGCTGGGTGGAAGTCTTCAAGTTCTCGTCCGATTCCGCTGTCGAATCAGCGAACGTCCGGTGTCGTGACGTGGCCTCGCAGGAGTGGCGACGCATCGTCCCCGTACTCGAAATTGCGGCCGGTATCGGCGAGGTGGATTACACCACAGTGAAAGATACGTGCGTCTGCGTCGCGCGACTCGATCAGGCGGAACGGGACCTTTCCGAACGAGGGTTGATGGTGACCGCGGAGCGGGGGACCGTGAAAAACGGGTCCGCAACCATCGCGGCACAGTATCGGACGCAGCTCGCACGGTACATCCGAGAGTTGGGGTTGTCGCCGAGTTCCCGTGCCGCAATTACGGCTCCGGAATTCGATGACGATGACGACGACGTATTTGACTGAAGCACATTGCCAACGTGATTGACAGTTGCTTAACTAGAAGGAGACGGACATGGCTCTTACTCTTGCGGAATCTGCGAAGCTCGCAGAGGATTACCTCAAGAGGGGGGTGACTGAGGTTTTCGTTCAAGAGTCACCCATTCTCGATCGCCTTCCGCTGATCAGCTTTGATGGGTCGGCCTACGCTTACAATGAAGAATCACTGCTTCCCGGAGTTTCGTTCCGTGCGGTGAATGAAGCGTATCCGGAGAGTACTGGTGCGGTGAATCAGCGGATCGAAACGCTTGCTATTCTCGGCGGAGATGCCGACGTCGACAAGTACATCGTCAAGACGCGCGGAAACCTGAATGAACAGCGCGCCATTCAAACTGTAATGAAGGTCAAGGCCGCTTCCATTCATTTCTCTGACCAGTTCTTCAACGGCGACACTGTAACGAACCCCAAGGGATTCGATGGCCTACGGAAGCGCGTCGCCGGGCGGCAAGTGATTGACGCTAAGGGCGTCGGCCCGATCGTCAATGGGCATGAGTTCTTTGACGCGCTGGACAAGTTGGCCGCTTCTGTGCGGGGGATCAACGGCTCGAACGGCGCCCTTTACATGAACGGTGAGCTTATCGCACGGGTTCGCTCCGGATTCCGTCGCCTGGGTGGCAGCGAAATGCTCATGAGTGATGTCCTCGGCAAGCGAACCACCCTATGGAACGGAATTCCCCTGCTTGACGCCGGACAGAAGTTGGACGGTACCGATGTGCTGCCGCTGACTGCCGGGACAGGAGGAAAGGAGACCGGGGAGATTTACGCAGTCCGGTTCGGTGACTCGGAGGCCGATGGGGCTGTTTCCGGTTTGACGAACGGCGGAATTCAGGCGACCGATCTCGGAGAAGCGCACGAGAAGCCGGTTTATCGAACCCGCATCGAGTTTTACTGCGGGATTGCAGTGTTCGGCGGGAAGGCCGCCGCTCGCCTCACAAACGTTCTGAACGGCTAGCCTAGGTCTAAATAGCCCCTGCACTCGTCGCCTTTCGGGGTGGCGCGCGTGGGGGTCTATTTCTTTAACGACACGGAACGGTACTGCAAGACCTCTCGCGTGCGCTCGTAGAGTGCGCTTGCAAAATGATTCTTAAGGTGCGGAGTTAGTGAATCTTTCATGAATGCAATCCGGCGATCCGCCCTTTCAGACTGAACGAAACCGTAATCGTCTAGGACCTTATGCCAAGTTGCACAGGCAGCTTCCAATTGGCCCCCTTCCAACTGCCGCTCCGCGAGGGTTGAACCATCGAGCACAGCGCGACGTCGATGCGACCCATTACGAAGACGATGGTACCGTTCCAAAGAATCTACCGATCCCCGCAAATCACCCAA
Organism: Streptomyces sp. NPDC127068; assembly: GCF_042724695.1. Lineage (NCBI taxonomy): Bacteria > Bacillati > Actinomycetota > Actinomycetes > Kitasatosporales > Streptomycetaceae > Streptomyces > Streptomyces sp. NPDC127068. The sequence goes on along the minus strand of NZ_JBHXEN010000022.1, from coordinate 91,600 downwards.
GGCGTACTTGACTTGCGCGATGTCGAATTCCATCACGGCTTCACGATATTGCCCCATAACCACCCTGTCGACGGAATCAGTCTTATTCATCTCCCGTTCAGCCTCCGACAGTGAAGCAGTAGCGCCCCTCCGGTCACCGTTTAGGGCGATTGCGTATGCGCGCTGCCCTGCGTTAAATGCCCTCATGTTCGACCCAAGATGCGGCCCGCCCTCCATCGCAGCAGACGTAAGCCTGACAGCATTCTTTTTATGGCCGAGTTGAATCGCTTGTGAACCCATACCGTGGAGGGCAAGAGAATACGCTGCCCGATCCTCCGCCACGCCTGCCAGTTCGATTGCTTTAATGTAGTACTGCTGCCCGAGCCCTTGCAATCCTTCGTCGATCGCCATGTAACCCGCCAAATAGCACAGATCGGAAGCGGCGGAGAACATATTCTTTCGCACTGCTTGAGGTCCGGGAGCGGACAGATATGGAGCGACAGTATTGACCAGGAAGGCAGCGGCGAGAGGACGAACACCCCTGCCACCGAATTGGTAGTCGAGGTCGGAGAATTTCTTGGTCATGGCTACAACCATCTCAATTTCCCCTTGTCCGATTCCGCTCAGTTCGCGCACTTCCGCCACTTCCATTCGCCCAACAATCTCTTGCCAATTGGGAACTGTTGCGGCGACGGAAAAGAGACTGGCACTCAAAAGGCTGCGGCGAGACGGGTCCATATCAAGCCTCCCTAGATTAATCAAGCCTTCCATTATCGAGAGATTGCCGGATTCATCGATACGAGCGGGGAACCCGGCTTGATCGTGACTGATGGGTCGCTCTAATTTGCGTATGAGCGCTTCGATGATGAGTGGACGGGTTGTCTCCTTGGGTGTTTGTCCACCTAGCCACTGATGAACTGAGGGCTGCTGATACTTGGTCGGCGTGCCCCGCTCGGTGCCAATGCGGTTGACTGCTCGCGCAAACTGGCGCATCGACCAACCTGTCTCGCGGTACAGCTCGGCGAGACGGTCGTTCGGTTGACGGGTCGCCATCGGCTCAACTCCTCGCGTTCATGCGGCTTAACGCTCTTATGCCCAAGGTGTCCCCCAACGGTACCCCCGTACGCATCAAGGGTGTTGCCTAGTGCGACACGGCAGTCACAGACAGGAGTGAGGGGTGAGCCTCGGCTCATGGGCAGTAGCGACACCCGTTGGGCGGACGTTCAACCCGCCACCGCCGCGGACGCATTACGAACGGCAGCGACCGGGGTCAACACCCGCGACAGGCAGGGGAGTTCGGGGTGAGAGTGGCCAGACTGTTCGACCTCGAATGGACGTTGACGAGGGTAGAAGTCCAGGGTGTTTGGGCCCACATCGCGTGTGTGTCAGGGACTCCCCCCTGTGGTGTGACCCCGCCCATGCGCCCGGTGCACGCGACGCCGGACGGTGCGCTTGCTTGGGCAGAGGAACACATGCGTCTGACCGGGCACCGTCGGTACGACCGGCTCCTGTTCGACGTGGTGCAGTGGGACCCGCCGGACGACGTCGACCCGCGGACGTTGCCGGGGGTGACCACGTGAGGCTGTGCGGGACCACTACCCCGCTTCCCCCGCTGTTGGTCCTGGACGCGCTTATTGCAGCCGCGCCGGATGACGACATGGAGGTCATGACGCATCCGCGCTGTGAACTTGAGGACGACCACCGGGGTCTGCACGCCGCTGCGGTGCGATTGCTCGACATGGAACCGCCCCAGACAGTGTGGACCCAGTGGGCGGACGGACGGGACCCGAATTCGGTTGTCGTACTTCGGGACTGCGCGCGTGGGAACGGTGCTCCGCCCGGCTCCGACGATAGGTGCACGCAGTATGTCGACCACCCGGGAACGTGCTCCTTCGATCTGCTCGATCCGGAGCACGAGCACTTGATGGCAACCAATGGCGCGTACCGGCACATGTTTGAACGAGGGCATGTGCCGGACCCCGAGGACTCCCCGCCCACCTGATCCCGCCCGGACAGTTGGGCGGACCACCCAGACCCCGTTCCGTGTGGCGGTGTTCCATCGGCGCCGCGGAGAACACACGGAGCGGCACCCCGCGGGTCGGTGCCGAACATGGGCCCGTGGGAAGGGGGGCGGTTCCTCTAACCCCCAGCCCCGGTCGCCACCGCCACCCCGCCCCGGCGGCCGGGGCCCCTGATCTCCGTCCCTGCCGGACCGTCCGTTTCCGTGTCCCCCACGGCGGACCCCGGCAGGGGCGGGTACGAACGGCAGCGGGGACCGTTTCCCCGCACCACGGAGAAGGGACTAGTCAGTGACCGCAGTTCCCGAGTTCGAGTTCCGCACCGCGAACGCGTGCACCCTCCAGAACAGCGACCCGCGCTGCGTCGAGGTGGCGACCAACATCCCGGGCCGCGTGGCCATCCGCAACTCGACCAACGGCAACACGGTCGAGTTCACCAGCGGGGAATGGTCCGCCTTCCTCAACGGTGCCAAGCTGGGAGAGTTCGACCTCTCGGCCTAGGAGTGATCATGCAGGAGTGCCCACGCTGCGGCGGTACGGCCACGGCCGACCCTGAACATGCCGCCGCACGCTGGTGCCTCTCCTGCTGGCACGCCTGGACCCTCCCACAGGAAGCTTCCTGTGGAGGTACGTTGCCGCAGTTCGCGCCGGGACTCCGCACCCTGCGGGAGTCTCGTCACCTGAACCGCTGACAGCGCCGCACAGCACGAGGCCCCGCCTGCCCCTCGATACACGGTGGGCGGGGCTACCCGCCCCCTTGACTCTCGTCCCGGGCGCTCCGATCCGCGACGTACGTTCCTCGCTGCGGGACGACAAACAACAGCCCTTCGGCGACCAGCACGGCAATCGCCCGCCGCACGGTCGGGCGGGACAGCCCAAACTCATCACAGAGACGAGTCTCTGAGGAGATTGGTCGACGAGGCTTCCAGTCGCCGCGGGCGATGCGCGCCCGCAGGATGCCGGCGAGCTGGTGAAACGGCGGCTCGGGCGCATCCCGCTCGATCTCGTCATCAGGGCCGTATTCCATGCCGCCAACCGTAGCCGGGCTCATCCGACAGAGCACAACAAGCCATGTCAAGCAACGTGCCTTTACAAGCCTTTACGTGTCTTGACGTTAAGTCGTACTCTCAGAAACGAGAACGCCCCGACAGACCGTTGCGACCGGTCCGCCGGGGCTCCGCCAAAGACAGCTTTTGGGAGCTGACCGACGTATGCGAAACCTTATCGCCCATGCACTCATATGGGTGCTGCACCTGTTCTTCCCCCCTCGGGGACAGCACCGTGCGCCCACCCCGCCCCGCCCCGAAGCGGCGCCCGACCGCATCGACGTCGCCCTGTGGGGACTCAGGGACGCGTTCGAGCGTCTGCCCGGACACGACCCCGACCTACCGGAGATCCCGCCCTTCCGGCCGCTCTTCGTAGAACTGTCCGAACGGCTGGCGCCCGGCAAGTGGGAGCAGACACAGCAACGGGAACGGCGCATCGCAGCGGCAGCCGTGACGTACGGCGGCGAGTATCCGTACACCTACCCGACCGCACTCCGTTCCGTACCCGCCCCCGCGACCGATGCGGAGGTATCGGCATGACGCGTGACGCGCTCACCAACGACCCGCCCGCCCCGTCCGGTGCACATTGCTGTATCTGCGGGTGCTGGACCACGGCCCCCGTCGTGATCGGCTACAGCAGTGCGAGCGGTACCGGGTCTGTGACCCACCGGGTGTGCCCCGCCCACTTGATCGGGGGCGAGTGCGTGGTAGACCACATGACACCCCGCTAGCCGCAGACAACGAAGAGCCCCGCTCGGCCAAGTGCCTTGCGGGGCTTCTCTGTTGTATGGCCCGCACGTATCATCAGAACTGGTAGTCAAGAGTGTTGGGATCGGCGAGCACCACATGGCTGACCTCGCCCTGCCCGATGTCGAGGTGGCGGGCCCCGAGTTCGAGCGCCCGCGCCACGGTCCGCTGCTGGTCGTCGAGGGACCGGCTCGTCAGGTCGAAGTGCAGCTGGTTCTGGCCGCTCTTCTGCTCCCGGGTCGCACGGAACCCGATCCGGAACCCGGTGTCGTCGTTCGGCAGGAGCACCAGGTCGCCGTGGGAGTCGTCGGTCAACTCCCAGTCCAGGAAACCGGCCCAGAAGCGCGCCAGGCGGTGGGGGTCGTTCGCGTCGAGGCGGAGCGCGTGGAGGTGGGAAGTCATCCCTCGGTCATTCCGATCTGCCGGCCCGCTGCCCCGGCCCGCCGATCGGGTAGGGCACTCCACCGGCGATGAGGCGTTCGTCCAGGTCCTCGCCGGAGCTTGCCCAGCCCGAACCACCCGGTCAACTCATTAACGCACCGCGGGCCCCGCGCATGCGGGCGTTCAGCACGCGATGGAGGTGCGCAGTGCGCTGCCCGTGCGCATCTGCTCCAGTGCCTCGTTGATGTCCGCCAGCGACACCCGGTGGGTGATCAGTCCCTCCAGGTCGATCCGGCCCGCCCGCCACAGCTCGACGGTCCGCCGGTACGAACGCACGGCGTCCCCGCCTCCGTACATCGAGGGCAGGATGCGCTTCTCGTGGAAGAACAGCTCGAACATGCTGAGGCGCAGGAAGTCGTCCGGGGCGCCCGCGCCGACGACGCAGAGGGTCCCGCCGCGCCGGGTGGCGTCGTAGGCGGTGCGTGCGGTGTCCGAGCGGCCGACCACCTCGAAGACGTAGTCGAAGCCCTCGCCCCCGGTGATCCGCTGGGTGGCGTCGGCGAGTTCGTCGGGGGCCACGGCCTCGGTGGCGCCGAAGCGCAGCGCCGACCCACGGCGGAAGGCGACCGGGTCGACCGCGACGATCCGGGCGGCACCGCTGAGCCGGGCGCCCTGGACCACGGAGAGTCCCACCCCGCCGCAGCCGATCACCGCGACCGACGAACCGGCCTCCACCCGGGCGGTGTTGAGCACCGCACCGAGTCCGGTGGTGACCCCGCAGCCGATCAGGGCGGCGAGGTCGAAGGGCACGTCGTCGGGGATCGGGACCGCGCTCGCCGCGTCGACGACGACCTCTTCGGCGAAGGTCCCGGTGCCGGTGAACCCGAAGACGGGTCCGCCCGAGCGGCGGAAGTTGGGGGTGCGCGCGTTCCTGAACCCGGTCAGGCACAGCTGGGTCTGGCCGCGTCCGCACGGGGGGCACCCGCCGCAGGACGGCAGCCAGCTGATCAGCACCCGGTCGCCGGGCCGGACGCCGCTCACCCCGTCCCCCACGTCGAGGACCTCGCCGGCGCCCTCGTGGCCGGGGACGAACGGCGCGGGCTGCCGCAGGGTGCCGTTCATGGCGGACAGGTCGGAGTGGCACAGCCCGGCGGCCCGGACCCGGACGCGCACCTTGCCGGGACCGAAACCGACCGCCTCGACGTCGTCGTGGACTTCCAGCTTGTCGTGCCCGGTCTCGTGCAGTACGGCTGCGCGCATGCTGTGGCTCCCCTTCGCGGGACGGCGTCCGGCTGGTCCGGGAACCCCGGGGCGTCCCGCACGGGTTCCTACGACCTGCTCATCCTAGAACGCGTTCCAGTGCGGCGCCCGCGGCAGGTGCGGTGACCGGCGCCCCGAGGCCCCGCACCGCGGGCGGAAGGTCAGGGGCGGGGGCCGGGTCCGGTCGGGGGATCGTGCGGGGTCCCCCGGGAACGGGCGCGGCGTCGGGCGCGGGCGGGCTGTGCGGCTGGTCCGCGCCGCCGCGCGACCCGGCGACTCCCCCACCAGAACCCGCCCAGCAGGACGGCGGCCACGGCGATGCCGACCAGGACGATCGGGAGGGCGGACGGGGCTCCGGCGGCGAGGAACGCGAACGTGTCCGTGGATTGCGTGGTGCTCGTGGACTCGGTGTTCATGGGCCACGGGTGTCCCGATGCTCCCGCGGCACACCTCGCGCTGCCGCACACCTCGCGCAGCGGGCCGCCGTCCGTGCACCGCCGCCGCCGGACCGCCGCTGCCTGACCGCCGCCTCCGGACCGGGCGCTACGGAAAGAACCGGTGCTTCTCCGTGTGGTCCCTCGTTCGGGGGGCACCCGAGGCTTCGGAGGTTGATACGCATGGTTCCGCTCCTACTGGTTCTTCTTCTCGTCGTTCTGCTCTTCGGCGCCGGATTCGCGCTGGAGGTCCTGTGGTGGGTCGCCGCCGTCGTCCTGGTGCTGTGGCTCATCGGTTTCCTGGCCCGCACGGCCGGACCCGGCGGTGCCCGCAGCCGCTGGTACCGCTGGTAGCGGTCCGGCACCGGCTTTCTCCCCCGCACCCCCCGACAAGGAGTCCTCATGCACAGTGGTCTGTGGAACTACCTGCCCACCGCCGGACACACCCGGGACGACGACCTCTCCGGATACCGGGTGGAGGCGTCCGACGGACACATCGGCAAGGTGGACAAGTTCTCCCACGAGGTCGGCTCGCAGTACCTCGTCGTGGACACCGGAGTGTGGATCTTCGGTCGGAAGGTGATGCTTCCGGCGTCGACCGTCTCCCGCGTGGACAACGACGAGCGAACGGTGCACGTCTCCTGGACGAAGGACGAGATCAAGGCGTCCCCGGAGTTCGACGAGGACCGACACCTCGGCGACCCCGCCTACCGTGACCAACTCGGCGGCTACTACGGCGCCGGACACTGAACTCCGCCGTCCCCCCGGCGGGTTGCCGTGGGGACGGCCCCGCCGGGGAGCGGTCCCCCGCCGGCGGGTCCCACGGGCCGGTTCGCCCACGAGCGGCGGGCCGGCCCGTACGCCTGTACTACCGTGGCCGCATCCACCACGGGAGCGGGAGACAACCTTGGGCGCACGCATCCTGGTCGCCGAGGACGACGCGAAGCAGGCGGGGTTGATCCGCATCTACCTGGAGCAGGACGGTCACGCCGTGCACGTGGTGGGCGACGGCCGGGCCGCCCTCGACCGGGCGCGCACCGCCCGACCCGACCTCGTGGTGCTGGACGTGATGCTGCCGGGGATCGACGGTCTCGACGTCTGCCGCATCCTGCGCACCGAGTCGGACGTGCCGATCCTGCTGGTCACCGCCCGCACCACGGAGGAGGACATCCTGCTGGGGCTCGACCTCGGCGCCGACGACTACCTCACCAAACCGTGCAGCCCTCGCGAACTCGCCGCCCGGGTGAGGGCGTTGTTACGGCGGTCCGGGAAGGCGACGGACGGGGAGCCCGCGGTGCTGCGGGTCGGCGGCATGGAGGTGGACACCGTCCGCTTCGAGGTGCGGCTGTCGGGGCGGACGGTGACCCTGACGTCCAAGGAGTTCGGCATCCTCGAAACGCTGGCCCGGGAGCCCGGCCGGGTCTTCACCCGGGCCCAGATCATCGAGCGGGCCTTCGGCTTCGACCACGACGTCCTCGAACGCACGGTGGACGCCCATGTGATGAACCTGCGCCGCAAGTTGGAGCAGGACCCGGCACAACCGCAACACCTGGAGACGGTCTACGGGCGGGGCTACCGGATCACGGACGGCGGTACGGCGCGCCCATGAGCTTCCGGGTCCGGCTGATGGCGCTCCTGATGCTGATCGCCGTGGCCGCCACCGCGGCGACCGCCTGGCTGACGCTCCGTCAAGTATCGCGCCAGGTGCAGGAGTCGGCCGACGCCGACCGGGCCGACATCCGGGTCATCGACCGGCGGCTGCGCGATCACGCGGTGCGCCACGGCACCTGGGACGGCGTGTCGAACGTCCTGCGGTCACTGGCCGCGGAGACGGGTCAGCGCATCAGGATCCAGGACGAGACGGGCGGCCACGCCCTGGACTCGGACGCGCTGGCCGGTCGCGTGCCCCGCCCCGCCGGAGCCGCACCGCCGATCCTGGTCGACCCCCGACCGCGGCTCGTCGAGTGGTCGAGGCCCGCACCCGTTTCGGGGGCCCTGGTGAAGCAGAGCATCGGCCCCATCGCCGCGTACCCGAGGTCCGTCGCGTTCGCCGAATGCCTGGCCCGCTCCGGCATCGAGCCGGAGGTCACCCGTGACGACCTCGGCATCCCGGTGTACCGGGGCCCCGGCGGCAGCAAGCAGAGCGGCTCCTGCACCTTGCGGAACCCGTCGGAGGAGGAGTTGGACGCGGTGGCCGACGCCCTCCGGACGTGTGTGGAGGTCCCCTTGGACGAAGCCTCGACCTGTGTGGACCGGGTGTTCGTGACCCGCACCGGCACGGTCGGTCCCCCACCGCTGCGGGTGTCCCTGGGCGCGCTCGACGACGCGGGGCTGATGGTCGAGCGGAAGCCGGCCGTGCTCGCCGCGCTGGGGGTCGCCGGGGCCGCCGTGCTCGGGGCGCTCCTGTTGAGTCGGGCGGTGCTGCGGCCGGTGAAGGCCCTGACCGCGGCGGCGCGCAGCCTCGGGGAGGGGGAACTCGCGCAGCGGGTCCCCGCCTCCGGCAGCGACGAGATCGGCGAACTGGGGCGCTCCTTCAACCGGATGGCGGATTCGCTGGCGGCCAGCGAGCGGCGGCAGCGGCAGCTCATCGGGGACATCGCCCATGAGCTGCGCACGCCCCTGGGCAATCTCCGGGGGTACCTGGAGGCGATCCAGGACGGGTTCGTGGAGGTCACCCCGGAGCTCCTCGCCTCCCTGCACGAGGAGGCGATGTTGCAGCAGCGCGTCGTGGACGACCTCCAGGACCTCGCACTCGCCGAGGCGGGAGCGCTGACCTACCACCGCTCGGACCTGGACGCCCGGGACCTGTTGACGGCCTGTGCCACGGCCCACCGCGCCCTCGCGGGCGAGGCGGGCGTCACGGTGGCGGTCGCCGCGCACCCGGTCCCGGCCCCGGTGCACGGCGATCCGGCGCGGTTGCGGCAGGCGCTGTCCAACCTGGTCGGCAACGCGGTACGGCACACCGGGCGCGGTGGCCGGGTGACGCTCCGGGTGGCCCGCCCCGCGGACGGGGTCGGCGCAGCGGACGGGGTCGGCCTGGTGGTGCGGGACACCGGGAACGGGATTCCCCCGGACCAACTGCCCCACCTGTTCGACCGTTTCTGGCGGGCGGACGGGGCCCGGGGGCGGGCCACCGGGGGCAGCGGGCTGGGGCTGCCCATCGCCCGGCAGATCGTCGCGGACCACGGCGGGACCATCACCGTCACCAGCGAGGTCGGTCGCGGCACCGCCTTCACGGTCACGCTCCCCGCGCCCCCGGGACCCCGTACGCCGCACACCCCGACCGCACCGACCGCACCGACCGGCGGGGACGGCGGTTGACGGATCGGGGCGGCCGGGGGACCGGGGGCGATCAGGTGCCCGCCAGGGCCTCCGTGGGCGCCAGCCGGCTGGCCCGCACCGCCGGATACAACCCGGCCAGGGCCCCGATGACCAGCGTCGATCCGGTGCCCGCCGCCGAAGCCCAGGCCGGAACCACCGCGGGCCACTCCCGCGACACCGCGTACCCGGCGGTGATCAGCACCCCCAACACCGTTCCGGCGACCCCGCCGAGCACCGAGAGCAGCAGGGACTCCATCACGAACTGGAGGCGGATCTGTCCACGGGTCGCCCCCAGCGCCCGCCGCAGTCCGATCTCGGAGCGGCGCTCCAACACCGAGATGACCATGGTGTTCCCCACCCCGACGCCACCCACCAGCAGGGCGACCCCGCCGAGCCCCAGCAGCAGTCCGGTCAGCGCGGACTCGGTGGCCTCCCGGGCGGCGAGCGCGTCGGAGGGCCGGGAGATCGTCACCTCGGAGGACCGCTCCGGGTGCGCGGTCGCGGCGACGACCGCGCGGACCTCGTTCACCCGGTCCTCCGCGGTCCGTACGTAGACCGTCGTGGGCGTGCCGTCGTGTTCCAGGTACCGTTCCGCGGCCCCGGCGCCGACCAGCGCCGAACGGTCGATCTGCGGAGCCAGCGGGACCGGGCGCAACACCCCGATCAGCGAGAACCACCGGCCGCCCAGCCACAGCCGGGTGCCGGGCGCGCTCACGTCGAGCCGCCGGGCCGCCTCCGCGCCGAGCACCACCGTCGGGGCCCGTTCGGTGGCCGGGTCGTGCCAGCGTCCGCGCCCGACCTCCGCACCGATCACCGGCAGCAGCCCCCGGCCGGCGGCGACCACGTCGATCCCGCCGGTGCGGCCCACCGGGATGTTCTCGTTGCGGTAGACGCGGGCGGAGGTCAGCCCCGTCGCGTCGGCCCGCAGCACCGGGGGGATGCGACGGATCATCGTGGTGGCCTCGGCGGGCAGCCGGGTCTGCTGGCCCTCCGCGTCACGACCGGGTTCGATCCGCAGCAGGTTGGTGCCGAGCCTGTCGAGCCGGCGGTCCACCTCCGCCTGGCCGGACGCGGAGATCCCGACGACGGCGATCATCGCGGCCACGCCGATGGCGACGCCCAGCGCGGACAGGAACACCCGGAGCGGACGGGTGCGCAGACCGGTGCCGCCGAGGCGGACGAGGTCCCGTCCCCGCAGTCGGGCGGGCCGCAGCACGTCCCGGCGCCCGGTCACCGTGCCACCGTCGCACCGGCCGGGCGGTCGACTCCGGCGCCGGTACGCGATGCGGCACCGGAGTCGGTACTCGTGTCGGTGACCATCCGGCCGTCCCGCATCTCGATCCGTCGGGGCAGTCCGGCGGCGATCTCCCGGTCATGGGTGATGACGACGACCGTGGTGCCCGAGCCGTGGAGTTCCCGGAGCAGGGTCAGGACCGCGGCGCCGGACGCGGAGTCGAGGTTGCCGGTCGGCTCGTCGGCGAGCAGCAGCGCCGGGGCGCCGACCACCGCCCGGGCGACGGCGGCCCGTTGGCTTTCACCGCCGGAGAGTTGGTGCGGCAGGTGCCGCATCCGGTGGGCCAGGCCCACCCGGTCGAGCACCTCGGCGGCCTCGGCCCGTCGTCTGCGCGGGGCGGCCCCCGCGTAGAGGAGCCCGTCGGCGACGGCGTCCAGGATCGGGACGCCGACCGCGAGGTGGAACTGTTGGAACACGAAGCCGATCCGCCGGGCCCGCAGCGCGGACACCTCACGGTCGGTGAGGGCGGCGGTGTCGTGGCCGTCCACGAGGACCCGGCCGGTGGTGGGCCGGTCCAGGGTGCCCATCAGGTTCAGCAGGCTGGACTTGCCGGAGCCGGACGGGCCGACGACGGCGACGAGTTCGCCGGGGGCGAGGGCCAGGTCGACGTCCTCGACCGCGTGCACCCCTGCGGGGTACGTCTTCGAGACCCGCTCGAACCGCACGACGTCCGTCACTCCGGAATCCTCACCTTCAGGCCCTCGCGGAGCCCGGCGCCGCGGACCTCCACCATGCCGTTCGCGAACAGTCCCGTCCGGACCGCCACGAAACGGCCCTCGGGTTCGGCGAGTTCCAGGCCGTGGCCGCCCTCCGCGAGGGCGACGAGCGCGGACACGGGCACGGACAGCACCCCCGCGCGGCGCTCGCGCACGTAGCGGACGGTGACGGGTGCGCTCTCCATCCGGCCGAGTGCGCTCGGGTCGTCGAGGGTGATCGTCACGGGGAAGGTCGCGGGCCCCTGACCGGCCGCGCCGCCCTCGCCGCCGCCACCGTCGCCCTCGGCCGCGGCCATCCGTCTGCCCACCGAGGACACCTCGCCGTCCACCGGGTCGGCTCCGGGCAGTTCGACGGTGACCCCGGTGCCGCGGGTGGCCCAGGCGCCGTCCTCGGCCGAGGCGTCGACGGTCACCCGGCGGGCGCCGCCGGTGTAGGAGAGTGCCTCGGGGGTGGCCTCGGCGCCGATCCGGACGCCCACGTCGCCGACCCTGATCCGGCCGGAGGCGTACACGACGTCCCCGACCGTGATCCGGCCCGTCCGGGGCACGCCCAGGTGCCGCTGCCACCGTTTGACGGCGTCCGCGGTCTTGGCGGTGTACTCGTCGTCCACGGTGAAGTCGGTGTAGCCGAGTGCGGCGAGGTTCGACTCGAACTGCCGCACGTCCATGCCCTTCGTCCCCTCTTCAGCCCCGGCACCGGACCCGGACCCGGCCTTTCCGTCCCCGGAGCCTTCGGAGCCGGAGCCCTCCGCATCCGACCCCGCGGAGTCGGTGCCGCCCGGGCCGAGCGCGCGGTACATCGGCAGGGCCCCGTACAGCAGCACCACCGGCCGGTCGTCGACCTTCAGCAGGGTCTCGCCGCGGCTGACCCGGTCGCCGCGTTCGGGCAGCCAGGTCACGGTCCCCGTCGCCTTGAGCGGGACGGGGACCTCCTTGCCGTACCCCAACTTGCCGTCCACCGTGGTCTGGTCGACCAGGGTGCGGCGCACGACCTCCACCACCGAGCCGGCCCGCCCGGCACCGGTGGCCGGCTCCTCGTCTCCGCCGAGGTCGAGCCCGAAGGCCCCCGCCCCCGCGACGACCGCCACCACGACGACGGCCACGACGAGCAGTGTCCGGCGGCGCCCCGGGCCGGCCGACCGACCGCGCACCCCGCGGGTGCGTCCCGTCCGTGTCCCGGTGGCCCCTTCCGGGTCCGGGCCCGTCCACGTATCCGTCATCGCTCAGCCCCTGGCCCCGCCGGGCGGGAGGCTCGGATTGCCGAGGATCGGCTCGCAGATCCGGCTCGCACGCTTGGCCCCCGAACTGTTCTGGTTCCACATCTCCTCGGAGGAGTGGCCCTCGGAGTCGACGTCGGGGAAGTCGGGTGCGCCCTGCTCCTGCATGCAGGTGGAGTAGCGCTTCCGCTTCTCGACCTCCTTGGCGCTCGGCTTCGGCTCGTTGCGGCGTTCCAGTTCCGCGGGCACGGGCAGGGAGTACTGCTTGCAGGTGTCCTGCGCCTTCGCGAACTCCGGGTCCGCCTTCAGGGCCCCGAGGTCGCCCTCGAACTCGTAGCGCCCCTTGGAGTCCGGGTCACTGGACTTGAACCCCTCCTTCTCCATGCACCGGACGTACTTCTTCTGCGCCTCCAGGTACCGGGTGATCTCGTCCTCGACGTTCGCGTCGGACTTGGCCTTCGCACCGTTGTTCACCGACGGCACCCCGGGGCCGTCGTCCTGCGCGCCGCAGGCGGTCAGGGCCAGCAGGAGCAGGGGTGTCACCAGCGCCCACCGGCCCCGTACCCCACGCCGTGCCGCCCCCGGTCGTCCCACCGGTTTCCTCGTCGTGTGCCTCACTGCTGCGTGTCCTTCCGTGACTCCCGGGCGGGGCGGAGGGCTGGTCAGACCCCGCCCGCCCCGCCTCCTTGCCGCCCGGCCGCGCGCACTCCCCCGTGGTCGGGCAGGGAGACGGTAGGACGGAGGTGATGAAGAACCGTTGAAGAACCTGTCCGCCACCCGTGCGTTCGCCGGCGCACCCGGAGGAGGCCCGCCCGGCGCGCGTCCCGAGCCCGCGCCCCCGCGCGCTTCCCGTGTGCCGTGGCGGTCCTTCCAACCCGCCGTCCGCCGCCGCTCCGCTCCCCTACGCTCCGTCGCGCAGGGCCGCTCCACGACCGGCGGCGCGTCCCAACCACCCTGGGGAGAGCGGAACGTGACGGGAAACGGCGATGGCTGAGCCCGGACAGCGGATCAGTGACCGGTACCGTCTGGTCCGGCTGATCGGCACGGGCGGAATGGGCGAGGTCTGGCTCGCCCACGACGAACTGCTCGGCCGTCGGGTCGCCGTCAAGAGCGCCCGGGTGGACGGTGCGAAGGCACGGCGCCGGCTCAAGGCCGAAGCCAGCAACGCCGGTCGGCAGGTCCACCCCCACCTCGTCGGGGTGTTCGACCTCGTGACGACCGGACCCGCCTGCTGGATCGTCATGGAGTACGTCCCGGGGCACAGCCTCGCCCGGCGGGTCCGTACCGGCGGTCCCCTCGACGGGGCGGAGGTGGCGGCGCTGGGCCGGCAGATCGCCGATGCGCTGGTCGCGACGCACGCCGAGGCCGTGGTGCACGGCGATGTGACCCCGGAGAACGTCCTGGTCACCGAAGGGGGGCTGGCCAAGCTCACCGACTTCGGGATCTCCCGGGCCCTGTGGCGGGAGTACGTCCGCAGCCACACGCTCTCGGTCCGGGGCAAGCCGCCCTATCTCGCCCCTGAGGTCGCCCGGGGTGCCACCGCCGGGCCCGCGTCCGACGTGTTCGGCCTGGGCGCCACCCTGTACGCGGCGGTCGAGGGCCGCTCCCCGTACGGCGAGGCCGATCACCCCGTGGTGTACGTGGCCCGGGCCCAGCAGGGCGCCGTCCAACCGCCGCGGCGGGCCGCGGGGGTCCTGGCCCGGGTCCTCACGGCGCTGTTGGCGGCGGAACCCGGTGACCGTCCCGACGCGGCCGAGGCGTCCGCGATGCTCGGCGGGGCGGCCGGTCCGGTCGCCGTGCCGTTGCCCGCGCGGGGGGCGCCCGAGCCGGGAGGGCGCGCCGGGGCCGGTGTGCCGGTGTGGCCGCAAGCGGCGGGGTTCACCGTCACGAACGGGTCCGGGGACACCCAAGCCTGGTCCTCCGCCCCGGTGGCGCCGTTCGCGGAGGCCGAGGAGCCGAGTGCGCCCCTGCCCCCGAGTGCGCTCCCCGCGCGGGCTGGGCGCGCACGCCGGTTCACCCGCCCCGTCGTGCGCGCCGCACTCGGCACGCTGGTCCTGGCGGTGGGCCTCGGCCCGGGAGTGGTCGGGGGGTTCGACCGTCCGGCGAGTGACCAACACCGGCCGTCCGGACCGCGGGCCGTCCTGGGTGCGGCGCGGGCGGCCGATCCGTGCGCCCTGCTCGACCCGCGGGCGTTCACCGCGTACGGGTCCGCCGTCGAACACCCGGTGTACGGGGCGTTCGACCGCTGTGACGTGTTGCTGTACGCCCAGGACGAGGACGGCCGGCGGAGCGCCGAACTGCTCGCCGACATCCAGGTGGACTTCGCCGGCGAACCGGCCGAGTTCGATGCGCACGTGCCCCGGTGGAAGACGGGTGCGGTGACGGTGGCCGAACTCCCCGCGGAGAGCGGTGAATGCGTACGCAACCTCCAGCTCGCGGACGGCAACCAGGTGTGGCTGGCGGTGGAGCGGGAGGCTGCCGGGGCGCCCGCGCTCTGCGCCCTGGCCCGGACGGCGGTCGACCATGCGGCGGAGGTCCTGAACCGGGGTCCCGTGCCGGAACGGCCCGCCGGGTTCGCCGCCGCGTCGCTGGCCCGGGTGGACGGCTGCCGGCTGCTGGACGCGGCGGCGCTCGCCGTGGTCCCCGGGATCGACCCGTACGACGGACACCCCGACTTCGCGCGCTGGGGATGCGATTGGTCGGGCGACACGGACGACGTGGTGGTGGACCTCGGCTTCGACCGGGACAACTCGCTCACCGACGACGGCTCCCCCGCCCGGTTCGGCGGGCGGCCCGGCGCGGTGTCGCCCGAGGAGGCGGGCGAGGGATCGTGCGTGGTCCGCGTCCAGCACCGTGCGTACCCGGGGAACCAGGGTGAGCGCACGATCGAGTTGGTGACGGTGACCGTGCGGGGCCCCTGGAAGGCCGCCACGGCGTGCGAGCGGGCCGGTGAGCTGGGTACGGCCGTGGCCCGACGACTGCCCGCGGTGTGACGGCCCGCGGGTGTGACGCCCGCCCGCTCGCTCGCGATTCACCCCGTGCCGTGGGGCTCCGCGGGGGCGTGGGCGAACACGAATGCCTGCGGGGCGCGTTCGGGGAAGGGCCCGTCCAGATCGGGTTGCCGCAGCGTGGTCGAGCGCACGGACAGGCCGGCCGCGGTCAGGAGTTCGACCATCCGCTCCGGGGTGCGGCGGTGGAAGTCGAGGGCGATGGGGTGCCCGTACCCCTCGGTGAGCCGCAGCGGCACGGTGCCCGACTGGAAGCCGAGCAACAGCTGACCGCCGGGGACGAGGACCCGGGCGAACTCCGCGAGGGCGCGCGGCAGGTGGTCGTCGGGCACGTGGATGGTCGAGTACCAGGCGAGGACACCGCCGAGGCTGCGGTCGGGGACGTCGAGGTCCAGCATCGACCCGACCGTGAACGTGCACCCGGGGTGGGTCGCCCGGGCCACGGCCACCATGCCCGGGGACAGGTCGACCCCGGTGACCGGCACCCCGAGGTCCGTGAGGTGGGCGGTCACCCGGCCCGTGCCGCAGCCCACGTCCAGCACGGGCAGCGGCGAGGGGGCCGCCAGCACCTGCTCGGCGAAGAGGAGCCTAGGGAGCCGGCCACCCGCCGTTGTCAGTGGGGTCGGTCATGATCGGAGGCATGAAGGAGATCGACGCCCTCCAGGGCTTCGTCGGAGCCGGGGGCTGCTGGAACAGCACGTCCTTCGCGGACATCGCCCGGACCGGCCGTTACGTCGAGGGCAGTTGGGCGCCGGGACCCGGCGAAGGGGAGGTCCGACCGCCCGCGGCCGGCAGTTGGACGGAACTCGTGGGGCGCCCCGGCGCGCTCGCGCTGCGCGCGGCCTCCGCGGCGACCAGACCGGGGCGCCGCGAGGTGCTGCTCGACTTCCTGGAGATGTGGGCGGGGACGCCGTTCGCGGACCCGGCCTACCGCTTCCGGCTGGGCCGGCTCGCCGGAACGACCTCGTTCACCGTCCGCGACCAGCAGGGCGTCTCCTTCGGCCTGCACCTGCCGGCCGCCCGCTACACCCACTACTTCGAGGCGGTGCTCCCCGGCGGCGCGCTCGTCCCGCGCCCCGAGGAGCCGCTGTACGCCGTGGACTGCCACCGCGGTTGGGGCACCCCGGAGCAGTTGCTGCGGCTGGTGGAGCTGGTCCGGGAGCGCGGCCCGGTCGCCTGGGACGGGGACGCGGCCCGGACGCTGGCCGAGGCGACCGGCCTGAGCCGTCCGGCAGCGGCGCTCGTGCTGGCCGGCAACCCCGGCGCCGGCGGCTACGGCGTGCCCTACCTCGATGCGCACGAGCGTTCCGTGTTGGGCTTCGGCGCGGCCGAACTCGAATCGGCACGGAGCGAGTTGTCGATGCTGCACGACGACGACCGGCTCGCGCTGCTCGCCGACGTGCTGCCCGAGGACCCCGCGGACCTGTGGGCGCCGGACGGTCCCGCCCGCGTCGCGGAGCGCACCGCCGCGGCCTGGATCGAACGGCACGGCGCCCGCCCGCACCCCCCGTGGGACACCTGGCGGTCCGCGCTGGCGCTGGAGACCAGGATGCCGGCGACCCATCTGTGCCACCTGTTCCTCGACCCGGCGCGCGCCACCCTCCCGCCGGGCTTCTCTCTACGGATCTGGCCCTGCCCGCCCCGGCACCGCCAGCTGCGCACCGCCTGGGACGTCATGCGCCGCTACGACGCCGACACCCTCACGGACGCCGTCTTCGCCGGCCTGCCGTGGGCGTACGCGGACCTCCCCGCCGGGGACCCGGTGCGCACGGCCGCGCCGGAGCTCGTCCGTCAGCTGCGCAAGGTGCTGGCGGGTGGGGACTCACCGGCCCGGGTCCTGTACGCGGGCGTGATCCGCGACCCCCGCGGAAGCCGACGCTGGGACTGGCTGACGGACGGCACCTGCGACCGCGTCACGGCCCGCATCCTCGCCGACGACCTGCCGCCGGGCCGCTACGAGTCCGACCCGCGCGCCTGCGTCCCCGAGCTGGTCGCGGAGGTCGCCGCGGCCCTCGACCTGTCGGAGGACGCCGCCGCCCTCCACCTCCAGCTGCTACTGCTCCCGGTGCCCTCGGACCGCAACGTGCGGCGGTGGAACGCCTGGACGCCGACCCGCCACAAGAAGGCCGCGGCGCAGCTGCTGGCGCACGACCTGGTGGTGGAGGACCGCAGGCCGCGCGCGGGGCGCAGGCTCTTCCTGCCCGGACCCTGGGCGCACGGCAAGAAGCCGCTGCCGCCGATGGAGTCCTGGAAGGCGCCCCTGATCGGCGCGCGGCTGAGCGAGGACGGGAGCGAGGTGCGGGAGTTCGAGCTGCTCCCGGGCACGCTCCCCGAACTGTTCGCCGAGGCCTGGCGGCTGGTCCGGGCCGGAGCGGGGCCGGCGGCCTGAGCGACGCGGTGCCCGGAGATCACCCACCGGGCCCGCGGGGCGGGTGTGCCAGCATGGCGGCGACACCAGCGGCCCCGCGCCCTCCGGGCCGCGCCATGACCCACGGAGCCCCGATGCACCAGGCGACGACCGCCCAGCCCGCGCCGAAGGTCCTGTCCGCCTTCGAGAAGGCGAAGGGCTTCATGCCCCGCGACGAGGGGCTCGCGCTGTACGCCGCCGCGCGGACGGCGGCGGCCCTGGGGCACCCCCTGCTGGAGGTGGGCACGTACTGCGGTCGCTCCACGATCCTGCTGGCGGACGCGGCCCGGGCGGCGGGGGGCACCGTGCTGACCGTGGACCACCACCGGGGCAGCGAGGAGCAGCAGCCCGGCTGGGATTACCACGACCCGGAGACGGTGGACCCGGAGCTGGACCGGATGGACACGCTCCCGGAGTTCCGCCGGACCCTGTACCGGGCGGGTCTTGAGGACCACGTGATCGCCCTGGTGGGCCGTTCCCCGCAGGTCGCGGCCGTGTGGACCACGCCGCTCGCGCTGGTCTTCATCGACGGCGGGCACACCGACGAACACGCGAACGCGGACTACGAGGGCTGGGCACCGCGGCTGGTGACGGGGGGTCTGCTCGTCATCCACGACGTGTTCCCGGACCCGGTGGACATCATGACCGGCCAGGCGCCGTACCGGGTCTACCTCCGGGCGTTGGCCTCCGGCGCCTTCGAGGAGATCGGGGCGACGCGGTCCCTGCGCGTGCTGCGCCGCACCGCGTCCGGCGGCTGACCCGGGGTTAGAGTCGCTGCCGTGTCCCACCCAGAAGACCACCCCGAACCCCGTTCCGTCCCCGCGCCGGCCGGTCGCCGCACCCGCCGCCGGGCCCTGGTCGCGGCGGCCGTCCTGCTGCCCGTGGCGCTCGTCGCGGGGCTCGCCCTGGCGCAGGAGGGCTCCCCCGAGGGTCGTCCCGCCTCCGTGGACGGGAGGAGCGGGGGCGAAGGAGCGACAGGGCCGTCCCCGTCCGACGGGTCCGACGGATCGGGGGGACCCACGGCGAAGGCGCCGCTGGCGGGCAAGGTGGTCGTCGTCGACCCGGGGCACAACCCGGGCAACTTCCAGCACGCCCAGGAGATCAACCGGGAGGTCGACATCGGCACCGGGCGCAAGGCGTGCGACGCCACGGGAACGACGACGAGCGACGGCCCGGGCGGCTACCGGGAGGCGGACTTCACCCTGGACGTGTCGCGCAAGCTCCGCGCTCGGCTGCGGGAGCAGGGCGCGACCGTGATCCTCACCCATGACGCGGACCGGGCCTGGGGGCCGTGCGTGGACGAGCGGGCCCGCATCGGCAACGAGGCCCGGGCCGATGCGGTGGTGTCCGTGCACGCGGACGGTTCGGCCCGGGGCAACCACGGCTACCACCTGATCCTGCCCGCACGGGTCAAGGCCGGGGCCGCCGACACCGCGGCGATCGTCGGGCCCTCCCGTGACCTGGGGGAACGCATCGGCCGGCAGTTCGCGCTGGCCACCGGCAGCAAGCCGGCCAACTACCTCGGCGGCGGCACCGGCATCGACGTGCGCGACGACCTCGGGGGGCTCAACCTCTCGCGGGTGCCGAAGGTGTTCATCGAGTGCGGCAACATGCGCGACCCCCAGGACGCGGCCCGGCTGACCGACGGAGCGTGGCGGGAGAAGGCGGCGCGGGGGATCGCTGAGGGAATCATGAGTTTTCTGCGTGGGTAGTATGCCCTGCCCCGGCCTGGCAGACTCCTTCGCCGGGCCGACGATAGGGTCAGCCTACGATGGAGGGTCACCCCCCGCTCCGCCCACGCCCGTGGGCGACAGCGAAGCCCCCTTCACCAGCGACCGACCAGACGACGGACGAAGGACCTTCCTGAAGTGAACATCCGCTCCCTCACTAGAGGCGATGGCGTGGTGATCGGAGCAGCGGTGTTGCTCTTCATCGCGTCGTTCCTCGACACGTACTCGATCGACGGGGCCAGTGACAGCACCGAGTACCCGAACGCCTGGGACAGCGGTCCGACCCTGATGAGCATGTACCTGGCGGGCATCATCGCCGCCGTGGTCATCGTCTTCGCCCACACCCAGTCCCAGCCGCGGAAGGTCGTGGGGCTCGACCTCGGCCAGTTCGGCGTCGCGTTCGCGGTCTTCTCGGCGTGGAGCGCCCTGGGGAACATCTTCGACCCCGCCGGCCCGTTCGACGGGAACGGCGCCCTCACCCCGGACGCCGGCACGGGTCTGATCATCGGCCTGATCGCCGCCGTGGCGCTCGCCGGTGCCGCGGTGGCGACTCCGCTGGTGCCCGCGCTCAAGGCCCCGCTGCTCGGCGCCCCGCGCCCGGCGACCCCGCAGCCCTACGGTCAGCAGCCGCCGGCCGGTGGCTACGGGTACCCGGGAGGTGCCGGTGGGCAGGCCTTCGGCGGTCAGCCGCAGCCGGGCCCGTTCGGTACGCCGGGCGGTGCCCCGCAGGCCCAGCCGCAGCAGGGTGCTCCGGCGCCCGGGCCGCAGCCGTCCGGCGGGGACTTCTCGCCGTTCTGGTTCGCGGTTCCGGTTCCCCGGCCCCTGTACCCGGAGGACGGTTCTCCGAACCCGATCGCCGAGCTCGCCCCCGGCACCTGGTACCTGGCCGTGGAGCAGCGCGGTCCGGGTCTGATCGCCCAGACCCAGGACGGTCGCCGCGGCGTCCTCCAGGACACCTCGGGCATCCAGCGGGGCTGATCCCCCCGCAGCGGTACGACGAGGGCCCATCCGCATGCGGGTGGGCCCTCGCCCCCTTTCGGGCCGTACCGCGTACGCATCCTGAGGCGGTGTCAGGGAGCGGCGGCGTGCGCTCAGGAGCAGCAGGCGGGGGCGACGCCCCGGGGCAGCCGCTCGGCGGTGAAGACCGTGCGGGTCGCCTCGTGGCCGCCGAGCGCGGCCACCGCGAGCAGCACCGCGCCGGCCGTCCAGGCGGTCTGTTCCGCCGGCCAGATCGCCCGGTCCGCGTAGACGTAGCCGGTCCAGTAGAGGCCGGTGGTCTCGTCGCGCAGATGGCCCAGGGCGGCGAGCACCTCCCGTGCCCGGTCCGGCTCGCCCGCGACCCACAGGGCGAGGGCGAGTTCGGCGGACTCCCCGCCGGTGACCCAGGGGTTGGGGGACACGCAGCGGACGCCGAGGCCGGGCACCACGAACCGGTCCCAGTCGGCCGCGATCCGCTGCCGGGCCGCCGGGCCGGTCACCGCGCCGCCGAGCACCGGGTAGTACCAGTCCATGGAGTAGCGGTCCTTGTCGAGGAACCGTTCGGGGTGGTGCTGGATCGCGTGCCGCAGCGCTCCGACGGCGAGCTCCCACTCGGGCCGGTGCTCCCCGCGCCGTTCGGCGAGGGCGAGGGCGCAGCCGAGGGCCTGGTGGACGGAGGAGTTGCCGGTGAGCAGGGCGTCGGCGACGGGCGTGCCGTCGGCTTCGCGCCGCCAACCGATCTGCCCGCCGGGCTGCTGGAGGGCGAGGACGAACTCGACGGCGGCGTGGACGGTGGGCCACATCCGGTCGAGGAACTCCTCGTCGCCGGTGGCGAGGTGGTGGTGCCAGACGCCGACCGCGACGTACGCGCAGAAGTTGGTCTCCCGGGTGCGGTCGGTGACGTCGTCGGGGTCGCCGTCGGCGTAGGCCGCGTACCAGGAGCCGTCCGGGTTCTGGTGGCGGGCGAGCCAGGCGTAGGCGCGGGCGGCGGCCTCGTGCTCCCCGGCGGCGTCCAGCGCCATCGCGGCCTCGGTGTGGTCCCAGGGGTCGAGGTGGTGGCCGCGGAACCAGGGGATGGCGCCGTCCGGTCGCTGGACGGCGAGGAGGGCCCGTACGGTGGCCGCCGCCTGCGCCGCGGTGAGCACTCCGGGCAGGACGAGGTGCTCGGTGCGGGGGGTGGTCACGGGGCGTCCACCGGCGGGAGGTGCGGTTTGGTCGCGTAGGCCACGAAGCTCTTGCCGATCAGCGGGTTGAGGGCCCGTTCGACGGTCCGGGTGGCGAGGGGCTTCTTCATGATGTCCCAGACCAGCATCTTGTGGTAGGCGCGCACCGGCAGTGCCTTGTCGTTGTCGACACCGAACGCGCACTTGAGCCACCAGTACGGCGCGTGCAGGGCGTGGGCGTGGTGGCTGCCGTACGGGCGCAGGCCCGCTTCCCGCATCCGGGCGAGCAGTTGGTCGGCGCGGTAGATCCGGATGTGGCCGCCCTCGACCTCGTGGTACGCGTCGCTGAGCGCCCAGCAGATCCGTTCGGGGCCGTAACGCGGCACGGTGACGGCGATCCGGCCGCCGGGCCGCAGCACGCGGACCATCTCGGCGAGGACGCCCTTGTCGTCGGGGATGTGTTCCATCACCTCGGAGATGATGACCACGTCGAAGGAGGCGTCGGGGAAGGGCAGCGCGAGGGCGTCGCCCTCCATGGCGGTGGCGGTGGCCCCGCGGGGCGCCTCCCCGGCCTCCCGCATCGCGGCGAACCAGCGGGCGACCTCGCGGATCTCCTCGGCGTTGCGGTCGAGGGCGACGACCCGGGCGCCGCGCCGGTAGCACTCGAAGGCGTGGCGTCCGGCGCCGCACCCCAGGTCGAGGACGCGGTCGCCGGGGGCGAGCGGGAAGCGGGTGAAGTCGACGGTCAGCATCAGCGGTTGTTCCCCCTGGCGGCGACGGCCGTGGTGCGGCCGGCGCCTGTCGGTGCGGTCGGGGCGCCGCCCCGGCCGGGGTGCGCGCGGGCGATGGCCGTGCGGTAGTGCTCGACGGTGCCTTCGGCGGCGCGCGCCCAGGTGAACCGGTCGAGGACCCGGGCGCGGCCCGCGGTCCCGAGTCGGGTGCGCAGCTGCTCGTCGTCGAGGAGGCGGCCCAGTGCGGCGGCGAGGGCGCCGGGGTCGCCGGGCGGCACCGCGAGGCAGGTCTCGCCGTCGGGTCCCGCGACCTCGGGGATCGCCCCGCCGGTGGTGGCGACCAGCGGGGTGCCCGTCGCCATGGCCTCGGCCGCGGGCAGGGAGAAGCCCTCGTACAGCGAGGGGACGCAGGCGATCTGCGCGGACCGGATCAGGTCGACGAGTGCGCTGTCGCTGACGCCCTTGACGAACTCCACGGCGCCGTCGAGCCCGTACCGTTCGATCGCCCGGGCGACCGGGCCGTCCTCGGCGCGCTTGCCGACCACGACGAGGTGGGCGTCCGGGTGTTCGGTGCGGAGCTTCGCCAACGCGTCGACCAGGTGCACCAGGCCCTTGAGGGGGACGTCGGCGCTGGAGGTGGTGACGATCCGGCCGGGGACCTCGGCGACGGACGGGTCGGGGGTGAACAGGTCGGTGTCGGCACCGATGGGGACGACGTGGACGCGGCCGGCGCGCACGTCGAGGTGGTCGATGATCTCGCGGCGCGAGCTGCCCGAGACGGTGATGATCGACGGGAGGCGCCGGGCGACCCGCTTCTGCATCCGGGTGAACGCGTACCAGCGGCGGACGGAGGCCCGTCGCTTCCAGTCCGCGGCGGCGTCGATCTCCAGCCGCCGGTCGACGGTGATGGGGTGGTGGACGGTGGTGACCAGGGGGGCACCGAGATCGCCCAACTGTCCGTAGCCCAGGGTCTGGTTGTCGTGGATGACGTCGAACTGCCCGCGGCGGGAGCGCAGGTGACGGCGGGCGCGCAGCGAGAACGTCAACGGTTCGGGGAAGCCGCCGGTCCACATGGTGGCGACCTCCAGGGCGTCCACCCAGTCGCGGAACTCGTCGCGGGCCGGGGTGCGGAAGGGGTCGGGTTCGCGGTACAGGTCGAGGCTCGGCAGCGGGGTGAGGGAGAGCCGCCCCGGTCCGTCGCCGGCGCCATCGCCATCGACGGCGTCGAGCACGGGGTAGGGCTGGGCGCCGATCACCTCGACGGTGTGGCCGAGGCGGACCAGTTCGCGGGACAGGTGGCGGACGTAGACGCCCTGCCCCCCGCAGTAGGGGTTGCCCTTGTAGCTGAGCAGCGCGATCCGCAGCGGCCGTCGTCCCCCGTGCCCGGGGGGTGCGCCGTCGTGCCGACCGGTCGAGGGGTCCTCTCCCGATCGGGGGCGGGCCTCCATGGCCTCAGCGGTCACTCGTGGCCCCCTTCTCGCGGCGTACACCGGCGACCCTATGCGCGGGCGGTAATGTAGAACAAGTTTCAGACCCGCTCGTTCAAGAAGCTTGAATCTACCGGCTGGTAGCCCTCCGTGGCCGGGCGGTTCGGGTGATTCGCGCCACGACGCGGCGCCCTACCATGCCGTACGGTCCGGGAAGCCTCCGGGCGCGGGGCCGGACCGCTCCGGGTGAGCGGGGCCGGCTGCGCCCGGACCTCCACGACGGCCACGGAACGGGACGATCGGGTAGATGACAGCGCACGCCAGACCCGGGGACGCCAAGGGGCGGACCGCCGCTGCACCACCCCTCGCGGAACGCCAGGAGGCCCGGCGCCGCCGCATCCTGCACGCCAGCGCACGACTCGCGGGCCGGGGCGGCTTCGACGCGGTGCAGATGCGGGAGGTGGCGGAGCTGTCGGGCGTCGCGCTCGGCACGCTGTACCGCTACTTCCCGTCCAAGGTCCATCTGCTGGTCGCCACCATGCGGGACCGGTTGGAACGCCTGCACGCCACGTTGCGCAAGCGACCGCCCGCCGGGGACGGTCCCGCCGAGCGCGTCGCCGGGACCCTGATGGGGGCGTTCGGCGCGCTCCAGCGGGAACCGCACCTCGCCGACGCGATGGTGCGCGCCCTGACCTTCGCCGACCGGTCGGTCAGCTCCGAGGTGGACGAGGTGTGCCGGCTGACCACCGCGATCATCGTGGACGCCACGGGCCTGGACGACCTGGACCCCGAGCGGACGGCCGCGGTGCGGGTGATCGAGCACACCTGGCACTCGGTGCTCATCGCCTGGTTGTCCGGGCGGGCGTCGATCGAACAGGTGCGGCACGACGTCGAAACGGCCTGCCGGCTGCTCGACCCGCCCTGCGCGGGCCGCCACTGAGCCCGGCGCGGGGGTCAGCCGTCCCACCCCGCGGGCAGGTGGATCGTCTTGTGCTCGAAGTACGCGGCGTACCCCTCGGGGCCGAGCTCGCGCCCGAGGCCGGAGTCCTTGTATCCGCCGAACGGACCGAGCACGTCGATGTCGAAGGTGTTCACCGAGTACGTCCCGGTGCGCACCCGGCGCGCCACGTCGAGCCCGCGCTCCGGGTCGGCCGTCCACACGCTGCCGGAGAGTCCGTACGCGGAGTCGTTGGCGATCCGCACCGCCTCCTCCTCGTCCTCGTACGGGAGCAGGCAGACCACCGGGCCGAAGATCTCCTCCCGGGCGACCCGCATGGAGTTGTCGACCTGACCGAGGAGGGTCGCCTCCACGTACCAGCCCCGGTCGAACCCCCGGGGACGGCCGCCCCCGGCGAGGACCTTGGCGCCCTCGTCCCGGCCCAGCCGGATGTAGTCGAGGGAGCGCCGCTGCTGGCGTTCGGCGACCAGCGGGCCGAGTTCGGTGGCCGGGTCCAGGGGGTCCCCGGCGAGCAGGGCGTTCGCGGCGGCCGTGAAGCCGTCGGCGAACTCGTCGTGCCGTGCGCGGGGCACCAGGATGCGGGTCTGCGCCACGCACGCCTGACCGTTGAGGAGCCAGGCGAAGGGGGCGATGCCCGCGACGGCGGTGCTCGCGTCGGCGTCGGGCAGCACCACCGCGGCCGACTTGCCGCCCAGCTCCAGGGTGACACGTGTGAGGTTGCGGGCGGCGACCTCCATCACCCGTTTGCCCGCGGCCACCGAGCCGGTGAACGACACCTTGTCCACGTCCGGGTGCCCGACCAGGTACTCGCTGGTCCCGCGGTCGGCGCAGAGGATCGACAGGACCCCCTCGGGCAGCCCCGCCCCGGCGGCGATCTCCGCGAGGACGTACGCGTCCAGCGGGGTCTGGGGGGAGGTCTTCAGGACGACCGGGCAGCCGGCGAGCAGTGCGGGGGCGAGCTTCGCGGCGGCCGTGAACTGGGGGACGTTCCAGGGCACGACGGCCGCCACGACGCCGACGGGTTCCCGGCGGACCAGCAGCCGGCCGGAGGCTCCCGCGCGGGGCTCCTCGTGGACGAAGTCCCGGGCGACGAGGATCGCCGCGTCCCACACCTTCAGGGCGGACAGGGCCTGCATGTGCACGCTCGACGTGTACGGGGTGCCGTTCTCGGAGGTGATGAGGCGGGCCATCTCCTCGTGCCGCGCGGCAAGGCCGTCCCTGATCCGGCCCACGACCTCCAGGCGCTCGGCGAGGGCGGCCCGGGGCCAGGGTCCGTGGTCGAAGGCTTTCCGGGCCGCGGCGAGGGCGCGGTCCACGTCGGCGCGTGACGCGTGCGGGACCCGGGCGAAGACCTCGCCGGTGTGGGGTGACACCACCTCTATGACGTCGCTGCTGAGGGGGTCGGCCAGCGCCCCGCCGATGAACAGTTGTCCGTGCTCCACTCGTTCGGTCATGCCTTCAACCGCCTCCCCGCGGAACGCCGTACGGGCGTCCGTTCCGGTCGGACACCAGAGCAGGGTGTTCCCCGGGCGGGGCCCCCTGAATCGGACCGGCCTTTCGGCGCGCGGGGCACTCGGTTGTCCGGCGCCTGCGGGTGCGCTGTGGTTGCCCGCGCCGTTCCCCGCGCCCCTCTAGGTGCGCCCCGGCTGGGGTGCGCTGTCTCCTGCGGGTGCGCAGTGGTTGCTCGCGCCGTTCCCCGCGCCCCTTTGGGGCGCTCCGTGCTGCAGACGCCGAGCGGGGCGTACTGGATCAGGGGCGCGGGGAACTGCGCAACACCGCAGCGCACCCCGCTGGACAGCGCACCCCTGCGTGGGCGCACCCGAAGGGGCGCGGGGAACTGCGCGAGTGAGCACCGCGCAGCTCACTGAACAGCGCACGCCCAGAGGGACGTACCCCAGGGGCGCGGGGAACGGCGCGGGCAACCACCACGCACCCGCAGGGGACCGTGCAGGCCCGGCGGGGCGCACCGAGGGGGCTCGGGGAACTGCGGGGGCTCCCCTTTGCGTCGCGGGCTGTGCGACCCTCCCCCATGACCACAGCGACTGACCACGGCCAACGCCAGGGGCCGGGCGGAACGAAGGAGCACCGGGTGCTTGAGCTGACCATGGCCACGTTGTCGGAGGCGGACGCGGGCGCCACAGCGGGCATGCTGATGGCGGAGGAGACGAGCGACGCGGGCTCGGTCCTGCGGGTGGGGCGGGACCGGAGCGTGTGTCGCCTCGCCACCCCCGGCGACTGGCTCTTCGTGTCCCGGACCCATCTGGAGTTCCGCTGCGGAGCCGACGGGAGCTGGACGGTGTCCTGGCTGCGCGGTTCCCAGGTGGACCCGTCCTCCGAGGTACGGCTCACGGTGGGCCGGGGCCCCTCGCAGCCGCTCGCCTACGGCGGCACCTCACCGCTCCCGCCGGGCTCCTCCGGCGAGGTCGTCATCCTGGACCGCACCGGGCCCCGCTCGGTCAACGTCGGCTTCTACCACGAGGTGTGAAACCGGTCGGGCCGGGCTCAGCCGGTGACGCGGGCCAGCAGGAAGCCGTCGTACCCCTTGGTGCCGACCGTCTGGACGACGGTGGCGCTCAGCCCGGGGTGGGCGGCCACCCGGTCGATCAGCGCCCGGGTCCCGACGACGGCGGGGTCGGCGCTGTCCGCGTCGGCGACGGCCCCGCCGCGGACCACGTTGTCGCAGACGATGACCGAGCCGGGCCGGGTGAGCCGCAGCGACCAGTCGAGGTAGTGCGGATTGTTGACCTTGTCAGCGTCGATGAAGACGAAGTCGAAGGGGCCCGCGCCCTCGGCCTCCAGCAGCGGGAGCGTGTCCAGGGCGGCGCCCACGCGGACCTCGGTCACCCCGTCCAGCCCGGCCCGGGCGAGATTGCGCCGCGCGACCTCGGCGTGCGCGGCCTGGTACTCCAGGGTCACGAGTCGACCGTCGGCCGGGAGCGCACGGGCCAGCCAGATGGTGCTGTACCCCCCGAGGGTCCCGATCTCCAGGATCTTCCGCGCGCCCTGCACCTCGGCGAGCAGCTGGAGCAGCTTGCCCTGGTTCGCGGCGACCGCGATCTGCGGCAACCCCGCCGCGTCGCTGTCGCCCAGCGCCGCGTCCAGCGCCTCGTCGGCGAGGGCCAGTGCGGACGTGACGTAGTCGTCGACGGCGTCCCAACGCTCCTGCTCGGCCATGAACGGACTCCCCGCTTTCCTCGATCCCGCTCAGTAGTGTTTCTCACAGAACCTATCCCGGCTCCGCCTCCGGTGCCCTCGGCCGGACGCCCGGTCCTCCGGTGGGGTGGTTCGGGCGCACGGCCGAAATGCCGGAGCAACCGCGGAACGAGGGGGCGCGGCGCCCCTCGCGCGCCCTGCGCACCGCGCACTCCGGAGGGCGGGTGACGCCCGGAGAGCGGCCCGCACGAACCGGCTAGAGTGTGATCAAGATCGCATTCCGCGTTCAGCGCTGAGCCTTTTCCCCACTATCGTCGTCCGATCAAAAGTAAAGAGGCTGTCAGGTGAAGCGGGGGTTGCCTGCGTCTCTTCGCACGGGCAATGCGAGCCTCTTAGGGTCGGCCCATCGAGACAGGCCGTACATCGATGAGCGCAGTGAGCGAAACGGGGCGGGAGGGCCGACGCGGCGTGGCTGAGACGGAGCACGGACCAGGAGAGGCACGAGCAGCGAGACCTGGGGGGCCGACCGCAACGGCGGTGCACCCCCGGATCGCGGCCGTCCGCATCGGCCTGTGGCTGATGGCGGCGCTGCTCGCCGTCCGACAGGTCGCGGTGATAGTGCGACAGCCGCCCGATGAACGCCTCACCGACCTGGGGACCTGGATCGGCACGGACGGCGTGCTGCACGTCCCCGGGTCGGTCTACGACAGCGACCAGTTCACCGGTACCCCGTTCAACGGACTCGTACTCAAACCCTTCGCGAGCGCGGCCGAGGAAGCCCTCGGCTGGGGCTGGACCTTCGGGACCCTCCTGCTCGTGGCGGCCCTCGGCCTGGTCGCCGCACGCGCCCTGCCCGGGCCGGTGTCCCGCCGCACCGCACTGCTCGCCGCACCGGTGGCGGTCTGCCTGCTGATGCTGTCCCTCCCGGTGCGCAACACCCTGTACCTGGGCCAGACCAGCATCATCCCGGTGCTGCTGGTGCTGCTCGGCTGTTTCGCCGCCCGGGGAGAACGGGCCAGCGGCATCCTGATCGGCATCGGGGCCGCCTTCCAGCCGACCGTGCTGCTGTTCGCCCCGCTGCTGTGGCTGACCGGCCGCCGGAAGGCGGCGGTGTCGGCCGGGGCCACCTTCGCCGCGTGCTCCGCCCTCGCCTGGGCCGCGATGCCCGACGACTCGTGGACGTACTGGATCGAGCAGATCGCGGGCGCCGGGCTCGGCGCGACCCCGGACGGACTCGCCAACCAGTCCCTGCACGGGGCGCTGCTGCGGTTCGGGCTGAGCGGACCGCTGGAGTGGGCGCTGTTCCTGGCGCTCGCCGCCGCGGTGGTCTTCCTCGGCCTGCGCCGGGCCGTGCGCTACGCCCAGGACGGGCAGCTGCTGCTCGCCGTCGCCATCACCGGCTGCGTCGCCGCCGCGGTGTCGCCGACCGCCTGGCAGCACCAGTTGCTCTGGGTGTTGCTCGCCGTCGTCGGCCGGGTCGGCAAGCGCGCCGCCGACCGGCCGGTGTGGCCCGTCGCCGTCATCCTGGCGATGACGCTGCCCGCGAAGATGATGTTGCCGAACATGGGCGTCATGCATCCGCTGCGGGACAACGTGATCCTGATCGCGGCGCTCGCCGCGGCCTGTTTCGTGCCGTTCCTGTCGCGGACCTCGCCGCACTACGACGACCCGACGCCCACCCAGTACGCCGCCCCCGTGCCCGCCCGCTGGAAGTGGGTGCCGCTGGTGCCGTTCTGGCGGCGGGTGCTGAGCCGACCGAACCTGCTGCTGGAACTGCTGCTGATCCGGGTCGGCTACTCCGCTTACCAGCAGGTGCGGCTCGCGGCCACCTCGGGACGGGAGACCGCGGAGGCGCACGGCGAACAGATCCACGCCATCGAGAAGGCGCTGTTCATCGACGTCGAGCACTGGGTGAACCACCAGGTGGTGAGCCTGCCGTGGCTTGAGGACTTCTTCAACTTCTACTACACGTCCTTCCACTTCGTGGTTCCGCTGACCGTGCTCGGACTGCTGTACGTGCGGCGGCCGGTGGACTACCGGTGGGCGCGGACCGGGCTGGCCTTCGCCACCCTGCTCGCGCTGCTCGGGTTCTGGCTGTACCCGCTGGCTCCGCCGCGGCTGATGCCGGGTCTCGGGTTCGTCGACACCATCCACGGCGTGCAGGACTTCTCGAAGCCCGACTACGGAACCCTGACCGGGCTCACCAACCAGTACGCGGCGATGCCCTCGCTGCACTTCGGGTGGTCCCTGTGGTGCGGGGTCGTCATCGTCATCCTCGCCCCGAAGGCGTGGATGAAGCTGTTGGGCGCGCTGCACCCGGCGATCACCCTGGCGACGATCGTCGGCACGGCGAACCACTGGGTGCTGGACGCGGTGGGCGGGGGCGCCGTGGTCGCCGCGGGCTTCGGGCTCGGTTACCTGTTCGCCGGGCCCCGGGCCAGGCGGGCCGGGACCGAGGAGTCGGTCAAGATCCCCGAGCAGAAGGGCCCCCCGGCCGAAGCGTTGAGCGGCGCCTCGGCGGGCCGGAAGAGCTGACGGCCCCGGAGGAGTCGGGAACGCGGAAGGGGGGCGCGGCGTCACACGCCGCGCCCCCCTTCTGTGTTCTCACGTTCTCGCTCCGACGGTCAGGAGCAGGTCCCGCTGCTCGGGCGGGCCCCCCAGGACGACTCGATGCGGTACGTGCCGGCCTCGGGGGCGACGAGGCGGGTGTACTCGCCGTGCGGCTCCAGACAGGCGCCCTCGACCCGTAGCCACGGCGAGTGGGCGATCCGCACCGTGGAGGACCCGGCGCTGCCCATCCGGACGGTGACGTCCGTGCTGCTGGAGTCGAGCACGGTGCCCGGTGCGGAGGCCAGCGGCACGGCGTCCCGCACCCGGTAGACGCGCCAGTGCGCGTCCCGCCACACCGGTTCCAGCCACTCGGGCTCCGAGCGGACCAGCGCGGCTTCGGCCCGCGCGGGGCCGTCCGGCTTCCCGTCGTGCAGCACCACGAACCCGACGGCCCACCGGTCGAGCCAGTCGCGGTACGTGGTCTCGGAGAACGATCCGTCGTAGAAGAGCCGGCCGCGCTCTACGTCGAGCTGCCGGTTCCAGCCCCGGGCGAGGTTCATGTGCGGGGCGAAGGCGCTGGCCTCGCGGTGGTTGCGGGCGGGCACGACCTCGATCCGCGTCCGGTCCGCGCCGAGCCGTTCCAGCTCGGCGATGACGTCCTCGGTGTTCTTCGCCCAGGCCGGCACCTTGGTGGACACGATCAGGTCGTCCACGGTCTTGTGGGTCAGCCAGACCGAGGACAGCACCAGTGCCACCGCGAGCACGGCCCGGCGCAGCCGGTCCGCCTCGGGCACCAGCAGCGCGGCGAGCAGCACCGCGGGCGCCGCCAGCAGGGCCAGGCGCTCCACGTTGGTGCCGATCGGCGAGGAGATGAGGTGGCTGAGGACGACGCCGACGGCGTAGATGAGGGCGCCCAGTCGGACGACGCGCCAGCGCTTGGGCGCGGCGACGGCCACCGCCAGCGCGAACCCGGCGGGCTCCAGGATGCGACCCGCGGGCATCGGTTGTTCGCCCTTGAACGGGAAGAGCAGGGTGGTCAGGCCGACGACCGCGGCCGGGGGCACCAACAGGACCAGGGCCGGGCCCCAGCGCCGCACCAGGAACCACGCACCGCCGGCGACGACGAGGAACAGCCCGGACACCGGACTGGCCATGGTGGACAGCAGCGCCAGCACCGCGGCCCGGACCAGCGCGGGGCGGGGTCCGGTGAGGACGACCAGGGCGGCGAACCCGAAGGCGAGGCCGAGCGCGAAGGTGGTCCGACCGGAGGCGACGTCGCACCACAGGGCGATCGACAGCAGGGCCGCGGGGCCCAGGGGGCGACGGACTCCGGTGCGCTCGACGAGCAGGGCCGCGAACCAGGTGGACACGATGCCGGAGGCGACGGTCACCGCCGGCACGCCGACGACCGCCATGAGGTACGGGGACAGCAGGCTGTAGTTCGGCACGTGCATGCCGCCGTACCAGAAGAGGTTGTACGGCGAGCCCGGGTTCTCGGTGGCGAACCGCGTCCACGCCACCTGCGCGGCGAGGTCACCGGCACCGGTCGCGAGGAACGCCCACCACAGCGCGTACAACGGCAGCGTGGGGACCGTGACGAGCAGCGGCACCCGGTAGCGGCAGGCGAAGGCCACCAGGCGGTGCGGTGCGGTGCCCGCGGCCCCGGGTCCGGTGCCCGATTCCCCCGGGGCCGGCCGCGCCGCGGGGACTCCGGAAGGCGCCAGCGTCTGTGACCGGAGGGCTCCGGCACGCGCCTGCTGTGACGGGAGCTCCGGCGCCGCGTCCGTACGGGGCGTAGTGAGGGCTGACGGCTCGGGAACCACGATGACCGTTTCTGCTGGGCCCGGAGGGCGGTGGACGGACGAGTACGTCAGCCTAGACGCGCCACGCCGGGGAAACGTTCACTGCCCCGGGATTCCGGCCCGCCGATGGGCCCGGCCCGGGGCGCGGCATCCAGCGGACCCACGGCTGCCGTGCGCCCGCCCCTCGACGGACGGGGCGCCCGCGCGACTGACTTGGCGGCCCGGCCGGGGGGGCGGGCCGCCAACCGGCCCGCCCCGCTCCGGGTGGCGGCCGGCCGCAGGGTCCACCAGGGGTGACGGCCCCTGACTCCGCAAGGTGACGGGAGTCACCTCCCTGCTCCTCGGGGGAAACCCGCCGCTCGGCTGGCGCGATCGCGCCGGGTGCGTCGAAGGCGCGGCCGGAGCGGGCGGACGGCTGGTCGAATCTGCCTCTCCGACTCTGTCCCTCTGGGGGGAGACATGCAGATTCAACGCACCAGAGCGCGAACCCTCGTGGCCGCGCTGGCGACCGTCGCGGGCCTGACGGCGGGGCTGACCACCCCGGTGTCGGCCCTGCCCGGCGCCGAACCGCCGGACCGCTCGACGACCGGAACGAAGAAGCCGAGCACCGGGCCACTGCGGACCGTCCCGCTGCTCACCGGGGACCGGGCCGTGGTGGACGAGAAGGGCGGCCTCGTCTCGGTGGAACGGGCCGCGGGCCGTGAACGGATCGCCGTCGAGAGCTACGAGGTCGACGGCCACACCCACGTCGTCCCCGCCGACGCCCGGCCGCTGATCGACAACGGCACGCTCGACCGTCGACTGTTCGACGTCACCGAACGCGCGAAGGCGGCCTACCGCACCCTGCACGGCAGCGGGCTCAAGGTGATCGTCCGCTACGGGGACGGGGCCCGCTCCCGGGACGCCGCCCGCTCGCAGGTGCGGGGCGCCGACGGCACCCGGCTCGCCCGGAGCCTGGCCACCTTGGGGGCCGACGCCCTGACCGTCTCCCGGGACGGCGCGGCGGAGCTGTGGAACGCCCTCACCGACCCCCGGGGCTCCGGTGGCCGGGCCGCCGCGCCGGGCATCGACCGGGTCTGGCTGGACGCGGTCACCGAGGCGAGCCTGGACAAGAGCGTCCCCCGGGTCGGGGCACCCGCCGCCTGGCAGTCCGGGTACGACGGCACCGGGGTGAAGATCGCCGTGCTGGACACCGGAGTGGACGCCACCCATCCTGACCTCGCGGGGCGGGTGGTCGCCGAGCAGAACCTCACGGACGCGGCCGACACCAAGGACCACCAGGGCCACGGCACCCACGTGGCGTCGACGGCGGCGGGCAGCGGAGCCCGGTCCGGCGGCACCCACAAGGGGGTGGCGCCCGGTGCTTCGGTGCTCAACGGCAAGGTGTTGAACGACGGCGGGAGCGGGCTGCTGTCCTGGGTCGCCGCCGGCGCGGACTGGGCCGCGGCGCAGGGCGCGGACATCGTGAACCTGAGCCTGAGCGCCGACGACACCCCCGAACTGGACGTGATGGAGGTCCAGGTCAACACACTGGCGCGGACCAAGGGCGTGCTGTTCGCCGTCGCGGCCGGGAACGCGGGCCGCGGTTGGCTGGGTTCGCCGGCCACCGCCGAGGAGGCGCTGGCGGTGGGTGCGGTCGACGCCGCCGACAAGGTCGCGGACTTCTCCGGCAGTGGCCCCGGCGTCGGCACCGACCTCGTCAAGCCGGAACTCACCGCGCCGGGCGTCGACATCAAGGCCGCGGCCAGTTCCCTGACGGACGGCGGGGCGGACCCGAGCGGGTACACCCCGATGAGCGGCACGTCCATGGCGGTGCCGCACGTCGCGGGCGCGGCGGCCCTGCTGAAGCAGCGTCACCGGGACTGGACCCAGCGGGAGTTGAAGGGCGCCCTGATCGCCTCCGCGAAGGACACCGGCGATCCGACCCTCGTCCAGGGCACGGGTCGGCTCCAGGTCGACCGGGCACTGGGGCAGACCGTCTTCACCGACCCGGTCTCCCTGGGCTTCGGGACGGCGCAGTGGCCGCACCACGACGACGTTCCGCGCACCAAGGAGGTCACCTATCGCAACACCGGGTCCCGGGACGTCGTCCTGGACCTGAGCGTGACGGGCGAGGACCAGCAGGGGCGGCCCGCTCCGCAGGGCTTCTTCGCGCTCGGGTCGCCCCGGGTCACGGTGCCGGCGGGCGGTAGCGCCTCGGTCGGGCTGACCGCGGACACCCGGCTCGGCGGCGACGTCGACGGGCAGTACACCGCCGAGGTCGTCGCCACCGGGGGCGGGCAGACCGTGCGGAGCGTCGCCACGGTGCACCGCGAGGTCGAGTCGTACGACCTGACGATCGAGACCCTCGGGCGCGACGGCCTGCCGACCGCGGAGCACGCCACCTCCCTGAACGGGCTCACCGGGCTCGCCAAGGGGCTGTACGAGCAGCCGCACGACCCCTCGGGCACCGCCCGGCTCCGGGTCCCTGCCGGTGACTACGCCCTCGTCAATCCGGTGTACGTCGATCTGAACGACGCCTCGAAGGGGGCGGACCTCCTCGTCCAACCCCGGCTGCGGCTCACCAAGGACACCCGGGTCACGGTGGACGCGCGTACCGCCCGCCAGGTCGACATCACCGTTCCCGACGCCGGGGCCGCACCGGTGAGCGCGAGTCCCACCTTCAAGGTGAGCTCCGGGGAGCACACCCGGAACTTCGTGTGGGCACTGCCTTCCTACACCGCCCTGCGCACCGCGCACCTGGGCGAGCGGGTGCCCGACGGATGGCTCACCCAGCAGTGGGGCGGGCAGTGGGTGAACGGGCGCGGTGAGGAGTACAACACCGTGCACCTGATCCGGCCGAACGCCTTCACCACCGGCTACGTGAAGCGGTACCGGCACTCCGAGCTGGCGACGGTGCGGGCCAGGATCGGCTCCTCGGTCCCCGGCAAGGAGGGCGCGCTGTTCATGTGGCCCCTGGTGGAAGGGGGCACCAAGGCTCCCACCGCCCGCGTCCCCCAGCGGGTGCCGGGCGGACGCGAGGTGCACGTCTCCGCACTGCCCGGTGTCGCCTGGGACATGGAGTACCGGCAGTACAGCGGCGCCGTGGGCGAGTGGGGGCCGGTCTCCGAGGTCTGGCAGAGCCTGCCCGCGCCGGAGACCTACCGCCCCGGGCGCACCTACCGCAAGGCGTTCAACACCGGGGTGCTCGGCCCCCGGCTGGGCGACGGCTTCGGGCTGTACCGCGCGGGGAACGAGATCTACGGTGCGGTGCCGCTCTTCTCGGACGCCCGACGGAACCTGGGCTCGTCCGACCTCACCTCGGTGCGGACGACCCTGCACCGGGGGGACGTGCTCGTCGGGGAGAACGACGACGCGCTGTTCGGCTGGAAGTCGTTCCGGGTGCCTGCGGACGAGGCCGAGTACCGGCTGAGCACCTCGGTGACCCGGGCCGCGACGGTGGCCACCAACGCGTCCCGGGTGGACGCGAGCTGGACCTTCCGCTCGGCCGCCGGGCCGGCCGGCGAGACGCGGCTGCCCGCCTCGGTCACGTGGTTCGACGCCCGGGTGGCACCCGACGGGACGGTCCCCGCGGGCCGCGTCCAGGTGTTCCCGGTCCGGGTGGAGGGCACGGCCGCGGGCACCGCGGTGCGCTCCCTCACCGTGCACGCCTCGTACGACGGGGGCGCCAGCTGGGACGAGCGAGAGGTACGGGACGGGAAGGTGAGCGTGCGGAACCCGGCGGCGGGTCAGGACGTCTCGCTGCGGGCCCGGCTCGTCGACCGGGACGGCAACGTCTCGACGGTGACCGTCCACGACGCGTACCGGGGTCGCTGACCCGGTGACGTAGCGGAAGCGGGAACGGACGCGGGAACGAAGGAACGGCGGCACCCGGTCGGGTGTCGCCGTTCTGTCGCCCCGGTGGGGGGTCGTGCGGAGGTCGAGCGGGGGCCGCTCAGTACCAGCTGTTGGCCTTCCAGAAGTTCCAGGCGCCGACGGGGCTGCCGTAGCGGTCCTCCATGTAGTCGATGCCCCACTTGATCTGGGTCTCGGCGTTGGTGCGCCAGTCCGAGCCGTGGGTCGACATCTTGGAGCCGGGCAGGGCCTGGACCAGGCCGTAGGCGCCGGAGGAGGAGTTCTGCGCCGTGACGTCCCAGTTGGACTCACGGGTGACGATCTTCTCGAAGGCGGCGTACTGCGAGTCGTTCGCGATCAGCTTCTTCGCGATCGCCTTGGCCGACGTCGCCTGGGCCGCCTTGGCGGTCACCGGGGCTGCCTGCGGCGCGGTGGCGGCCTGGGCCGGGGCTGCGGCGAGCAGCATTCCGGTCGTGGCGGCGGCGACGGCGACACCGGTCAGGGCCTTCTTGGGGGACGCGACACGGCGGAGCAGGGAAGCAGAGGTGGCGAACGAGACAGACACTGCGGACCTTTCGGCCGGGGACAAGGACGGTCACCCGCGTTCCGTCCCCACGGCGGTGCCGGGGTGGGGAATGCGAGGGCGCCGCGGCCCGGGTGGGCTCGTGGCGCCTTGCGACTCGGTCCAGAGAAACAGGTTCGGGAACGTCCCGCAATCACCCCTTTTACTAGTGGGAGTCGCATGTGCCGGACCGACCCCTGTTGTGACGTGGCTCTCAAACCGCAGGTCAGACCCCCTGACGACGCGAACACGTCAAGGCGATCCGGCTACGACCCCGCCTAGTGGAGGGCCGAAGCCCTGTGGGATGCCTCACCGGCCGCCCCCCGCCCCGCTCACGGACCGCGGTCGGGGCCGCACTCGGTGGGGCCGGTGGATGTGACCGGCGTCGCAGGAATCGGGTCGCGCGCGGGCCCTTCGGTGACCGCGGACCCGTCCGTGGACGCGGACCCCTCGGTGAACGCGGGGCGGGCGTCGAACGCCGCCCGCCGGGTCGCGCGCCGCAACGCCTTCAGGACCGTGCCGCCCAGCGCCAGCGTGAGCACGGCGGTGAGCACCGCCCGCCCGAGGTCCCACCCCAGCGAGGTGGCCAGGCAGTAGGCGAGGAACCGGACGAGGTTCTCCGGGACCGGGTCCCCCGGCCGGAAGGCGACGGACGAGGTCAGCTCCCCCATGAACGGCCAGCCGGCGAGGTTCATCACCGTGCCGTACGCGAACGCCGCGACGAACCCGTACCCGGCCAGCAGCAGCCGCTCCCCCGCACCGCGCAGCCGCTCGGACCCGGGCAGCAGTCCGGCGCCCAGGGTGAACCAGCCCATGGCCAGCATCTGGAACGGCAGCCACGGGCCGACTCCGCCGGTCAACAGCGCCGAGGCGAACATCGTGACCGAGCCCAGCACGAAGCCGAAGCCGGGCCCGAGCACCCGCCCGCTCAGCACCATCAGGAAGAACATGGGCTCCAGGCCCGCGGTCCCCGCGCCGAGGGGCCGCAGCGCGGCGCCCGTCGCGGCCAGCACGCCGAGCATCGCCACCGCCTTCGCGCCCAGTCCGGACTCGGAGATCGTCGCCGCGACCACTCCGATCAGCAGCACCAGCAGGGCGGCGAAGAGCCAGGGCGCGTCCTGCGCGTGGGCGTTCACCGAGGAGGCGGGAGCCGCCAGGAACGGCCAGCCGAAGCCGGCCACCCCGACCGCGCCGACCAGCAGCAGCGCCGCGGCGGACCGGGGCCCCCACCGCACCGCCCGCGCCGTACCGTCCGGACGGTTCATCGCAGGGCCTCCCGCACCTGGGCCACGGTCAGCCACGGCCCGCTCCCCAGGACCTTGGCGACCTGCGGGGCGAAGGACGGGGAGGCGAGGACCACCTCGGCGGCGGGACCGTCCGCGACGACCTCGCCCTCCGCGAGGATCAGCACCCGGTGCGCGAGTTCCGCGGCCAGCTCCACGTCATGGGTGGCAAGCACGATGGCGTGGCCGTCGGCGGCGAGCCCCCGCAACACCCCGACCAGCCGGGCCTTGGCCGCGTAGTCGAGGCCCCGGGTGGGTTCGTCGAGCAGCAGCAGCGGGGGGCGGGCGGCCAGGACGACGGCGAGCGCGAGGGCCAGCCGCTGTCCCTCGGAGAGGTCACGCGGATGGGTGTCGTCGGTGATGCCGGGCAGCAGCTCGGACACCAGCGCCCGACAGGTGCCGGGCGGGGCCTGGGCGTCCCGGTCGGCGGCGGCGCACTCCGCGGCCACCGTGTCGGCGTACAGCAGGTCGCGGGGTTCCTGGGGAACGAGTCCCACCCGGCGGACCAGGTCACGCGGTCGGGTGCGGTGCGGCACGGCGCCCCCGACCCGGACGGTGCCCCGGGTCGGCTCCACCATGCCGACGAGCGCCGACAGCAGGGTGGACTTCCCGGCGCCGTTGCGGCCCATCAGGGCGACGGTCTCCCCCGCCCCGAGGGTGAGGTGGACCCCGCGCAGCGCCTCGACCGTGCCCCGTCGCACGCCCAGGCCACGGACCTCGGCGACGGGCGCGGCAACCACCGGAGCCGCGGGTGGTGCGGGCGGGGGCGCGTCGGCGAGCCGGTCCCGCAGCGGCGCCGCCCGGCGCCGCGCGTCCCGGACGCTCAGCGGCAGCGGTGACCAGCCGGCGAGCCGCCCGAGGGCGACGACCGGCGGGTGGACGGGCGAGTGGGCCATGACCTCGGCCGGCGGGCCCAGCACCGGGCGGGCGTCGAGGCCGGGGCCGGGGCCGGGCAGCAACAGCACCTGGTCGGCGTACTGCACCACGCGTTCCAGCCGGTGCTCGGCCATCAGGACGGTGGTCCCGAGGTCGTGCACCAGCCGCTGGAGGACGGCGAGCACCTCCTCCGCTGCGGCCGGGTCGAGCGCCGAGGTCGGCTCGTCGAGGACCAGGACCCGGGGGTGCGGGGTGAGGACCGAGCCGATGGCCACCCGCTGGCGCTGGCCGCCGGACAGGGTGGCGATCGGCCGGTCCCGCAGCTCGGCGAGGCCCAGCAGGTCGAGGGTCTCCTCGACCCGGCGGCGCATCACGTCCGGGGCGATGCCCAAGGACTCCATGCCGTAGGCGAGTTCGTCCTCGACGGTGTCGGTCACGAAGTGCGCGAGCGGGTCCTGACCGACGGTGCCCACGACATCGGCGAGTTCGCGCGGCTTGTGGGTGCGGGTGTCCCGGCCCGCCACGGTGACCCGACCGCGCAGGGTGCCGCCCGTGAAGTGCGGCACGAGTCCGCTGACGGCGCCGAGCAGGGTGGACTTGCCCGCCCCGGAGGGGCCGACGAGCAGGACGAGTTCGCCTTCCGGCACCGCGAAGTCGGCGCCCGCGAGCGCGTCCCGCCCGGCGCCGTCGTACCGCACGGACACGTTCTCGAAACGGATCACGAACCCTTCGCCTCCTTCGACGGCCCCGCAGGATCGGGTGACCCGGCCGGGCGTTCCGTACGTCGTGGCGGCGCCGGTGCGACGAAGGCAGGCAGCAACCCGAGCAGGATCGCCGCGGCCGGCCACAGCGGCAGTTCGGGAGCCGTCAGCGGCACCACCCCCGGCCGCAGCACCTCGGCGGCGGCCCCGCCGAACGTCCCCCACCCGATCAGTACCGCCGCCGCGCACGTCCCCGACCCGGCGACCAGCCAGGCCCGCGGCCCCCACCCGTCGGGGCGGTAGCGGGTGCGCACCGAGCGACGGCCGCCGAGCCACAGCCCGCCGAGCGCGGTGCACAGCCCGAGGAGCAGCAGCGGCAGCGCGTACCCGGCGCCGTCCGCGCCGAGCAGTCCGTACGTCCCGGCGCACACTCCGAGCAGCCCGCCCAGGGTGAGCGCGGCGGTCAGGCGGCGCACCGGGGCCGGGACGAAGGCGGTGCGCCCGTAGCCGCGCGCGTCCATCGCCGCGGCGAGGGCGACGGACCGTTCCAACGCGCCCTCCAGGACCGGCAGCGCGACCTGGAGCAGCCCGCGCGGTCCGCGGTCCGGGCGGCCCCGCAGCCGCCGGGCGGCCCGCAGCCTCCGTACGTCGGCGATCAGGTTCGGGGCGAACGTCATCGCGACGACGACGGCGACCCCGACCTCGTACAGCGCGCCCGGGAGCGACTTCAGCAGCCGGGACGGATTGGCCAGGGCGTTCGCGGCGCCCACGCAGATGAGGAGGGCGGCGAGCTTCAGCCCGTCGTAGAGGGCGAAGACCAGTCCTTCGAGGGTGACCCGCCCGCCGATCCGCACGCCCTCGGCCCAGGCGGGCAGCGGCAGCTCCGGCAGGGTGACCAGGACGTGCGTCCCGGGGATCGGCGATCCGAGCAGCACGGCGAACACCAGCCGGATGCCGAGGACCGCGAGCGCGATCTTCACGAACGCGCCGTACGAACGCGCCCACGGCGCTTCGGTGCGGCGGGCCGCCACGACGTATCCGGCGACCGCGACGAGCAGCCCCAGCAGCAGGGGGTTGGTGGTGCGGGACGCCGCGACCCCGAGGCCCAGGGCCCACACCCACCAGGCACCGGGGTGCAGCGCGTTCGCCCGGTCCGCGGACGGCGCCGCGAGACGGGCCGACCGCGGTGCGGTAACCGGACGGGACGGGGAGGGGCGCTCGGACATGCGTCAGCCCCGGCGGCGGGAGCGCCAGACGGCGGCGGCGCCGAGGGCCGCGACGGCGGCGGCACCGACGTAGAGCCCGGCGGACGGCCCGCCGCCTGCGTCGCCCTCGCCGGCTTCATCGGATTCGCCGGCTTGGTCCGCGGCGGGCCGCTCGGGTGTTGTCGCCGGGTCGCCGGAGACCTGTTCGCCGCAGCCGGTGCGGGGGTAGCCGTCGATGGCGCAGAGCAGTGCGTTGCTGTCGTAGCGCAGCGGCTTGGCGACGGCGGCCAGGGCCTCGGCGCTGGTCGCGTCGGTGCCGACCCGCGCGCACGCGGTGCGGGCGGCCGGCGGGGTCTCGCCGCCGGGGGCGTCGGCCGGGGTGCCGGAGTCGATGACGAGCGCGACCCGCTTGGTCCCGTCGCGCGGGGCGGTCGCGCCGCAGATCCCGGCGAAGTCACGGGGGCCGCGGGGCTTCGCCGCGTCGCCGGAGTTCTCGCTCACCGAGAAGCGGAAGCCCTGGACGTCCCCGTCGGCGGGGCGGGCGAGCGCCGGGCCCTGGGTGGCGTACGTCCAGGAGCCGTCGGTGAGGTCCCAGAAGGACCAGTAGCGGTATCCGGCGGCCTGCGCGGGCGTTGCGGTGAGGAGGGCCACGGCGAGGGTGGTGAGCAGCGCCGTCAGCACGGCCGCCACCCGGCCGGGGGCGCGGGCGGGTACGGCAGGTGCGGGGGCGGGGGGCGTGGCGGTCACTGCTGCCGCTTCCGGCGGCTGACCAGGAAGCCGATGCCCGCCCCGAGGAGGAGCGCGGGGCCGATGATCCACCCGGCGGCGGGGCCGTCGTCGTCCTTCCCCGCGGCCTGGTCACTCGCGCGCGGCTCGGGGCCGGTGGCGTTCAGCCCGGCGACCAGGTCGGTGCCGCCGAAGTCGCGCGGGTCGGCGCCGGTGGCGTGGGCGGCGAGCACCAGTTGGGCCCAGGCCGCGGGGCCGGTCTGCTTCGCCCAGGCGACGGAGTTGCGTTCCAGCCAGGTGACCGCGGGGGCGGCCCGGTCACCGAGTCCGGCGGCGGCGAGGGCGACCACGGCGTCCGCAGTGTTGCCGTGGTCGGGCTGGTCGTCGGCGCCCGGCAGGCTGCTCCCCAGGTGCCCGTCGGCCTTGAGCACCCCGACGAGGTGGGCGGCGCCGTTGCGGGCGGCCTCCTCGGCGGTGCGGGGCTCGGCGCAGTCGCGCGGGGCGGCATCGGGTGCGGCGGTCGGGGCGAGGGTGCGGTCGAGGCCGCCGAGCACTCCGGCGGCGGTGGCGTCGTCGTTGGCGACCAGCGCGCCCTTCTTGTCCGGCTGGTAGGCGAAGGCGCCGCCGCCCCCGGCCGTGCAGGGCACGGTCAGCGCGAGGAGCGCGTCGTGCGGGGTGGTGCCCTCCGCGGAGCGGACCTGCGCGGGACGGGCACCGGTGGCGGTGAGGGCGCCGACGACCAGGCCGGTGGAGTTGGTGTCGCTGGGCGCCCCGGGCAGGTAGCCCCAGCCGCCGTCCGCGTTCTGGACGGACTTCAACCAGTCCACGGCGTCCCCCGTCGCGTCGTCCTGCCCGCCGAGGGCGGCGAGTGCCTGGACGGCGGCGGCGGTGCTGTTGGTGTCGACCGGCGTCTTGGCGTCGCACGGGTCGTCCGGAGCGGCCCGGTACGCGGCGAAGGCGCCGTTCGCGCACTGCTGGCCGGTGAGCCAGTCGACGGCAGCGGCGGCGGGGGCGACCTCCGCGGTGTCCTGGGCGAGCATCGCCAGGGACTGCCGCCAGACGCCGTCGTAGGTGGGGTCGGTGGTGCCGTACAGGCCGGTCG
This sequence comes from Streptomyces sp. NPDC127068, assembly GCF_042724695.1. NCBI lineage: Bacteria > Bacillati > Actinomycetota > Actinomycetes > Kitasatosporales > Streptomycetaceae > Streptomyces > Streptomyces sp. NPDC127068. Next base: position 48,991 of record NZ_JBHXEN010000022.1, on the reverse strand, counting down.
GGAGCTTGGCGGACGGGGAGGGCGAGGGGGTTCCCGCGGCCCGGTCGGCGAGGGCGACGGGGGCGGTCACCGTGCCGAGCACCGCGGTGGCGGCGAGGACCGCGGCGATGCGGCGGATGTTCATGGTCGGCGTGTGCCCTTTCGCTGCGGGTCGGGCGCACGGGCACGCGTCGCTGGGGCGGCTCCGGGCGGCTCCGGCCCCGTGTTCCTCGACGGTGCCCGTCACCGGTTCCCGGTGGCGTGAGCCGGTCACGTCGACGTACGGGGTGCTCCGGCTGGCGCCCGGTGGGCGGCTCACGGTTGCGGGTCAGCGCCGGACTCGCACCGGCTTCCCCCCGTGGGGACGTGATGACGACCCCCCATGCTACCGGTCGCCCGGCCCTCCCCCCGGTGGACGTCTCACGGCATCGGCCCGGTCGGCGGTGTGGACGGCGGCCCGGTCTCCGGCCCGGTCGATGGCCCGGTCGATGGCCCGGCGGACGGGCCTGTGCCGGACGGGGCGCCGGTACCGGGCAGACCTGTGCCGGACGGGGCGCCAGTGTCGGACGGGGTGCCGGTGCCGGGCAGGCCAGTGCCCGACGAGGCGCCGGTGCCGGGTGCGGGGTCCGCGACCGCGCCGGGTCGGGGCGGGCCCTTGGGACGCTCCGCGTGGGACCCGCACAGCTCCGCGCTCAGGGTCCGGACGAGGACGGTGAGGTCGGCCGGCCGGTCCGGTCCCCACCAGTCGCCGAGCAGTTCGGCGAGCGACTCCTCCCGCGCGGCGGCCAACGCGTCGGCGGCCCGGCGGCCCCGCCGGGTCAACGTCAGCCCCAGCCCTTCCCGGGCGCCGAGCCCCCGCTCCTCCACCTGTCGGGCCGCCGCGGCGACCACCTCGAAGGGCACGTTGCCGCCCTCCGCGAGGATCGACGGCTCCACGACCCCGTGCCGGCGCATCCGCAGCAGCAGCCAACTGCTCGCGGGGAGCAGGTCGTACCCGGCCCGGCGGGTGATGGTCTCGTAGATCCGCCGCCGCCCCTCGCGGGTGCCGAGGACGGACAGCGCCCGGGCGCACTCGTCGTGCGAGGAGCGCTGGACGGGGTTGCTGGCCAGCGTCTCGGTGCCGTCGGGAACGGTCACCGAGCCGCGCAGCCGGTCCTCGTGGAGGAACCAGGCGAGGACGAACCCGAAGAGGGCCACGGGCACCGCGTACAGGAACACGTCGGTGATCGCCGAGGCGAAGGCGTCGAGCACGGCGGGCCGCACGGCCGGCGCCAGCCGGTCGAGTCCCCGGGGATCGGCCGCGAGCGAGGCCGCGTCCACTCCGGGGGGCAGCGCCTGCCCGCCCAGCGCGGCGGTCAACTTGTCGGTGAGGCGCCCCGCGAAGACGGACCCGAAGACGGCCACTCCGAAGGACGCCCCGATGGACCGGAAGAAGGTCGCCCCGGACGTGGCGACGCCCAGGTCCTCGTACGCGACCGCGTTCTGCACGATCAGCACCAGGACCTGCATCACCAGCCCGAGGCCCAGCCCGAACACGAAGAAGTACGCACTCGTCACGGCCGTGCTGGTGTCCGGGCCGAGGCGGTGCAGCAGCAGGAGGCCCAGGGCGGTGATCCCGGTGCCCGCGACGGGGAAGACCTTCCAGCGGCCGGTGCGGCTCACGATCTGCCCGGACCCGGTGGAGGCGAGCAGCAACCCGATGACCATCGGCAGCATGTGCACGCCCGACATGGTCGGCGACACGCCCCGGACGATCTGGAGGAACGTCGGCAGGTACGTCATCGCCCCGAACATCGCGAAGCCCACGACGAAGCTGATCAGCGCCGCGAGCGTGAACGTCCGGATCCGGAACAGCTTCAGCGGCAGCACGGGTTCCGCGGCCCGGCGTTCGACCAGGACGAACGCCCCGGCCAGCAGCACCCCGAGCACCGTCAGGCCGATGATCCGCGCCGAGCCCCAGGCCCAGGTGGTGCCGCCGAGGGAGGCGACCAGGACCAGGCAGGCCGCGACCGAGGCGATCAGGAAGGTGCCGAGGTAGTCGATGGTGTGCCGGGCGTCCCGGTGCGGGATGCGCAGCGCGGAGGCGATCACGACCAGGGCGACCGCGCCGATCGGCAGGTTGACGTAGAACACCCATCGCCAGCTCAGTTGTTCGGTGAGCAACCCGCCCAACAGCGGTCCGAGCACGCTCGTGGTGCCGAAGACCGCGCCGAACAGCCCCTGGTACCGACCGCGTTCCCGGGGCGGGACGAGGTCCCCGACGATCGCCATGGACAGCACCATCAGTCCGCCGCCGCCCAGCCCCTGGAGCGCGCGGAAGCCGATGAGCTGCGGCATGCTCTGGGCGGCCCCGCACAGCGCCGAGCCCACCAGGAAGATCACGACGGCGGTCTGGAAGAGCTTCTTGCGGCCGTACTGGTCGCCGAGCTTCCCCCACAGCGGGGTGGCCGCGGTCGACGCCAGGAGGTAGGCGGTGACGACCCACGAGAGGTGGTCGAGGCCGCCGAGGTCGCTGACGATCGTGAGGAGCGCCGTGGACACGATGGTCTGGTCGAGCGCGGCCAGCAGCATGCCGAGGAGCAGCGCTCCGATCGAGACCATGACCGAGCCGCCGAGCCCGTCCTCACCGGCGGCCCGACCCCGCCGCGGGAGGGTCCCTTCCCGCCCCTGTTCACCACGTGTCATGCACACCTCCTGAGCGGATCTGCGCGCTCCGCACCTCCCATCGTGGTGCGTGGACCCAGGTCCGGCCTGTCGGGAGCGGGGGGACGCGGTGCCTGCGGGGCCGCCCGGTTGTCTGCATAATCGCCTTCAACCAAGGGGAGGGGACCCAGACGGTGAACCGACAGACATGTCCACGGTGCGGGGTGCCGCAGGGTGCGCAGGCACCCGGCGGCTGCGAGTGCGCGGCACGTACCGATGGGACGGCACGGGGAGCCGGCCCGGCCACCGATCCGACACACCCGTCCGGGCCACCGGACCCGACCCGCCCGCCGCAGCCCGCGGACCCGCAACAGCACACCGAACTCACGGACCACACCGGACAGTTCGCCCGCCTCCAGGTGCGTCCTTACCTGGGCCAGGGACAGCCGGACTCCCCCACGAACGCCTTCGGGCCCGGCGCCCCGCCCGGCCCTCCGCCCCGACCGGGGCCGCCCCCGCCCGACTCCCCCACCCAGCCCCTGCCCCGGATGGCGGCGGGCGTCGACGGCGCGCCCCCGGGGCCCGTGCCGCCGTTCGACGACGCGGCCGGCCCCCCGGCGCAGGAGCAGGCTCCGCAGGCGCCCGTACCGGGCCAGACGCCCTCGCCGGGGCAGGGGTACGGGCCGGGGCAGGCACCTGCGCAGGGACCGGCGCCCTCACCGGGACATGGTCAGGGCCAGGGCCAGCACGGACAGGGACACGGGCAGGCTTACGGTCAGGCGCAGCCGCAGCCCCAGCCGCACCCCGCGGACGGAGAGGTCGGGTGGACGGTCGAACAACCGGCGGCGGGCTTCCAGGCTCCCCACGACCCCGCGCCCGCCCCGCCCCCGGGACCCGGCCGGGTCCCGGGACCCGGCCACGGCGTGCCGGAGCAACCCACCATGAGCTTCCCGCACGGTGTCCGCGGCGAGGCGGAGGTGGGCCCCCGGCCGGCCCTCGCCACCGACGGCCCGGGCAGCCCCGGGCGGCACCGTCCGGGCCCGCGTGACCGGCACGAGCCCCCGGAGCCCGACCCCCGGGCCCGCCGGCGCCGCCTCGCACTCATCGCCGCTTCGACCGTGGCGGTCGCCGCGGCCGGCGTCGGCATGGTCGCCGGCGGGGTCTTCAGCTACGACAAGCCCCGGCACGACAAGGCCCTGCCGGACATCGACACCACCATCCCTGGCACCTCGGCACCGCACACGACGCCCACCGGGAAGCCCTCGGCGGGATCGACTCCGTCGAACAGGGCGACGAGCCAGGCTCCCTCGACGACCCCCTCGGCGAGCTCGTCCGCCTCGACCGAACCGGCCGCCCCCGGAGCCACGACGAGCCCGTCCAAGAGCCCGAGCGAGAAGTCCACCGCCCCCGGTTCCACGGCTCCGTCCAACTCCGCGTCCCGCCCGGCGGAATCGACACCGCCACGCTCCGACGGCACCCTGCGCGCGGGCGACCGGGGCGCGGCGGTACAGGACCTCCAGCAGCGGCTGTGGCAGATGCGTCTCTACACCGGTTCGCGCGACGGCGTGTTCAACTCCGAGGTGGAGCAGGCCCTCACCCGTTACCAGATCGCCCGGGGCATCTCCGAGGAGCGCGGCACGTACGGCCCGTTGACCCGGGGCGTCCTGGAGTCCGAGACCTCGGCCTCCGGCGGGGGCGACGGAGGCGGCGGCGAGGGCGGCAGGAGCGGCGGCAACGACGACTGACGGCCCGCCGACCCGCCGGCCTGACAGCGCCGTCAGGCCGCCGGACCGTCAGGCCGTCGTCAGCCCATCAGGCCATCAGGCCGTGAGTGCGGGAGTGCCGTCAGTTCAGGGTGAGTCGGAGCATCCCGTCCGCAGCCGCGTCCACCCGGATGCGGGTGAGGTCGTCGACCTGGACGGTGGCCCCGTGCTCCGCCGCGCGGGGACCCACGCCGACCACGCGCATGCCCGCGGCCAGCCCCGCGGCGATCCCGGCCGCGGAGTCCTCGAAGACCACGCAGTCGGCGGCCGGCACCCCCAGTTCCGCGGCGCCCTTCAGGAACCCCTCGGGGTCGGGCTTGCTGGCCCCCACGTCCTCCGCGGTCACCCGGACCCGGGGCAGGGCGAGGCCCGTCGCCCCCATCCGGGCGGCCGCCAGCTCCCGGGTCGCGGAGGTCACGAGCGCGTACGGCGCGGCCAGCGCGGCCAGCGCGGCGAGGAAGGCGGGGGCGCCCGGCACCGGGACGACCCCGTCCAGGTCCGCGGTCTCCTCGGCGAGCATGCGGTCGTTCTCCGCGTAGTTCTCGGCCATGGGCCGGTCGGGCAGCAGCAGGGCCATGGAGGCGTACCCCTGACGACCGTGCACGACCGACATCACCGCATCGGGGTCGAGTCCGTACCGGGCGGCCCAACGCCGCCAGCAGCGCTCGACCACGGCGTCGGAGTTCACGAGGGTGCCGTCCATGTCCAGGAGGAGGGCACGGGTGGTCAGAACGGCGGTGTCCGGCGTCGGTGTGGCCGTCATCGGCATGCTCCCAGGGTGAGGGTGGGCGCCGCGGAACGCGCTGGCGCACGGAACGGAACGGTCAGGACCCCGCGTGCCAGGGTGGGACCGGCGCGGGCGGGGCCCGGTGAGCCCCGGGAGCCCTCAGGGAGGTGCACCCGGTGGACGGGAGGGCCGGTCACCGCGGGGCGCGGGCCCGCGCACGGCAACCGGCGGTCCGGACGACGACCACCCGGACGACGACCGCCCGGGCCGGGCCGCCGGCGGGGCCGGGCGGGCGCACGGGCGGCGCAGCGGACCAAGGTGGCCCCGCCCGCTGGTCAGGGAAGGCGAGCGGAACCACTTTGTTCAAACACGGTACAAAACAAACGGCGTGAATGCCACCGTCAGCCGGCCACCGCCTCGTACAGGCTCCAGATGCCGAGGCCCAGCATCAGCAGCGCGGCGATCCGGGTGATGAGCGCCAGCGGCACCCGCTTCATGAGCGCCTTGCCGCCCACGATCCCGAGCCCGGCCACGGCCCACAGCGCCAGTACGGCGCCGAGCCCGACGGAGAGCGGGTCGTCGTAGCGGGCGGCCAGGTTCGCGGTCATGATCTGCGTGAGGTCACCGAACTCGGCGACCAGGATGAGCATGAATCCGGCGCCGGAGACCTTCCAGAAGCTCTGGTCCTCGGGCTGGCGGATCTCCTCGTCCCCATCGCTCTTCTTGAACGCGAGCACGGCCGCGCCGCCGAGGAACAGGACGCCCGTGATGGCGCTGAGCAACCGTTCCGGGAGCAGGGTGAGCACGCTCCCCGCGGCGACGGCGAGCGCGACGTGGACGGCGAAGGCCGCCGCGACCCCGGCGAACACGTACGAGGCCCGGTACCGCGTGCCCAGGACCAGTCCCGCGAGCGCGGTCTTGTCCGGCAGCTCGGCCAGGAAGACGACGCCGAAGACGAGCGCCACCACACTGATGCTGATCAAGGTTCCTCAATCGGTCGGGCTGCCCCACCGAGAGTCACTGCGAACGACGCCCTCGGCACGGCAGCGCTCCACACGCGCACGGGTGTGCGCGTGAGCACTGCTGGCCGAAGGTCTCGCTGGCCGGACCCGGTGTACGGGCCCCGCCTCCGGGCGCCGGCTCAGACGAGCTGAGCAGTATGTCGACGGTCCGGCGAAGAGCTACTCCCCTTCTGCTGGCCCCATGGTACGCGAGAGCGGCGGGCCCACCCCGGGACCTTCGTCACCCGCACCCCCCGAGCGGCCCGCGGCCGGCCCGGAGATTCCGGCGGATCCGGACCCGCCGGACAGGGGGCCACCTCCACCCGATCCACCCGACGCACCTGGGGGCGCGCCCTCGCACGGCCGTGGACACCCCGCGCACCCCACCGCGGGACGGCGCACGACGGAGCACGGAACACCCGTCCACTCCGGGAGGATTCACAACTCTTCACCTCCATACGGAACGTGATCCTCCGTTATCCCTCTTGATTTGACGTGACCATGCCGCAACCCTGTTGTCTGGCACTCACTCTCCGGAAGTCCCCGGACGCCGCCACGGCCGCGCCCGCCCGGCGCAGCCGCCCCATGACGATCAGGGAGCCCCCATGTCCCGTGGCCACGCGCGCCAGTCCCCCACCGACACCCCGCCCGCCACCCCGTCCGCGATCGGCGACCGCCCCCGTACCCGCCGGTTCGGCGCCGTCGTGGCACTGACGACCGGACTGTCCGCCATCGCCGCCCTCACCGGCCCGCCCGCCCAGGCCGCGCCGCCCACCCCGGTGAACGCGGCCACCGCCCGCGCCTACCTCGCCCAGCTGAACGAGGCCCCCGAGGGCTCGTCGGCCGGCTACAGCCGGAGCAAGTTCCCGCACTGGAGCACCGTCTCCGGCACCTGTAACACCCGTGAGGTCGTGCTCGAACGCGACGGCACGAACGTGGTGCAGGACGCCAATTGCGCGGCCGTGTCCGGCACCTGGTTCTCCGAGTACGACGACGCCACCTGGACCCTCGCATCCGACCTCGACATCGACCACGTGGTCCCGCTGTCCGAGGCGTGGCGCTCCGGAGCCGACAGCTGGACCAACAGCACCCGCCAGGGCTTCGCCAACGACCTCGTCCGTCCGCAGCTGATCGCGGTCACCGACAACGTCAACCAGGCCAAGGGCGACAAGGACCCTGCCGAGTGGCTGCCGCCCAGCACGTCGTACCACTGCCTGTACGCGCGGATGTGGGTGCAGGTGAAGAAGCACTACGCCCTCGACGTCGACACCGCCGAGAAGGTCGCGCTCCAGGGCATCCTCAACTCCTGCTGACACCCTCCCCCACCTGGGGGAACGCGCCTCTCCCAGCTCCAGACGGGGGACCCGCAGGACGGCGGCCACAACCGCGCCGGCGGGAACCGGCCAGCCCTCCACTGGCGTTCCGTACCGTACGGGGCGACAGAGGAGAGTGATCACCATCACGGTGCTACGCCTGGGGCCACTGCTGAGGTACGTCGACGACTCGTCGGCGACCGTGTGGATCGAGACGGGCCGTCCGTGCACCGCCGAGGTGCGCTGCGCGGACGGTTCGGCCGGCGTGACCCCGACCTTCCAGGTCGCGGGACACCACTACGCACTGGTCACGGTCCGGGGGCTGACTCCCGGCACCGCCACGGAGTACGAGGTGCTGCTCAACGGGACCCGGGTGTGGCCCCCGTCGCACTCCACGACCCCGTCGGCCGTACGGTTCCCGGCCTCGGTGATCAAGACCCTGGCGACCGACGGCACCGGCGACCCGAGCAGTCCGGTACGGATCGCCTTCGGTTCCTGTCGCTGGGCCGCGCAGCCCCCTGGGGAACAGGACCCGATCGGCCCGGACGCACTGGACGCGCTGGCCGCCCGACTGGCCCTCGACCCCGAGGTCGACCAGCACCGCCCCGACGCCCTGCTGCTCTTGGGCGACCAGGTGTACGCCGACGAGGTGTCCCCCGCGACCCGCCGCTGGCTCGCCACCCGTCGCGACCTCAGCGAACCCCCGGGCGCCCAGGTGACGGACTACGAGGAGTACACCCGGCTCTACTACGAGTCGTGGCTCGACCCCGCGGTCCGCTGGCTGCTGTCCACCGTCCCGTCCTGCATGATCTTCGACGACCACGACGTGATCGACGACTGGAACACCAGCGCCGCCTGGCTCACCGAGATCAGGTCCACCCCCTGGTGGCGCGAGCGGATCCTCAGCGGTCTGATGTCGTACTGGGTGTACCAGCACCTCGGCAACCTGCCCCCGGACGAGCTCGCCGACGACGAACTCTTCGCCCGGGTGCGCTCGACCCCCGACGGCACGGACGCGCTACGGGCCTTCGCCGCCGAGGCCGACGCCGAACCGGGACGGGTGCGCTGGAGCTACCGCCGCGACTTCGGACGCGTCCGGCTGCTGATGGTCGACACCCGCGCGGCCCGCGTGCTGGACGAGGACCGGCGCGCGATGCTCGACCCGGACGAGGCACGCTGGTTGCGGAAGCAGGCCCACGACGCCCCCGGAAGCTACGACCACCTCCTGATCGGCACCTCCCTGCCCTGGTTGCTACCGCCGCTGGTCCACGACGGCGAGGCGTGGGACGCGGCACTGTGCCGGGGCGACCGGGGCGAACGTTGGGCACGCTTCGGCGAGCGGCTGCGCCGGCGGGCCGACCTCGAACACTGGGCGGCCTTCCCCGAGTCCTTCGCCCAACTGACCTCGCTGATCGCCGAAGCAGGCTCGGGCCCGTCCGCACCCGCAGCGGTGTACGTCCTGTCCGGCGACGTCCACCACGCGTACCTCGCCGAACCGACCGAGTGGCCCCTGGGCCCCGACCCTGCGGCCCGCGTCCTCCAACTGACCTGCTCCCCCGTCCACAACTCCTTCCCCGCACACCTCGCCTGGGCCTTCCGCTTCGGCTGGAGCCGGTTCGCCACCGCACTCGGACGGGTCCTGGCGGGTCACGGACGCACCGGCGCGCGCGAGCTGAAGTGGTCCAAGCGCGGCGGACCGTGGTTCGGCAACCAGTTGATGACCCTGACCCTGCGCGGACGGGAGTCGTGGCTCCGGCTCGACCGGGCACGGCCGGAAGCGAACGGCGGAGCCCTACTGGAAGAGGTGCTGGAGACGATGCTCACCCCGGCGGCGGGAACACCGGCCGACTCGGGGCGCACCACCCGCGGATGAGCCGGATCCGGTCTGTGGGGGCAGCGCCGCTCAGGGATCACACAGGGACCACACAGGGACTACATATGGCCAAATGTTGAACTTGCAAGCACTCATTAGGTCAACCTAACCTGTGGCTTCACTCGGTTACGTCCCCACCACACCGAAGGAGTCCCCCCATGACTGGACGTCTCAACAACGCCCAGCCCTACGCTCTCGGCCTGTTCCGCATAGTCGTTGGCCTGCTCTTCGCCTGCCACGGCGCCGCCTCCCTCTTCGGCGTCCTCGGCGGCGCGCACGGCGGCGGCACCGTCTCGGCCGGCACCTGGCCAGGTTGGTACGCCGCGGTCATCCAACTCGTCGGCGGCGGCCTGGTCATGATCGGCCTGGGCACCCGCGCCGCCGCGTTCATCTCCTCCGGCTCCATGGCGTACGCCTACTTCAAGGTGCACCAGCCGGAAGCCCTGTGGCCGCTCCAGAACAGCGGCGAAGCCTCGGCGATGTTCTGCTGGGCGTTCCTGCTGCTGGTGTTCACCGGCTCGGGGGCCTTCGGTCTCGACCGGCTGCTCTCCTCGCGGTCGCGGAACGAGGAGGGAAAGCAGTCCCGGCAGGAACCCGCCGCGGCCTCCGTCTGATCCCCCGGGGCACTCAGGCACTGAGCGCCGCACACTGCGCACCGCGCACCGCGCACCGCGGCACCGCTCGCCGGGAGACTCCGGCAGTCGGGGCACCGGTAGCCGAGGCCGAGCCCCGAGACCTGAGCCCCGGGTCCTGAGCCCTGAGCCCTGAGCCCTGAGCCCGACCTGACACCCGGCACGACATCCGCTCACCCCGCTCAGTCCCCTCACCCCGACACCAACCGGGCCGGCGTCCACCCGGGCGCCGGGAGGGTGGCGGGCGGCGGAACCGGACAGGAACCCAGCCCCGGTCCGGACCACCTCGTGCAGCACCTTCGGGCCCGCGCGGCGCCCCATCCCCCCCGCCGCGCGGGCCCACCCACCGCACGCTCGCACCCCGACCGCCGCGCAGGCACCTGTACCTCATGCCCGCGCCCGCCTCAAGAGCACCATCAAGCCATCTTCCCGCCCGCCGAGGGTGAACACCGCGTGGAGAACATTTGAGCCCCCGGTGGATCACAGGAACGAACCTCCGCGTACGCTGTATGGCTGTCACCAAGCGCCGCCCCTGCCGCACCACGCGACATCGCGGCATCGCGATGCCGACCGGGGGAGATTCGGTGCTGGAGAGTATGGGCCCATTGACCGGGAGCCCATGGATCTACGCCATTGTGGCGATTTCCGTCCTTTTTGATGTGTTCCTACCGATTCTGCCCAGCGGCGTCCTCGTGATCGCGGCAGCCACGGCCGCCGCGGCGGGGACCGGGGCGGCCACCGGCCAGGTCCCGCACGACGTGCCGGACATCCTGGCCCTGATCCTGTGCGCCGCGACCGCGTCGGTCCTCGGCGACTTCTGCGCGTACCGGCTGGCCCGACGCGGCGGTGCGAGGTTCGACCGGGCCATCGCCCGCTCCCGCCGGCTCACCTCCGCACAGGCCCGACTCGGCTCGGCGCTCGCGCGGGGCGGCGGGCCCCTGGTGGTGATCGCCCGGTTCGCCCCGGCGGGCCGTTCGCTCGTCTCACTCGGCGCCGGCGCCGCACAGCGCCGCAACCGCGACTTCCTGCCCTGGTCCGCACTCGCGGGCATCGCCTGGGCCGGCTACAGCGTGGGGCTCGGCTATGTGGGGGCGCAGTGGCTGGGCGCGACCTGGCTGGCGGCCGGGGTGTCCCTGCTGGCGCTCTTCGGGGCGGGGGCCGGAGCGGCGTACCTGATGCGACGCCCCGTCGCGACCACCACCACCTGAAGCCTTCCCCTAGACACCCGAACCCGGGCGGTCACGGCCGCGTCCGGGTACCCGGTCACGGCCGGGTCCGGGCCCTGTCGCGGCAGGGCGCCCAAGAGGCGGGGCGGGCGGGACTCAAGAAGCGGAGGCGGGACCTCAGGAGGCCGGGGCCGAAACGTGGGCCTTGTCCGCGGACCGGCCCCTGACCTCAAGCCCGGCCAACAGCTCCGCCGTGGCCGCGGCCACGGCCTCCACGGCGGCGTCGAACACCTCACGGTTGTGGGCGGCCGGGGCCCTGAAGCCGGAGACCTTCCGCACGTATTGCAGCGCGGCGGCCCGGATCTCGTCCTCGGTGGCCTCTTCGGGGATGACGGGCGGACGGAGCGTCTTGATGCTGCGGCACATGACCCCAGTGTCCCTCCACGGACCCGACGGCTCCAAGCCCGCACCGGCATGACGGCGCACCCCTGCCCACCCCACACCGCGGGGGCATCCACGACTCGCTCGATAAATTCGAACAGGCGTACCATTCCCGCGTGACTGCCCCCTATGACTTCCCGAGCGACCTCCTGGCCGGCCAGGAGGAACTGCACCAAGTACGCGCGGAGCTCATCGACCTGCTCAAGCGCCTCCCCTGGTCGGTGGAACCCCTCGACGGCTTCAGTGACGCGACCAGCTGGCGCAGGGTCGAACGCCCCGCCTCCCCCGGCTGGACCCCCGACGAACAGGCCCAGGTGGAGAAGCTCCGCGCACGAGAGCGTGAACTCGCCGTCTTCGTCACCTGTCACCGCTACTGGGCCGAGGTCACCGCCCCCGACCAGGTCAACGCCCGAGCCGCCCTGAAGCACGCCCACGGCGCCCCGCCCGGCCCGCCGCCCTGAACGGCGGTAGGGCACCGGGTCCCATGCGTACCGGGCCCGCTCACCGCACCCGCCCTCCGGGCTTCCGCGCACACGAAAACGGCCCCCGGAGCCACGTACTCTCCAGGGACCGTTCCGACATCACACGGCATCAGATCGGCCGGGGATCACACCAACACGACCGATTCCGGTGGGCGCGGACGGTTTCGAACCGCCGACATCTGCCTTGTAAGGGCAGCGCTCTACCACTGAGCTACGCGCCCGGGATGAGTCGACAGCCTACCTTGCTTCCTGCCGGGCCCCACAAACCCCTTTCCCGCAGCGGCCGGGGGGTTATCCCCACCCCAGATCCGGTAGGGACCCCGATGCCCGTGCGGACCGTTCCTCCCTATCGTCGAATCACGCTCCGACGGCAGCCCGCGAGGCCCGCCGACCCGCCGACCGGCGAGGCGCCTTGCGCACCGCTTCCAGGCACCGGAGCCGCACAGCGGCACCGGGGAGTGCCGCTACGCATCGTTCGTCCCAGGGGGATGTCCATGACCGCACCCACCACCCGCCGGCGCCCGCACCAGCGTCGCACGGCGCTGCTCGCCGCCACGGGAGTCACCGTCCTCGCCCTCGCCGCCAGCGGCTGCGCGAGTGACCCGGAGGACGACTCCTCCCCCGACCGACGCTCCTTCGCGCTGTCCGGCAAGACGCTCACCGTCGATTCCGACGACTCCAGCCTCGAACTCGTACCCACCGACGGTGACGAGGTCGAAGTGACCCGCTGGATCAAGGCCCGGAAGCTGATCGGCTCCAAGTCGACGTTCAACTGGCGGATGGAGGACGACCGTCTCGTCCTGCGTCGCGACTGCTCCGGCTTCATCGCCACCTGTGGGGTCAAGCACCGCGTCGAAGTACCCCGCGGGGTGACCCTCGTCGTGAAGAACGACGACGGCCCGGTGCGGGCCTCCGGCTTCCGCACCCCCGTGGACATCAGCACCGACGACGGCTCCGTGAAGGTCGAGGACATCAGCGGCCCCCTCACTCTCCGTAGCGGCGATGGCAGCATCCGCGCGAGCGACCTGCGTTCCCGCGAAGTAGCGGCCCATACCGAGAACGGGTCGCTACGGCTGGCCCTGGCCTCCGTCCCGGACCGGATCACCGCGCGCAGCAACGACGGCTCCGTCTCCGTCACCCTTCCCGGCCGTGCAGGCGACGCGACCGGGTACAAGGTGTCCGCGAAGAGCAACGACGGGAGCGTGAAGGTGTCCGTCCCCCGCGACGACCGCAGCCACCGCTCCGTCTCCGCCCACAGCGACAACGGAAGCGTCACGGTGCGGAACGCGAACTGAACGCCCCGTATGTTCGTCCGTACCAGGTGGGACAATGGCACCGGGCACGGCGGACCACAGCACGGGAGAGGTAAGTGACGGCGACACCCAGACAGCCGTACACACCGACAACACCACAGGCGTTCAACATCCCCCATCCTTCGGACACCCCGGGCATCTCGGACACCCCGGTCGGCTCGGCCAGCCCGAGCAGCCCCGCCAGTCCGGGCGACTCGGACGGTGTGGGCAGCCCGGACGGGCACCGCCCGGACACAGCAGCCGGGGCACCGGCCCACGTCGTCGCACCGAGCACACCGGCCGCGTCCGCTCGGGACGCCCTCGCACGCCGCCTGCTTCCCCTCACCTTGCCCGTCGCCCTGTTCGCCGTGGCGGCGGTGGCCCTCCCCGCCGCCTTCAACGGCGGGGGCACCCGTCGCTGGTTCGGCGGGCGCGCCGAGGGCCAGCGCGCCCAGGCCCAGGCCGCCAAGGACGCCGCAGCCGCCGCGTTCTACGAACTGGACACCGCCCAGCGCGACCTGCGCATCTCCATAGAGACCATCACCGCCGTCGACGATTCGCCGGCCGCCCAGCGTGCCGTTGCCGACTTCGACGCCCTGAGCGGACGCATCGACGAGGTCAGCCACCAGTACATCGCCGCCGTCGACGCCCACGACCTCGACCGCGACGATCTGGAGGCGTCCACCGCGTCCCGGGCCCGCACCGAACTGGCCCAGGCCAAGGACGCCCTCACCAAGGTCAAGGAGGAACTGGACCGCTTCTCCCAGGGCCTCGGCCCTCTCCTCGACAAGGCCGAGACGCAGCTCGCTCGTCTGGCGCCCGCCGTCGAGCGCGCCCGGCAAGCGCTCCTGACCGCCACGACCGCCCTTGACACCACACGTGCCTCCGGGCTGAAGGCGGACGACCTCGCCGCCCGCCTCGCAGCGCTCGCCCCCGAGTTGACGAAGCTCAACCAGGGAGCGGGACGCCACGGGGTCCCGGAAACCCTCCACCGCGCCGAGCGGGTCACCCGCGACGCCGAAGCAGTACGTGTAGCAGCCGAGCGACTTCCCGAGCGCGCTGCCGAGATCGACCGCCGGCTGGTCTCCCTGCGCACCCGTGCCGAGGCCCTCACCACCCGTGCCCAACAGGTGGAGCCGGTACTCAGCGAGTTGCGCCGCCGCTTCACCATCGCCTGCTGGCAGGACCTCCAGCACGTACCGGGCCAAGCCGCAGCCGACGTGCGTCGGGCCGAGGACAAGCTCGCCGAGGCCCAGACTGCACGTGACGCACAACGCTGGCCCGATGCCACCTCCCTCCTGTCCACCGTCCGCGCCCTGCTCAACGCCACGGACGAAGCAGTCTCCGCGGCAGGCAACCGCCTCCAACGGTTGAACGCCGTCTCCAAGAGCCCCGAGGACGAGATCGAGCGCACCCGCTTCGCCATCCGCGATGCCCAGCGCCTCGCCATGGCCGGCCGCCACACCCCCGAACCCCGCCACGCACGCCCCCTGGACGAGTCCGTTGCCCGGCTGGAACGGGCCGTCCAAACCCTCCAGGGGCGCCACCCCGACTACTGGCACTTCCTGACCGAGACCGAGGCCGTGCGCCAGCAGGTGGCCGCGGTGGTGTCCCGCATCCGCGAGGACCGCGGCACCAGTACCTGACCTCCCCCTACCCCCTCGCTCCGCTCCCCTCTGCGGGCCGCCGGCCCCTGAAGCCCGCCGTCAAGTGTCACTCGCGCACCACCTGAGCGGCCTGGACACGGCCGCTAACCTGTTTCCATGCCTCGCTACGAGTACCGATGCCGGACCTGCGGCGACACCTTCGAAGTCAGTCGCCCCATGGCCGAGTCCTCCGCACCCGCCGACTGTCCGGCGGGCCACGACGACACGGTGAAGCTCCTGTCGACCGTCGCCGTCGCCGGAACCTCCGCCGCCCCGTCGCCCCCTCCGTCCTCGGGCGGTGGCGGCGGCTGCTGTGGAGGGGGTCGCTGCGGCTGACCCGGCGTAGCGCCGTGCCTCCGGGCACGGCGCGCCCGGCTCATGTCCCCAGGTAGCGGAGCACCGCGAGCACCCGGCGCGAGTACCCCGACCCCCCGGAGAGTTCCAGCTTCTCGAAGATCGCATTGATGTGCTTCTCCACGGCGCTCTGCGAGATGTGCAGACGACCGGCGATGGCGGCGTTCCCGTGCCCCTGCGCCATCTCCGCCAGGACCTCCCGCTCCCGCGCGGTCAGCCGGACGAGTTGATCGCCGTGGGAGCTACCTCCCAGGAGTTGACGCACCACCTCCGGGTCGAAAGCCGCCTCTCCCCCCGCCACCCGCGCCAAGGCGTCGAGGAACTCGTCCACTTGCACCACCCGGTCCTTCAGGAGGTAGCCCACTCCTCCCGCCTGCCCGGACAGCAGTTCCCTGGCGTAGCGCTTCTCGATGTACTGGGACAGCACGAGCACTCCCACCGTCGGCCAGCGTTCGCGGATCTCCAAGACAGCGCGGAGCCCTTCGTCGGTGTGGGACGGAGGCATCCGCACATCAGCGACGACCACGTCCGGACGCTCCTTGGCGATCGCTTCCAGCAGGGCCTCGGCATCCCCCACCGCGGCCAGGACCTCGTGCCCCTCGTCCGCCAGGAGCCTGATCAGCCCTTCCCTCAGCAACGTCGAGTCCTCCGCGAGCATCAGACGCACGGCAGCTCCACAGTGATCTTGGTGGGCCCGCCTGGTGGGCTCCGCACCTCGAACGTCCCGTCCAGCGCTGCGACCCTTCGGGCCAACCCGGTCAGCCCTCCGCCCTCGGGCACCGCACCACCCTGGCCGTCGTCCTCGACCGTGACGTACAGCCGGTCGCCCCTCTCCTCTCCGATCATGACCACTATCTTCGTCGCGTTCGCGTGCTTGACCGTGTTCGTGACGGCTTCCGCGACCACGAAGTACGCGACCGCTGCCACTGCCTTGGGCGGCGGACACATGACGTGGTAGCCGAGGAGCACTGGTATCTCCGAGCGGTCCACGACCGTGCTCAGGGCCGCTTCCAGGCCCGCCTCGTCCAGCGCCGCGGGGTACACCCGCCAGGCCACCTCCCGTAGATCCACCAGAGCGCGGTGGCTCTCCTCGTGCGCCTGGCGGAGCAGCACGCTGGTGCGGTCGGGGTCATCGCCGCGGCGCGCCCGTCCCAGCAACATCCCGAGGGCGACGAGGCGTTGCTGTACACCGTCGTGGAGATCGCGTTCGATGCGTCGGCGTTCGTCGTGCACGGCATCGACCACCCCGGCCCGGCTGGCGAAGAGTTCGTCGATGCGTCGGCGCAGTTCCTCCTCCGGGCTGGGCCCGAGGAGGTGCGTGATGAGTCTGCGTTCGAGCATGGTGACCCCGAGCACGCCCTGAACCGCCAGGAAGAGCAGCAGGAGCCCACCGATGACACTGAGCATCACGTCGTCGGGGTGTCTCACCTCCATCACGATCCAGCCGAAGGTCAGGAACACCCCGTACCCGAGGCCGAGCACCAGACAGCCCAGCACCGCACCACCGAGGAGCCCGAGGGGCCAGCGGGCGGCAATGTAGCGCAGTGCGCGATCATCGCCGCCCGGCGCCCCGTACAGTGGAGGCAGCCGGGTCCGCTGGTACGCCGCGAGTCTCGCGCGTTCCCACGCCACGAACCGCCGTCCTATCCTGTGCACAGGTCGTAGCACGGTGTGGTGGCCCCGGGGCCAGGCGCGCAATGGCAGGAGGATGAGTCCGGCGAGCACGACGAAGACCAACTCGACGACTGCCGTGCAAGCGCCGAGTGCAAGTCCTGTGACGAGCTTGAGCCCGCCGCGTACGGCTGTGTTCACGTCGCTCACAGTAGCCAGCCGCAAGACACCCGCACATTGCGGAAAACCGCACTTCTTGACTGTGGCACGCACCACCGAAAGCTTGTGGTCGGCTTCAGTGTGCATTCAGCTCGCATTTTCTACGGTGGAGTCATGATCGAAAGCAGCGCTCCGCAATGGATCAACAGCCTGATGGACGAGCTCGGGGCTCCGGGCGCCGGGCTGGCCATTGCACTGGAGAACCTGTTCCCTCCCCTGCCCAGCGAAGTGATCCTGCCGCTCGCAGGGTTCGCGGCGAGTACGGGGCAGATGAACCTCATAGCGGCCCTGTTGTGGACCACGGCGGGTTCAGTCGTGGGCGCACTCGCCCTGTACGGCATCGGAGCGGTGCTCGGCCGCGACCGCATGATCGCGATAGCGGCCAAGCTTCCGCTGGTGAAGGTCGCGGACATCGAGAAGACGGAGGCGTGGTTCAACCGTCACGGGACGAAGGCCGTGTTCTTCGGACGGATGATCCCGATCTTCCGCAGCCTGATCTCCATACCCGCGGGTATCGAGAGGATGTCATTGCCCATCTTCCTGGGCCTGACGACGCTCGGTAGCGCGATCTGGAACACCATCTTCGTCCTCGCCGGGTACCTCCTGGGCGAGAACTGGACGGAGGTCACGGGCTATGTGTCGGCCTACTCGAAGGTCGTCCTGGTCCTGGCGGTCCTCGCGGTGGTCGCCTTCATCGTGGTGCGGATGTTCAAGCCCGGTCCGGGGCAGCGGCGCGGGTCAAGCTCGTCAGGATCTGCTCGCCGGCAACAACCCCCCTCTGCAGAAGAGCTGTGAGGTGGGGGGCCTGCCAGTTCTCGTCGGCGAGTTCGCCGTGGCCCGGCCGCCAGGCCAGGTCCGCGGCGAGCAGCAGGTCGGCGTCGAGCAGCGAGTCCCCTGCCGCGAGGATGCGGGTGGCCCCGGTGCGTCGGGCCACCTCCCGTACCGCCGCGCTCTTGGTGAGCGGCTTCGGCACGACGTAGATCTTGCGGCCCTGTAGCGAGACCGTCCAGCCGCGGTCCTCAGCCCATGCGGCCAGTTCCTTGACCCACTGTGTGGGCAGGAGGGCACGTTCCACGACCAGGTAGGCGAAGAACTCGTCCGCGACGCGGTCCTTCAGGAGCCAGGCGGGGTCGGCGGTGTCCCGCAAGTGGGCACGGATCTCGTCGAGCGGGGCGCACTCCGTGGTGACCCTGCCGAGGACGTGCCGCTGCCATTCCCGGTCGGGGCGTCCGTCCACGAGGATCTGGCCGCCGTTGGCGCAGATCGCGTAGCGGGCGTCGGGGCCGGGCAGGTGGATGCGACGGTACTGCGCGAGGGTACGTGTCGTGGTGGGCACGAAGTGGGTGGTGCGGGCCAGTTCCACCAGGAGCCCGGCGGCGGTCTCGGTCAGGTAGGAGAGCGGCTTGCCCTCGTAGACCTCGACGCACAGCAGACGGGGTGCGTCGGCGTCGGGCATGCGCAGGCCGAGCGCGGCGGCCGAGTAGATCAGGGTGCGGTCCAGGTCGCTGGCGACGAGGACCGGGCGTCGGTCGGCATCGGTGGTCGAGCGGTCGGGTGCGGTGCTCACAGCGAGGTCACCGCCTTGCCGTCGGAGCCGGTCGCGCCACGGGTGTAGTGGGGGTGGATCAGCCCGACGCAGCTGTAGGGCAGGTCGTGGACCTCCTCGACGGGGACGCCTCGCTGTTCGGCGAGGAGGCGTACGTGTTCCAGGTCCGCGCCGGCGCCGTGCCGGGCGAGGATCTTCCAGGGAACGCGACGCAGAAGGACCCGCGTGGTCTCCCCCACCCCGGGCTTGACGAGGTTGACGTCGTGGATGCCGTACTCCTCACTGATCCGCTCGACGGCGGCCCACCCTTCCCAGGTGGGTGCCCGGTCGGCGGTGAGCATCTCCTTCACCTGGACGTCGACGGTGTCGACGACCTCGGGGAAGTGGGCGGCGACCCGGTGGAGGAAGTCTTGGGAGACGTCCGCGCCGGCCAACTCGCGGTAGTGCTTGGCCCCGTGGTAGTCGTCCGGTCCCACGAGGTCGGCGCGCAGGACGGTACGGGACACCAGCCCGGAGACCGTGGAGTTGAGGCAGGCGGAGGGGATCAGGAAGTCCTCGCGGGTGCCGTAGGTGCGCACGCAGGCCCCGGGGTCGGCCAGAACGGCGATCTCGGGGTGGAACCCGTGGACTCCGGTGGCCTCTTGGAACTCCTTGAGTGCCTGGGCGAGTTCGCGGGTGATGGCTCCCTTGCCCGTCCAGCCGTCCACGAAGACGACATCGGTGGGGTCGTGGTGGGTCGCGAGCCAGCGCAGGGCGTTCGCGTCGATTCCCCGGCCCCGCACGATGGACACGGAGTAGTGCGGCAGATCGATGCCGTAGCGGTGCAGGGCCCAACGGCGCATGAGGATGCCGACGGGCGTTCCGGCACGGGCGAGGGAGACCAGCACGGGGCGGGGCGAACGCTCGGCGAGGACCAGGTCCGTGACGGTACCCACGGCCTGGGCGATCCGGCGGGCCGAGACGTCGAGGGCGCTGTGGAAGAGCTGCTGGTACTGCGGGCTCGGCTGGTACTCCACCGGCAGGGACTCCGCGTAGTGGGCCCCTCCCTGCTGGATCGCTTCCTCGCGTTCCTCGGTGGGGGCCTCCAGCGTCACGGAGGACAGGTCCTGGAGCAGCCAGCCGACGTCTTCGGGGGCGTATGAGGAGAAGGCGGGGCCGCGCAGGGGCTCGGGGAGCAAGGAGGGCCTTTCGGAGGTGGGGACCGCGGGGTGCGGAACACGGGACGGTACGACGGCGAGGACGACCCGGGAGGTGTGGCGCGTGAGGAGGGCGAGCAGGCCGTCGGGGGCGTGCAGCGCGGGGGTGTCCGCCACCGAGTCGACCACGAGGACGACGGCGTCGAAGCCGGCGCCGGCCACGTTGTAGGCGTAGCGGTCGCCGGGGCCGTCGCCCGGGTCGTCGTGGGCGGGGAAGACGAGGCTGCTGCGTATCGCGTAGCCGGGGTCGTCGACGGGAAGCACGGGCGAACGCGTGGTGGTGGAGTAACGGACGTCGGCGAAGCCGAGTTCCTCCAGCGCGGTGGCGAGCCGCAACGGGGCGTACATCAGCTCTTCGAAGCCGAGCACGAGGACCCGGGGCCGGTCGACCGGATCTCCGTCCGCCGTTGGAGCGCCGTTCCCCCGCGGGAGGTGGCCGGCCAAGCCCTCGGCCAGGCCGGGAAGAGCGGCCTCCAGTCGAGCACGGTGCTCGGGGGTGAACCCGTGGCGACCTCCGTCGGGCACCCCTGCGGGCCAGCGCAGTTCGGCCCGGACCACGGACGCGCGCGGGGCGGCCTCCGCTGGAGCGGGGTGCAGGCGGCCTTCGGTTGCGGGGCCTTCAGTTCCGGGATGTCCGCTCCCGGGCGCGCTCTCGTACTGGGCGACGAGGGCACGGCCCTTCTCCAGGACCCCGTCGGGCAGCCGGACGGTGCCCGAGGCCGCGGCCACGAGGTCGACCCGCGCACCGATCTCCCTGGCGAACGCGTCGAGCCGCCCGCGGTCCCCGGGGGAGCGCATGTCGACCAGAGCGACGATCACGTATCGCTGGCGGGGGTAGCGGGCGTGGAGGGCGCGCACGGTGTTGAGGACGGTGTTGCCCGTGGAGAACTCGTCGTCCACCAGGACCAGGGGTCCGTCGCCCGTGAGGAGGTCGGGATCCGCCGGGAGCAGCAGGTGGCTGGTGGCGTGGGAGTGCGCCTCCTCGAACCCCGCGGCCTCCGCGACGCCGGCCACGGGACGCCGGGTGGAGTGCAGGTAGGGGGCGACGCCGATGCCGTCGGCGACGCAGTGCCCGAGCCCCGTGGCGGTCTCGGCGTAGCCGAGGACCACGGCCCGGTGGGCGAGGTCCTCGCCCAGGAGGTCACGGACCCTTCGGCCCAGGTCGTACCCGTACCGGTGGACGATCGCCGGCGACTGGGGAACGTGTTTGCCGAGCACGTTGGACACGAGCAGGTGGGCCCGCTTGGGGTTGCGGCGCAGCGCGAGTCCCAGCAGGTCGCGGAGCGCTGCCCCGCCGTCGCGCCCTTCCGGGGGTGTGCCGGTGTCCGCGGTCGCGGTCGTGTCCGCGGTCGTGTCCGCGCCCGTGCCGGGGTGGAGGGTGACCGGCGCGCCCCGCCCGCTCCCCGGGCCGTCCCGCCCGCTCCCCCGGCCGTCCTGCGTGCGCTGACCCGCCCCAGCACCGGTCCTACCGGTCCGGGCGCCGTCGGCGGTGGCTTCCCGCCCCGCGGGAGCCTCGGGGTCGCCCCCGTCCGGGGCGGCCCCCACCAGTTCGATCCCGAGCCGTCTGGCGACCCACGTCCCCGTCCACACCACGTCGTCCACGCTTCCTTACGATCAGCCGGTGAGCCCGGCGGCGAGCAGCTCCACGAAACCGACGTCCTCACCTGCGACGCCGAAGACCTCGGCGCGCTGTAGGGTCCGCTCGGCCCATGCGCGGTGCGGCTTCACCTCGTTCATCTTGTTGGTGTAGGCGGAGCGCATCACTCCGCCGCCTTCGCGGTCGGGCCGCAGGATGTCCCGCGCATCGCTGTACTCCTCGTGACTGACCACGGACAGAGCATGGACCGGGAGCACGTGCGACGGATGGATGCAGGTCTTGCCGAGGAGCCCGTTGACGCGGTCGAGTTCGATCTCTCGCAGCAGTCCGTCGAGATCGTGGTCGATGAGTTCCTGGCGCAGCTCGTCGGCGCGACCGGCGAGGAAGGGGCTGCGGCGCAGCTGGGGCTTGAACATCCGCTCCTGACGCCGGAAGTACTCCCAGACGGGTCCGGTGACGGTGAAGCCCGTACCGTCGGACCGCCCGAGGAGGTTCACGACGTCCGCGATCACGGATGCCACGATCTGCACGTCGTAGGCGGTCATGTCGGGGGGCCTGCGCAGACCGTATGCGGAGCAGAAGTCGGTGACGCCCAGGCGCAGGGCGAGCACCCGGTCCCGGTACTTGTCGACGGTCCGGGCGATGCCGTCCAGCGTCTCGCGGCGGGACTCCAGGTGCAGCAGTTCCGGGGACTCCAGGACCGGCATCGCGAACAGTCGACGACCGTGGGCGGCCTCCGTGTCCGCGAGTGCCTCCAGGAACGGGACGCCGCGTTCCTCGGTGAACTTCGGCAGTACGAATCCGGACAGGAGTGCCGCGGAGGAGCCCAGCCGTCGCACGAGATCGGGTATCTGTTCCGGGGTGCGGACGCGCATGAACAGCAGGGGCAGGTCACCGACCGGCCGGGTGGCCAACTCGACGAGCTGGCGGACGACGTTCTCCTCGGCTTGGGGGACCTCGGAGTCCTCGATCGAGTCCTCCAGACAGATCACCATCGAGATCACGCCTCGACCTGCCTGTTTGCGGATGTCGTCTGCGAGCGTGGGCCTGATGGCGGGGCTGTACAGGGTGGCTCCCAGCGCAACCGCGAGCACACGGGCGGGGGAGTCGGCGGTGAAGTCGCACGGCTCCCGGTAGAAGAGGCGCTGACGCACCTGTGGGGCTATGTGCCCGAAATGACGCATGAGTCTCCCCGTGTTGCCGGAGTGTTCCGACACGATGTGGCCGGTAATAGTACGTAGGAACGTGTGTCAAGGGTTCCCATGCCCCATGAAATCCTGGTAAGCGAAGCATGTCGCCCTCATGGTCGCGCTCCTTGACCTCACCGTGCAGCACGGCACCCGCATTGTCCTGGCGGCGACCGGGAGGGCAGGATGGCCGTATGACGCACGCGATGCTGAAGGGGTCGAACGTCCCGCTCGAAGCCGCGGCGGTCCGTGCCGTGCTGCGGTGGGCCACCGGGCAGGACGTCCCGGACGTCGACGTCTCCGCGCTGCTCCTCGGACCCGACGGCCGGGTGCGGTCCGACGAGGACTTCGTCTTCTACAACCAGCCCCGACACCCTTCGGGCAAGGTGTGGCGGCTCGGGAAGAAGCGGGTGTCGGAGGGGCTCGCCGACACGATCCAGACGGATCTGAGGGGTCTGCCGAGCGAGGTCGACCGGGTCCTCCTGGTGGCGTCGGCGGACGACGTGCCCTTCCACCGGGTGCGGTCCCTGCGCATCCAGGTGCACGACGCGGGCGCCGCGGACGACGAGCCGCTCGCGTACTTCGACATCACGCCCGAGACGGGTGCCGAAACGGCTCTGATCTGCGGTGAGCTGTACCGACGCGGCGACGGGTGGAAGTTCCGGGCCGTCGGCGACGGCTACTCGAACGGCCTGGTCGGACTGGCGACGGACTTCGGGATCTCCGTGGACGAGTCGACGGCGGAGAGCGGCGGCGGCGCGTCGGAACAGCCGCTGCCGACGTCCCCCCAGCCGTCGGCGCCCCCGCCCGCCCCGCAGGAGCCGGTCACCCAGCCCGCGTACGGCTATCCCCCGCTGCCGGAGGGCAGCCCGGCGGCCCAGCCCGCGTACGGATACCCGCACCCCGTGTCGGGGCAGCCCAGCGGCGCGCAGCAGCCCTCCTACGGCTATCCGCAGCCGGTCTCCGCGGTGCCGGACCCGAGTTTCCGGCTGCCGCCCCAGGGCCCGCAGTTCCAGCCCCGCTGACCCGATGGCGACCTGGCCGTCGGCCTCCTGTCCCCGGCGGACGCGGGCGGCCCGGGGGCGTGGGCTCAGCGGTCAGCCTTGGACTTGTACCCGCGGCCCCATTGGAGTCCCCAGCCGTACAGCCGGTCGAGTTCCGCCTGGAAGCCGTACACGAACTTCACCTCCCGCCGGACGATCAGCTGGTCCTTGACGTTCTCCAACGAGAACACCGCGCAGGAGCGGGCCTGCGGGGCGCGCTCGTCGAGGCTGATCTCGATGCGGGGGCCGCTGCTCGGGTAGAGGGTGACGATGGCGTGGGTGCGGTCGAAGGCGGGCGTCTGGTCGTAGATGTAGACGAAGATCAGGAGCCGCTTGATCGCTTCGCGCTGGTCGAGGTTGATGAAGATCGTCTCGCCGGTGCCGGAGCCGAAGCGGTCGTCGCCGCTCAGTTTCACGTACGGGGAGCCGTTGAGGTCCCCGAAGAAGCCGCCCAGGGGTTGGACCACGCCCTTGGACCCGTCCGCCAGCTCGTACAGGCAGCCGAGGTCGAGGTCGACGTTGACCATGCTCTGGGTGTGGGCCTGGACGGCTTCGGGTTTGAACATCCTGAACGGGTTGCTCAGCAGCCCGCCGCGGTCCGGGCCCCCTATGTCGGAGGTGCGCATCCGCCAGGACAGGTTGACGCGCAGGTTCCCGGTGGCCGCCCCCTGCTTGGTGAGCGAGACCGACGGGTTCCGCTTGGTGAGTTCGATGGAGTTGGTCGCTGAGCTCCCGGACTCGAAGTCCGCCGAGCGCCCGCGCCACAGACTGTCCCAGAAGGACATGCAGCCCCCCAATGCCCTGATATCCCCGGGCCCGGCGGTGTCGGCCCGGGCTTCCTTGCGTACGTAGCGGGGCGGCCGTGGGAACCATGTCCCACGGCCGCCCCGCTGAGAGCGTTCCTCGTGGCGAGCCCGGTCACACCCTCGAACCGGTCACATCAGTCGGTGCTCATGCCTTGGAGGTGATCTTCGGCTTGCCGTCCGAGTTCTCGGACCCGCCGCCGGCCGCTGCGAGGGCACGGTTGCGACGGACCGACGACCAGAACGACCAGCCGATCAGGACCACGCCCACGAGCCCGGTGATGACCTCGTTGACCTCGTACCGAATGGTGATCAACAGGATCGCGGCGAGTGCGCCGATCGCGTAGTGCGCGCCGTGCTCCAAGTAGACGTAGTCGTCGAGGGTGCCCTCACGGACCAGGTAGACCGTGAGGGACCGGACGTACATCGCGCCGATACCGAGGCCGAGCGCCATGAGCACGATGTCGTTGGTGATCGCGAAGGCGCTGATCACCCCGTCGAAGGAGAAGGAGGCGTCCAACACCTCCAGGTACAGGAACATGAAGAACGCGGCCTTGCCCGCCATCAGCACCACGGGCTTGCCGCTGCGCTTGGCGGTCTCCTCGGCCTCGTGTTCGCGCTCCTCCTGTTCTTCGAGCCTGCCCTCGAAGAACCCGGAGAGACCACCGACGACGAGGTAGGTGATGAGTCCGGCGATACCGGAGAGCAGCACCGTCTCCGTCTTGTCGGCATGGGTGCCGCCGTGCTGGTGGGCCTGCGGTGCGAGGGCAATCGCACTGACCAGGAGCACGATCAGGGCGAGGCAGACCGACAGCATCTCGACCTTGCCGAGCCTGGCGAGCGGGCGCTCGATCCAGCGCAGCCACTTGATGTCCCGCTCCTCGAAGACGAAGTCGAGGAAGATCATGAGCAGGAACATGCCGCCGAAGGCGGCGATGGAGGCATGGGCGTCAGTGACGAGTTCCTCGTAACGGTCCTTCTCGGTGAGCGCGAGGTCGACCGCTTCGATCGGGCCGAGCCCGGCACTGACGGCGACGATCACCACCGGGAAAACCAGTCGCATACCGAAAACGGCGATCAGGATGCCGATGGTGAGGAAGATGCGCTGCCAGAAGGCGTTCATCTTCTTCAGGATTCCGGCGTTGACCACCGCATTGTCGAAGGACAGCGAGATTTCCAAGATGGAGAGTATGGCGACGACACCGAAGCCGACCCATCCCCCGTACAGCAAGGCCGCGACCAGACCGAGCGCGGTGACCGCGAACGACCAACCGAAGGTTTTGAGAATCACTGGCTACCCATTCCTGTCACGGGGGTCCCCCGGTAGGAGTCCGGCAGGAGGTCACCCCCGCACCGGGCCCAGCTTCACGAAACACTGACCCCGAAGTCTAGAGCGATGCCCCTCAAACCCGATGCGTACCCCTGCCCCACCGCGCGGAACTTCCATTCACTTCCGTAACGGTAGACCTCGCCGAAGATCATCGCCGTTTCGGTGGAGGCGTCCTCCGACAGGTCGTAGCGGGCGAGTTCCTGACCGTCCGCCTGATTCACGACACGGATGAATGCGTTGTTGACCTGGCCGAAGGTCTGTCCCCGGGCGTCCGCCTCGTGGATGGAGACCGGAAAGACGATCTTCTCGCAAGCCACCGGTACCAGGGAGAGGTCGATCACCAAGGACTCGTCGTCGCCGTCGCCCTCACCCGTCAGGTTGTCTCCGGTGTGCGTCACAGAGCCGTCCGGGCTGGCCAGGTTGTTGTAGAAGACGAACCACTCGTCGCCGAGGATGCGGCCCGCATTGCACAGCAGCGCACTGGCATCGAGATCGAACGGGGCTCCCGTGGTGGAACGTGCGTCCCACCCGAGGCCGACCAGGATCTGTGTGAGGTTCGGTGCGGCCTTGGATAGGGAGACATTGCCCCCCTTGGCAAGCGTGACACCCATGTTCGTCGTCCTCCCCGAGGTGATGCAGCGCCATCCCGGGGACGGACAGACACACGGCCGTGCCGTGCTCCCCCCGGGCCCCCGACCGGGGGCTGTTGTCCTGCCCGACTCGGTGCGACGCCACACGGGCGTCGCACCGGGCGGTCGTGCTCCGACTCAGACGTTGACGCCGAAGTCCTGCGCGATGCCGCGCAGGCCCGAGGCGTAGCCCTGGCCGATGGCGCGGAACTTCCACTCCGCACCGTTGCGGTACAGCTCGCCGAAGACCATCGCGGTCTCGGTGGAGGCGTCCTCGGAGAGGTCGTAACGGGCGATCTCCTGGTTGTTCGCCTGGTTCACCACCCGGATGAACGCGTTGCGGACCTGCCCGAAGGACTGCTGGCGGCTCTCGGCGTCGTAGATGGAGACCGGGAAGACGACCCGGGCCACGTCCGCGGGGACTGCGGCCAGGTTCACCTTGATCTGCTCGTCGTCGCCTTCGCCCTCACCGGTGAGGTTGTCACCGGTGTGCTCGACCGAGCCGTCCTGACTCTTCAGGTTGTTGAAGAAGACGAAGTTCTGGTCGCTGGTGACCTTGCCCTCCGTGTTGGTCAGGATGGCGCTGGCGTCCAGGTCGAAGTCCGTACCCGTGGTGGTGCGGACGTCCCAGCCCAGCCCGATCACGACCGCGGTGAGGCCGGGCGCCTCCTTGGTCAGCGATACGTTGCCGCCCTTGCTGAGGCTGACTCCCACAAGTCCTCCCAATGGTGTCTAGGGGCGGGGAGCCCCGTCGTGCTCTGGTATCGGATCAACGTTTCGATCCTAGTGACGGGTTCCCGTGCTCCGCAGGGGTTGGTCCCGAAGAATCAC
This sequence comes from Streptomyces sp. NPDC127068, assembly GCF_042724695.1. Lineage (NCBI taxonomy): Bacteria > Bacillati > Actinomycetota > Actinomycetes > Kitasatosporales > Streptomycetaceae > Streptomyces > Streptomyces sp. NPDC127068. Next base: position 21,687 of record NZ_JBHXEN010000022.1, on the reverse strand, counting down.
AGGGTGTCGAGGGCCTTCACGTAGTCGTTCAGGTCCCGGGCGTCCGGCAGGCCGTTCACGATCGTCCAGCGCACGACGCCCTCCTTGTCGATGACGAAGGTGCCGCGGACCGCGCAACCCTTGCCCTCGTCGAAGACGCCGTACGCGCGCGAGGCCTCACCGTGCGGCCAGAAGTCGGACAGCAGCGGGTACTCGAGGCCCTCCTGCTCGGCGAAGACGCGAAGGCTGAACGGGGAGTCGTTGGAGACCGCGAGCAGCTGGACGTCGTCGTTGACGAACTTCGGCAGTTCGTCGCGCAGTGCGCACAGCTCACCCGTGCACACCCCGGTGAAGGCGAACGGGTAGAAGAGCAGGACGACGTTCTTCTCACCGCGGAAGTCGGACAGGCGCACGGTCTCGCCGTGCTGGTTCCTGAGTTCGAAGTCCGGGGCCTTGGTGCCGACCTCAATCGCCATGGTCACGCATTCCCTTCGCGGGGCTGTTCGGGTGGTGGCCACCACCCTACGCAGCGCGAAGGCTCAGGTCTGTGGCAGGGGAGAACGCGCCGGAACGGGAGCAGCGTCCATCCTGCGAGCCGGCCGGGCCGGGCCCGGGTACGTGGTGCCGCACGGCGCGGCCCCGCGGCGCCGTGCGCCACTCACGACCCCACCGGGACGGCCCGGAACAGCCTCGACGCGCTGCCAGGGGCGCTCGGAGCCCCGCCGGCACGCCTCGGGAGCCATCCGGGAGCGGTCCGGGAGCGACGAAGTCCCCGCCGACCGGGTCGACGGGGACACACGCTGGAGTGCGTAGGGCTCCCGTGGGGCGTTGATCCCCCACGGGAACGCAGTGTCAGCGCTTCTTTGCTGCGGCCTTCGGCGTGACCAGGCGGCTCCCTGTCCAGTCCTTGGCCACGCTGATGCTCTTGGTCTGGGAAAGACCCGCGGTCTGCGCGGACTCGTTGATGTCGCTCGGTTCGACGTAGCTGTCCCGGCCGGTCTTGGGCGTCAGCAGCCAGACCTGGCCGCCGTCGTCGATCAGCCCAATGGCATCGACCAGCGCGTCCGTCAGATCGCCGTCGTCCTCGCGGAACCACAGCACTACGACATCGGCGACATCGTCGTACTCCTCGTCGACGAGGTCGCTGCCGATGGTCTCCTCAATGGCCTCGCGGAGTTCCTGATCGACATCGTCGTCGTAGCCGATCTCCTGGACCACCTGCCCGGGCTGGAACCCCAGCCTGGCGGCAGGGTTCGTCCGCTCCTCCGCGTGGTCCGCGGTCGCGCTCACCGTTTGCCTCCTGATCATGTTCGGATGTTGTCCTGATGGCCTCGCGCCAGCGCGGGGCGTTGGCCGTAGTCCACACGGGCGGGGCGGATCGCGCAAGTACCCGGCCGCCGAGACCGCCGAAACGGTGACGTTCCCGACCGTGTCACCGCAACTTCCGATACGAAATCGCGGCAATCAGTGACACACACCACGACAGTGTGCCCTATTCGCCCGCTTCGCGAACCGGAGTCCGGGTAGGTGGAGCCTCGAAGAATTCCCGAGAAGTACCGAGGGGCGCGGCGAAGCTCCAGAAGCGGGGGGCCAGGGAACGGGCAGAGGTCGACCACCCGCAGCCCGTCCGTCACGGACAAACCATACGGGCACACGAGGGCCGAACGGACACGGCACCGGCGAACGGCCCGGATCGACTGACACAACGTGGGCGTATCGTTACATTTTGGAAGAACATGCCCCATTTGCCGAGTCGAGGTTCCGGTTACCTCTCGGTACGAATGACGTTTCCCACCCCGAGGTACACGATGGGAGACGGCGCACCCACCAGAAGTGGCAAGTCCCACGACCGTGCCACCGGACAGCGAAGGAACAGCGTGGCTTCCGGATTCGATCGCAACCCGATCATCATTGGCGGCCTTCCGAGTCAGGTCCCCGATTTCGATCCCGAAGAGACCCAGGAGTGGCTCGACTCGCTCGACGCCGCCATCGACGAGCGGGGTCGCGAACGGGCCCGCTACCTGATGCTCCGCCTCATCGAACGGGCGCGCGAGAAGCGCGTGGCCGTGCCCGAGATGCGCAGCACGGACTACGTCAACACCATCGCCACCAAGGACGAACCGTTCTTCCCGGGCAACGAGGAGATCGAGCGCAGGGTCCTCAACGCCACTCGTTGGAACGCCGCGGTGATGGTGTCGCGGGCCCAGCGCCCGGGGATCGGTGTCGGCGGGCACATCGCCACCTTCGCTTCGTCGGCCTCCCTCTACGACGTGGGCTTCAACCACTTCTTCCGGGGCAAGGACGAGGGCGACGGCGGCGACCAGATCTTCTTCCAGGGCCACGCTTCGCCGGGGATCTACGCACGGGCGTTCCTCCTCGACCGACTTTCCGAACGCCAACTCGACGCGTTCCGCCAAGAGCGGTCGAAGGCCCCGGACGGGCTGCCCAGCTATCCGCACCCGCGGCTGATGCCGGACTTCTGGGAGTTCCCGACGGTCTCGATGGGGCTGGGACCGCTCGGCGCGATCTTCCAGGCCCGCATGAACAGGTACATCGAGGCCCGGGGCATCGCGGACACCTCGTCCTCTCACGTGTGGGCCTTCCTCGGTGACGGCGAGATGGACGAGCCGGAGTCGCTGGGCCAGTTGTCCATCGCCGCTCGCGAGGGGCTGGACAACCTGACCTTCGTGATCAACTGCAACCTCCAGCGGCTTGACGGGCCAGTCCGGGGCAACGGCAAGATCATCCAGGAGTTGGAGTCCCAGTTCCGGGGAGCCGGCTGGAACGTCGTGAAACTGGTCTGGGACCGCTCGTGGGACCCGCTGCTGGCCCAGGACCGGGACGGCATCCTGGTGAACCGGTTGAACACCACCCCCGACGGGCAGTTCCAGACGTACGCCACGGAGACGGGGGCGTACATCCGGGACCACTTCTTCGGTGACGACCACCGGCTGCGTGCGATGGTCGCCAGCATGACCGACGACCAGATCCTGCATCTGGGCCGGGGCGGCCACGACCACCGGAAGATCTACGCCGCCTTCTCCGCGGCGAAGGCCCACAAGGGTCAGCCCACGGTGATCCTGGCGCAGACGGTCAAGGGATGGACGCTGGGCCCCAATTTCGAGGGCCGCAACGCGACCCACCAGATGAAGAAGCTCACCGTCGACGACCTGAAGGGTTTCCGCGACCGGCTGCACCTGCCGATCAGCGACCGGCAACTCGACGACGGTCTGCCGCCTTACTACCACCCGGGCCGCGACTCGGAAGAGATCCAGTACATGCACGACCGCCGCACGGCGCTCGGTGGGTACGTACCGTCGCGGGTGGTGCGGGCGAAGCCCCTGGCGCTGCCCGACGACAAGGCCTACGCGAGCGGCAAGAAGGGGTCCGGTCAGCAGTCGATCGCCACCACCATGGCCTTCGTGCGGCTGCTCAAGGACCTCATGCGGGACAAGGAGATCGGGAGGCGGTTCGTCCTGATCGCTCCGGACGAGTACCGCACGTTCGGTATGGACTCCTTCTTCCCGAGCGCCAAGATCTACAATCCGCTCGGTCAGCAGTACGAGTCGGTGGACAGGGACCTGCTCCTCGCCTACAAGGAGTCGCCCACGGGGCAGATGCTGCATGACGGTATCTCCGAAGCGGGCTGCACGGCCTCGCTCATCGCCGCGGGTTCGGCCTACGCCACTCATGGCGAACCCCTCATCCCGGTGTACGTCTTCTACTCGATGTTCGGTTTCCAGCGCACTGGTGACCAGTTCTGGCAGATGGCCGACCAGTTGGCACGCGGGTTCGTCCTGGGGGCCACCGCCGGGCGCACGACCCTGACCGGCGAGGGCCTCCAACACGCTGACGGTCACTCGCAGTTGCTCGCCTCCACCAACCCGGGTTGCGTGGCCTACGACCCGGCCTACGCGTACGAGATCGCCCACATCGTGCGGGACGGTCTGCGCAGGATGTACGGCGAGACCGAGGACGGTTCGCCCGGTGAGGACGTCTTCTACTACCTCACCGTCTACAACGAGCCGATCCAGCACCCGACCGAGCCGGAGAACGTCGATGTCGACGGCATCCTGCGGGGTGTGTACCGGTTGAAGGCGGGTGACCGCGGTTCGCTGCCGGCCCAGATCATGGCGTCAGGCGTTGCCGTGCCCTGGGCGTTGGAGGCCCAGCGGATCCTCGCCGAGGAGTGGGAGGTGAAGGCCGATGTGTGGTCGGCGACCTCCTGGAACGAACTCCGCCGGGAGGCGGTCGAGGTGGAGCGGCACAACCTGCTGCATCCTCAGGAAGAGCAGTTGGTGCCGTACGTGACGCGGAAGCTGTCGGGTGCCGAAGGTCCGTTCGTCGCGGTGTCCGACTGGATGCGATCCGTTCCCGACCAGATCGCGCGCTGGGTGCCGGGTACCTACCAGTCGTTGGGGGCCGATGGATTCGGCTTCGCGGACACCCGGGGTGCGGCACGGCGTTACTTCCACATCGACGCGCAGTCGATCGTGGTGGCCGTGCTCACCGAGTTGGCACGGGAGGGCGAGGTGGACCGGTCGGTCCTCAAGCAGGCGATCGACCGGTACCAGCTGTTGGACGTGACTGCCGCCGACCCGGGTGCGGCCGGGGGCGACGCCTAGGCTCTTTCGCGCGGGGGGACCGGGTCAGCGGGCAGGGCTCCCTTGCCTCCTGTGCCCCACGAGAGCCGGGCAGGGGTGCGTAGCTCGGTCGCCCTACGGTCCGGGGTGGGATCCGGGACCGTAGGGAGTCCGGACGTCCGTACCGATGGCCAGCTGTACGGCCAGCAGCCCCGACCGTCAGTTCTCCCAGACCTTGAACGCTCTGATGCGGTGAGGTGACTGCGGGGTCCAGGTGCCGTTCCCGGGGTAGGTGTCGAACTCTCCGGTCTCTTCACACGTGGCGGACTGGTAGGTGGTGACGGGGCGTCCGAGTCGGTTGGCGAGAGCCTGCGCGCTGCCCCCCGCCGGCAGCGCGACGCAACTCTCGATGTCGATCTCGGACAGTTCGTAGGCGAGCCGGGTGCCCTTGAAGTCGGACTTCGCCCACAGGCACAGCTCGCCCGGTCCGCAGCGGCCGAGCGTCGTGGCGGTGGCCGCTGCGGCAGATCGGGGCTGGGTGCTCGGAACGGCCTGTTGCTGGGTCACCACGCGGTCCGGCGGATTCGCGGGACGGGCGGTCGACACGCTGGTGGTGCCCGCGTGAGCGGGGCCGAGGAGCACGGCGACGGTGGCGACCGCGAGCGTGGTGGACCTGAGCAGGGTGGAGCGCATGTGGTTCATCCCCCGTGTTGGACTGATCACTTGGTGCAACCATCGTCGGTCGCGGGGAGCGGAAGGAAGCCCTCCGGGCATGTGCCACCCGGACAGGCGAAATCCCCACCGCTCGGGAACTGTTGGGGCGTCCCAGATGTTGATGACCGTTTTCCGGAGGCCGGAGCCACGTGTTCGCCCCCGCAGCCGAGTGGCCCAACACGTCGTCAGGGGTGGGACGTTGGAGGTGCGCCGGCGTCGGATGCGCACCGCGCCGCGGCCGGTCTCCGCGTTGGCGCCCCATCCGATCGACAGCACCACGAAGCCCACAACGAACCTGACGCCCGGGGCGACGAGACGGGCGAGGCCCGTTCCGGAGGGGAGCGGCCTCGGTGAGCGTCACGGCGACGCACGCGGGGGCGTCCGGAGTCACCGGTGCGGCACCCGCTCGGGCAGCCGCGGCCATGGGGTCGAGTCCCTCAGGGCCGAGCAGCGGCAACTCGACGCCGTCCAGCCGTTCGGCAGCACACCGTCAGGCTTCGAGGCCGGCGCCATCCCGTCGGACGGGGGAGAACATCGCTCCACGACGCCCCTCACTCTCCGCATGCGCACGTACCGGATGATCGATTCGGCGCCTGCCCGCGGCGAGACGCTTAGGCCGCTTCGGCGAGACGGAGGAGAAGATCGCACGGCCGATCGCCGGGCGCGAGTGCCTCGTCACGGCGGACCACCGCCGTACGCGGGCGGCGGTCGCGGCGTTCGGCGACGTCACGCCCTTCACGGGCCGGCTCTGGACCGCGGGCCAGGACACCGACATCGCCCGTCAGGGCTCTCACCCGGCGCCACCTGGACGTGGCGGCTCGCGCACTGACGGCGGACCGGCACGGCACAGCCGCCGAGTAGCGCACCGCGGCACCGTGCACCGTCCTGCCCGCGGGCCCTCGACGGCGTCAACAGGTGTCCGCGTCCGACACGCGCAGGCAGGCCGCCACGCGTGTCGAGCCGCGGGATCTCCGCACGTGGGGACCCACGCCCCCGGCCAGGAAGGTGATCCACGCTCTTCACGAGACCACCCCGTACCAGCGTTCCACCCGGGGAAACGTGATCCGTGTCACGCATTGCCCAGGAGGGTGTGGGCGTCTCCTAGGGTGTCCCGCAGTGACTTCTTCCGATGCATCCCCCCAACTCGACGTCTGGCGCGCCCTGGTCGCCCTGGGTGTCGTCTTCATCATGCTGGCGACCACCGGCTGGACGGCCCACAACAGTCGACGCGACGGTGGTGCACCGCTCAAGGCCGCTCTGGCTGCCTGGGAGGACGGACACGTCCAGGGGCGGGAACTGCCCGACCCCCAGACGTCTCCGCGGCAGCTCGCCCGCTTCTTCGCCTCGCTCACCAGCGACCAACGCGACCGGTTGGCCGACCGCCACCCGCTCGTGGTCGGCAACATGAACGGCGCCCCGCTCACCCTGCGCTACCGGGCCAACCGCACCGCCCTGGACGCCGCCCGCGAAGCGGAGTCGCGTCGTGTGCGCGACGACCGCCTCTCACCCGAGGGCCAGCGCCAGGCGGCACGTCGGATGCAACGCTACGCGGCCTTCCTGCACCCCGACCGCCGCGTACTCGCCTTCGACCCGACCGGTTCCGGGCGGATCGCGGAAGTCCTCGGCGACCTCGCCCACGCGCAGCGCGTCTCGGTCATCGTCCCGGGCGTCGACACCAGCCTGGTGACCTTCGAACGGCCCGACCGGGCGCACTCGACGCCCTTGGGCATGGCCCGAGCCCTGTACGACGCCGAACGCGCCGCAGCACCCGGGACCCGTACCGCGGTGATCGCCTGGGCCGACTACACCGCCCCCGAAGGGCTCGGCGTCGAGGCCGCCACGGCGATACGGGCCAGGAGCGGTGCGATCCGACTCAACGCGATGGTGCGCGGGCTCCCCGGCAGGGCGGAGGTCGCCCTCTACTGCCACAGTTACGGTTCCGTGCTGTGCGGCGTCGCCGCGCCGGCCCTGCCCTCCCGCGTGACGGACATCGCCGTCGCCGGCAGCCCGGGAATGCGCGCCGACCGGGCGTCCCACCTCGACACCCGCGCCCGGATCTGGGCCACGCGCGATGGCGACGACTGGATCGAAGACGTGCCCCACCTCGAACTGGGCGGCATCGGACACGGCGCCGACCCCTTCTCCCGGGCCTTCGGAGCGAGGCTGTTGTCCGCGAGCGGCGCGGACGGTCATACGGGCTACTTCGAACCCGGAACCGAGAGTCTCAGCAACTTCGCGGAGATCGGCGTGGGCGCCTTCCTGGGGCTGCGCTGTGCCGATCGGGATGACAGTTGCAGAAGTGGTCTGTCCTCGGCCGCGAAGGTCTGACGCGCGTAGAAATCGGGTGAACTGCGGCTCGTCGCAGGCGGGACGGGGACGTCCGTGCCGCATACGATGACCCGCATGGGTGATGTACTGGCCGGATTTCACGCCGCTTGGGAGTTCGCGTCCGACTCCGTGCACATCCGCTTCGAACGGGGGATACGCACGCCCAAACTCTTCCAGGCACTCGTCGAGCGCCGTGTCCCCCACGAGGCGATCACCGCGGTCACGTTGACCCCGGGTAGACGCGGCACCGTCGTCCTGCACGCCGTGCCCCGCCCCGGGGCCGACCCGCTGATGGACGCGGCCGCCGGGCAATTGAAGGAGGCCTCCGACCCCTACCGACTGGTGCTCCCGGTGGAGCGAGCAACGCTCGCCGAGTACTACGCCGACGAACTGCGCCCGCTCATCGCACGCGACAGCCCCGTCCCTCCCACCGGCCGCTACCTGGTGGCCCCTCCCGCACCGCCCCTCACGTTCAAGGCGTACGACGGCAAGGCGGCCTTCGACGGAACGGCCGTCTCGTACCGCTGGTCGTGGACGGGTGCGTCCTCGACCAAGTGGAAGGCCGGCGACCAGAAGTTCGCGGTGGCCGACCTCAGTGGCGTCGAATGGCGTTCCCCCGAACTCTTCGAAGGCCACCTACGACTCCTGCGCCGCGATGAGCCCCGGCCGCCTGCGCAGGCCGACCAGGACCCCGCCGCGGTCGTGTTCGGCCTCGGGTACGGACCCGTTCACGAGTCCTTGCCGTTCGCCGCCTCGGTCCTGGCTGCCGTGCGCTCGGCGGGACCGGTGGGGTCGGTGCCCGCTCAGCACTCCCCGTCGGGCCGCAGGGACCCCGCTGACATCGCCGACCGCATCCGGCATCTCGGCGAACTGCACCAGGCCGGTCTCATCACCGACGAGGAGTTCCTCTCCAAGAAGGCCGAATTGCTCGCCGAGCTCTGACCGCGCTGCTGGTCCTCCTCCCTCTCATACCTGGGTATGAGAGGGGTTCCAGCCCCTCGGTATGACGGCACGGTCGTCCGCCCTTGCCTACGCTGAACGGGACATGAGCACCACACCCACGTCCCCCCAACCATCAGGGCACGGGCCGGGGCCCGCACCCGGGCGACGGTCCGTTGTCCTCGTCATGGACGGGCTGCGCCACGCCAGTTCCCTGCTCACCGCTCCCCCGAAACGCCCCCGAGCGCTCCTGGCGGACTCGCCCCGCGCATGGGTCCGACGGTTACCCCATCTCGTCGCGCTCGCCCTGGTGGCGATCCTGCTGCCGGTCACCGCCCACCTCCTCACCAACCACTACTCCATCGGCATCGGGCTCGCCACCCTCCTCGCGGTGGCACAGGCCGGTCCCCTCCTCCTCGCCGTGACCCGGCCCCTGCGTGCGTGGGGGATCATCGCGGTCGCGGACGTGACCGGTGCAGTGGCGGCGATCGGCTCGACCGAGTCCAGACCGGCGCCCTGGACGCCCACGATCATCATCGGCTACCTCGCCCTCTGCCTCGCGCTGTCCCAGCGGGAGGGTCGACGCACGCTCGGCGCCGTCTGGCTGGCGACCCTCGCCGCGACCGCGGTGCTCACCGCGTACAACTCCCCCGGCAGCCACAGCACGAGCGCCGTGACGATCGCCCTCAGCGGCGGGGTCCTGGTCCTCGGGACCCTGGTGAAGGAACGTCGGGAAGCACAGCGCAGACTCGCGGAGCAGGAGACCATCAACGAGGCGGAGCGTTTCCAGCGCACCCTCCTGGAGGAACGGGCCCGGATCGCCCGCGAGTTGCACGATGTGGTCGCCCACCACATGTCGGTGATCACCGTGCAGGCCGACTCCGCCGCCTACCGATTGCCGGATCTTTCCGCGGAAACGGTGCGGGAGTTCGAGTCGATCGCGGCCGGAGCACGCGAGTCCCTGGTCGAAATGCGACGGCTCCTTTCCGTCCTGCGCAGCGAGGACGCGGCAGGTGAGCGAGTTCCCCAACCCGGCCTCGACCGACTGCGGCAGCTGGCCGACGCGACCGTGCGCGCGGGCGTTCCGGTCGTGTTGTCGCTGCCTGAGATCACCCTCGTCAAGTTCCTGACGCGACTCTCGCCGGTCGTCGAGTTGTCCGCGTACCGCATCGTGCAGGAAGCGCTGGCCAACGTCGTGCGGCACGCGCCCGGGGCACGCACCGAGGTGCTCATCTCCACTGACGGTGACCATCTGACCGTCGTCGTCGTGAACCGACCCGCGCCCCGGCGAGCCGTACCGCTGGAGCTCGGCTCGACAGGGCACGGGCTCACGGGCATGGCGGAACGCGTCAGATTGGTGGGCGGCACGCTCGACGTCGGTCCCCTGCCCGACGGCGGCTTCCGCGTGGCCGCTCGTCTGCCCGTCGCCGAGCCCCGCGGCACCACTGCCTCGCCGCCGGAGCATTCGTCGGCGTCCGCCGCCAACCCCGAGGAGCCCCGCCGCACATGGCCATCCGCGTGATCATCGTCGACGACCAGGCCATGGTCAGAGCGGGGTTCGCCGCACTCCTGGCAGCGCAGAGCGATATCGACGTCGTGGGCGAGGCCCCGAACGGCAGGGACGGCGTCACCCTCAGCCGCACCGCCCACCCGGACCTCGTCCTCATGGACGTCCGCATGCCCGAGATGGACGGTCTGACGGCCACCCGCGCCCTCCTGGACCCGCCTCCCGGCGTGGTGCACCGGCCCAAAGTGCTCATGCTCACGACCTTCGACGCGGACGACTACATCTTCGAGGCACTGCGCGCCGGGGCCTCGGGCTTCCTCCTCAAGGACGCACCGCCCGCCGACCTCATCTCCGCCGTGCGGATCGTGGCCGGCGGCGACGCCCTGCTCGCCCCCTCGGTGACACGCAAGCTGATCGCCGAGTTCGCGGAGCGGAAGACCAGCTCCCGCAGGGAGCGCTCGCTCGCACTGAACGGTTTGACCCCGCGCGAGACCGAGGTGCTGGGTCTGATCGCGCGGGGGCTGTCCAACCAGGAGATCGCGGGACGTCTCGTGCTCGCCGAACAAACGGTCAAGACCCACATCGGCCGGGTGCTGGCCAAACTGAACCTGCGGGACAGGGCACAGGCCGTGGTCTTCGCCTACGAGTCCGGGCTCGTCACGCCCGGAGAGTCGTAGTCCGAAGATTCTCCGAAGAGTCGCAGTCCGGCACGTCAGCGCGGTGCGGCAGTGGGCCCAGCGGGCTCAAGTGCTGCCGCGCCGTACCGGGGTACGGCGGCCTCATACCCCGGTATGAGGCAAGGCTTGGCACCGCAGTGTGATGTGTCGTCCGTTCTCACCTTCGTACCTTTCCCCTCGTCAGGCAGTCGGACGAAGGGACAACGAGATGAGTGTGAAGTCACCTACACGGCCTGGGAGTCGGCTGGTTTCACGGGTGATACCGATGCGCTGGGGGAAGCCCGGTACGGTTCGACCGGCCCGCGCCTCGCGTCTGGCGCGGACGCTGCGTCAGCACCGCGAGTGGCGGGTCCTGGTGGCGGCCGTGCTCGTCCTCACGGCCATGGCGGGCACGGTGGGGTGGACCCTGGAGAAGGGACAGGTCCCCCTCACGGGGCCGCCTCCGGGCACCACCGCATGGCGGGCCGACCGAGTATCCGGCATGCCACTGCCCGACCCGGTCAGGGACCCGCCCTCCACAGCGACGGAGTTCTTCGCTTCGCTCAGCGAGGCCAAGGCCAGAGCGCTGGCGAGACGACACCCCGGAGTGGTGGGGAACCTCGATGGTGCGCCGGTCTCCCTGCGGTACGAGGCGAACGCCCGTGCTCTGCGGCTCGGGTACTCGGAACAGCGGGCGCGGTCCGTGGACCCGGCTGTCCCACCAGCCGACAGAGCGCGGGCGAGGGAACTCGCGGCCCGGTACTCCGCTCTGCTCACGCCCGGGCGGCAGATCCTGGCATTCGACCCGCGAGGACGCGGACAGCTGGCGGAGGTCCACGGAGACCTCGGCAGGGCCCGCCACGTCTCGGTGATCGTGCCGGGCTCCGACAACGACCTGAGCACGTTCGACCGGAGCCGCGACGCGTACAGCACGCCCTCCGGAATGGCACGGTCGCTGCACCGGGCTGCGGGCGACGACATCGCGGTGATCGCCTGGGTCGGCTACACCACCCCGACGGGTCTCGGCCCGGACGCGGCCACCGCACGGCTCGCGGCAGCGGGAGCGCCGCGGCTGAACCGCTTCGTGACCGCGCTCCCCACCGTGGACGGCGCCCCGAGACCCGTCGTCTTCTGCCACAGCTACGGCTCGGTGGTCTGTGGGCTGGCCGCTTCGGGGCTGGCCGCCTCGGAGTTGGTCGTGTTGGGTTCGCCCGGGCTGCGGGCCAGTAGCGTCGCCGACTTGCGGACCCGCGCTCGGGTCTGGGCCGCGAGGGACGACAGCGACTGGATCAGGAAGGTGCCGAACGTCGAGTTCCTCGGGCTCGGCCACGGCAGGGATCCGGTTGACCCCGCCTTCGGAGCACTGCGCGTTCCCACCGGGCAGGTGAAGGGGCACACGGGCTACTTCGCTCCGCACACGGAGTCCCTGCGGGCGTTCGCCGAGATCGCCACGGGAAGCGGCACGGTCGCCGGGCACCCTCCGGCAGACGGCGAGGCACGGTGATCAGAGCTTCTGGTAGGGCGGAAGGCCTTCCGATGACCGGACGCGGAGTGGGTAGATTCGGCAGAGGAGCGCCGACGGGGCCGTTCGCAGCAGGGACGTGGCCCTCGCCCCGGGGTGGGGCTGATGTCCGACCGAGCCGAGCCCGGAAGCAGCGCGACCCTCCAGCGGCCGAGACCGAGGCGCGAACCGTTACGCGCGGTTCGCCGAGGTGAAGGACATATCGGCGTAGCGGTCGCCCGAGACCCGGGCGGCGATGGGCTCCAGGAGGGACAGTTCCTCAGCGGTGAGCGTGACACCGGTCGCGGCGGTGTTCTCCTCGACCCGGTGGCGGGAGCGGGTGCCGGGAATGGGGATCACGGACAGGCCGTGCACATCGGCCCGCTGGTGGACCCAGGCGAGGGCGATCTGTGCGGGTGTGACGTCATGGACCTCGGCGACAGCGCGAATCGGGTCCAGGAGGCCGGCGTTGGCGGTGGCGTTGCTCCCGGTGAAGCGAGGTTGCAGACGGCGGAAGTCCTGAGCGCTGAGGTCGCTGTCGGCGTTCACGAAGGAACCCGTGAGGAAACCGCGGCCCAGGGGCGAGTAGGGCACGAGGGCGACACCGAGGTCCGCGGCGGTGGGGACGACGCCCTGTTCGATGTCCCTGCTGAACAGGGACCACTCGGACTGTAGGGCGGCTATCGGGTGGACGGCGTGGGCCGCCCTGAGTTCCGAGCCGGTGACCTCACTGAGCCCGAGGTGTTTGACCTTGCCGGCCTGGACGAGTTCGGCCATGGCGCCGACCGACTCCTCGATCGGGACGGCCGGGTCGCGGCGGTGCATGTAGTAGAGGTCGATGGAGTCGGTGCCGAGACGCTGGAGGCTCGCGTCGACGGCGGCACGAATGTAGGAGGGGTCGTTGTTGACGCGCCGCCCGGTCGGATCGTCGGGGTTGATCGACAGGGCGAACTTCGTGGCGACGAGGATGTCGTCGCGGTGGGCCTTGAGGAAGGGGGCGAGGAAGCGTTCGTTGTCCCCGTCGCCGTAGACGTCCGCGGTGTCGTAGAAGGTGACGCCGAGTTCCAGGGCGCGTTCCAGGGTCGCCCGGGCTTCCTGGGCGTCGGTGGGCCCGTAGGCGAAGCTCATGCCCATGCAGCCGAGCCCTTGGGCGCCGACCACGGGGCCGTGGGTGCCGAGACGGGTGGTGGTCAGGGGAGTCATCGGGAGGGGGTCCCTTCGGAGACGGAGGAGGTGGGGGAAGCGGAAGAAGCGGAGGCGTAGTAGTCGATCTTGTGATTGAGGACGGCGAGGGTGCCGTGGAGTTCGGCGATGCGGGCCAGGACCTCACGGCGGGTTGCTTCCAAGAGCAGTCGACGCTCGGGGAAGGTCTCGTCTCCGCCGCGGACGAGTTCGGAGAAGCGGACCATGTCGGCGACCGGCATGCCGGTGAGGCGGAGCTTGCCGACCAGGTCGAGCCAGTCCAGATCCTGGTTGCGGTAGCGACGTTGGCCGGCGTGGGAGCGGTCGATGTGCGGCATCAGGCCGATCCGCTCGTACCAGCGCAGGGTGTGGGCGGAGAGGCCCGTGAAGGCGGCGACCTCGCTGATGGTGTAGAGGTCCTGCCCGTCGGGGCGGGGGTGCGGGGCGGGATCAGCGGTACAGGAACGTCCCGCATCCGTGGTCGGGGCGATCGAATCCGTCGCGCCGTTCAGGTCGGCCGGGTCCGTCACCGCGGCGCCTGCCGGGCCGGCACCCGCCGAACGGACGGGGGCCGTGCCGTCCAGGGAGCCGGAAGAGCCGGAGGAACCGTCCGAGCCGATCCACCCGGGAGTGGGGGCGAGAGAGGTCTGGGTCACCGTGTCCGTCACCGTCATGCCCTCAACGCTAGGACCTTGGAGTGCACTCCAAGCAAGCACCGGACGGAACGGGAGGCGTGCGGGAGCCCGTGAGGGGCGGGAGGAGGGCAGGCGAGGGCAGCCGAGAGGGGTGGCCCACAGGGTGGATAGGCTCGACGGATGCAGAGCCTTGGGTTGATGGAAGGGTGGCCGGTGCCGGCTGCCGCGGGAGCCGTGGTGCGGTCGAACGGCGAGTTGGCGGGGACCTTCGGCGCCACCGGTCACCGGTTCGCGCTGGCCTCGGTGACCAAGCCGTTGACGGCGTACGCGGTCCTCGTGGCGTACGAGGAAGGTGCGGTGGAGCTGGACGAGCCCGCGGGGCCGGCCGGCGCCACGGTGCGGCACCTGCTCGCTCACACCAGTGGGCTGGCGTTCGACGAGCACAAGGTGGTGGCGGAGCCCGGGGTAAGGCGGCTCTACTCGAACGCAGGCTTCGAGGTGCTGGCCGATCACGTGGCGAAGGCAGCCGAGATGCCGTTCGGGGAGTATCTGAGGCAGGCGGTACTGGAGCCGTTGGGGATGGTGGGCACCACGTTGGGGGGTGACGGCTCGGCAGCGAAGGACGGGGTGTCGACGGTCGACGACCTGGTGCGGTTCGCGGCGGAGGTGCAGGCGCCCAGGTTGCTCGATCCGCGAACGGTGGCGGAGGCGATGACCGTGCAGTACCCGGGGACGAAGGGGGTGCTGCCGGGGTACGGGCACCAGAACCCGAACGACTGGGGGCTCGGGTTCGAGGTCCGGGACGCCAAGTCACCGCATTGGACGGGTAGTGCGTCGTCACCGCGGACGTTCGGGCACTTCGGGCAGGCGGGTACGTTCCTGTGGGTGGACCCGGATGCGCGATGGGCGGACGGCCGGGGCACCGGGGCGGCCTGCGTCGCGCTCACGGACCGGGCGTTCGGACCGTGGGCCGTGGAGGTGTGGCCCGAGCTGACCGATGCGGTGCTCGCCGAACTCTGATCGCACCGCAACGGCCCCTTCCGGGTGCGCACCCACCACGGGAGTGACGGACCGGGGACCGGGGTCAGGGGGCGGCGGAGAGTCAGGGGCAGGAAGCGGTCAGGGACGGGAAGCGGTCAGGGACGGGTCATCTCCCAGACGAGGGCGTCAGCGGGGGTGACCGCCCTGAGTTCCCAACCCTCGGGCTCGGTGAGCCGGGCCGCGTCACCGGGTCCGAGGAGTTCGCCGGACGCCGGGACGCCGGGACGGTCGGCGGACGCGGTTCCCTCGGCAACGGAAGACGACAGCCGGAGTTCACCGCGGACCACGTGGATGTACACGTACGCGGCGTCGGGAACCACCGCGCGCTCGGCCGCAGCGAGGCGACGCACATGGAGCGTGGCGGCAGCCTCGGGAACGGCGTACGGGGTGGAGTCGGCGATGCCACGGACGATCTCGTAGCGGGGTTCGCCGGCCGGGGCGACGGGGGCGAGCCACATCTGGACGAAGACCAGCGGGTCCGTACCGTCGTTGCGTTCGACGTGCCGAACGCCGCTCGCGGAGCTGAGGTGCTGGACGTCGCCGGCGCGGACGAGGGAGGCGTGGCCCTGCGAGTCGCTGTGGGTCAGTTCGCCCTCGACGACCCAGGTGATGATCTCGGTGTGGCTGTGGGGGTGCTCGTCGAAGCCGGCACCGGGGGCGAGTCGTTCCTCGTTGCAGGCGATGACCGACCCGAAGCGGAGGTTGTCGGGGTCGTAGTGGGGCCCGAAGGAGAACGCGTGCCGGGACTCGATGCCCGCCGCGGGGTCGCCTCCGGGGTAGCGCTCAGCGGCGCGGCGCACGTTGATCACACCCCACACGGTAGTCGCCCCGGTCGGGGCGACGGTGCCGGGGTGGGGCCCTTCGTTCGGTCGGCGGGCTCGCGGCGGGCCTGAAGGCACTGCCCGAACGGCCGGGGCGGCCCGACGCATGGACGGGTGTGGGCAGCGGACCGGCGCGCACCCCGGGGTCGTGCCTGACCACGTCCCCGGGCCCTGTCACGACGGGGCACCGGAAGGCCGGGCCCGCGCCACGACGTGCACGCCACGGTCAGCCCAGCCACCCGGCCGCCCCGCCGCCTGTCAGGTGTGCCGTCCGGTCGGCCGGTCGGCCGGCTGCTCGGTCGGCTGCTCGGTCGGCTGCTCGGCCCCGGCGATACGTTCGGCCGTCCTGATAAGGCAGTCTTGTCCCCGTGTCCGAACCCGAAGTCGGTAAGACCGACCCCGCAGCCCCCGGCGCATCGCGCGATTCCGTCTCCGGTTCGCCGCGCGGGGCGAGCCGGAGTGGACCACGCACACCGGAGTCCGGCGCGTCCGACCCCACCCACGGCAGCCCCACCCACGGCGGGCTTGCCCACGCCGCCCCGGGCAACGGTGTCCCGGGGAACCTCGGACCCGACGAGGACCCCGACTGGCCCGACGCCGCCGAGCACCCCGCCCGCCGCGGACCCACCGAGGACAGTTCCTCGGCCGGCCGCCCGCGGGGCCGCACCCGGGCCCACCCCCATGCGGGCACCCTCCGGCGTCTGGAGCAGTCCTCCGGCAGCCTCGCCGCGCAGGCCATCGCGCGGATGGACGAGACGCTGTCCTGGTACCGGGCGATGCCCCCGGAGAACCGTTCCTGGATCGGCCTCGTCGCCCAGGCCGGCATCGCGGCGTTCACGGAGTGGTTCCGCCACCCCGACGCACCGCAGGCGATCTCGACGGACGTGTTCGGCACGGCCCCGCGCGAACTCACGCGGGCGATCACCCTGCGCCAGACCGTGGAGATGGTGCGGACGACGATCGAGGTGATGGAGTCCGCGATCGACGAGGTCGCGGCGCCGGGCGACGAGTCGGTGCTGCGCGAGGCGCTGCTCGTCTACGCGCGGGAGATCGCCTTCGCGACGGCACAGGTCTACGCGCAGGCGGCGGAGGCCCGGGGCGCGTGGGACGCCCGGCTGGAGTCGCTGGTGGTGAACGCGGTGCTGTCGGGCGAGGCCGACGAGGGCGCGGTGAGTCGGGCCGCGGCGCTGGGCTGGAACGCCCCGGACCATGTGTGCGTGGTGTTGGGGACGGCACCGGACGGGGACAGCGAGCTGACGGTGGAGGCCATCCGTCGGGCGGCGCGCCACGCGAAGCTCCAGGTGCTGACGGGGGTGCTCGGGGACCGGCTGGTGGTGATCGCCGGCGGTAGCGACAACCCTTTGCAGGTGGCGAAGTCGCTGATCGGACCCTTCGCGGCGGGTCCCGTGGTGGCGGGGCCGATCGTGCCGGACCTGCTGGCGGCCACCCGTTCCGCCCAGGCGGCGGCGGCGGGGCTGAAGGCGTGCGGGGCGTGGCAGGACGCGCCGCGTCCGGTGCTGGCCGACGACCTCCTCCCGGAGCGCGCCATCGCGTCGGACCCGTCAGCGCGTGATCAGCTGGTGGAGGAGATCTACAGACCGTTGGAGGAGGCCGGCTCGGCGTTGCTCGAAACGCTGAGTGTCTATCTGGAACAGGCGAGCAGTCTGGAGGGTGCGGCGCGGATGCTGTTCGTGCACCCGAACACCGTGCGCTACCGGCTCCGACGTGTGACTGACGTCACCGGTTGGTCACCCTCTGACGTGCGGTCGGCGTTCACTCTGCGGATCGCCCTGATCCTCGGACGGCTCGCCGATGGGGATGTCCCGACTTAGCCGGTCTTGTAGGGGGCCTACAATTCCCCCCTCGGTTCTTCGTCCCTGTCCCCACGGGCGGGTTCCACCCTCCACAAGAGAGAGTGTGAGTGTGCTCGTACTCGTCGCTCCCGGCCAAGGCGCGCAGACGCCCGGCTTCCTGACCCCCTGGCTCGACCTGCCCGGTGCCACCGATCGGGTGGCCGCCTGGTCGAAGGCCATCGATCTCGACCTGCTGCACTACGGTACGCAGGCCGACGCGGACGCGATCCGTGACACGGCGGTCGCGCAGCCGCTGCTGGTGGCTACCGGAATCCTGTCGGCGGCGGCCCTCGCGGGCCCTGACGCCTTGGTGTCGCTCCCCAACGGTGACGGCTTCGCCACGGGCTCCGACACTCCGGTCCCGGCGGCCCTCGCGGGGGTGACGGCGGACGTCGTCGCCGGTCACAGCGTCGGCGAGATCACCGCCGCCGTGTTCGCAGGAGTACTGGACCCGGTGGCCGCGCTGCGGTTGGTGCGGGTCCGCGGGCTGGCGATGGCGGAAGCCGCCGCGGTGACGGACACCGGGATGGCGGCGCTGCTCGGCGGTGACCCGGAGATCGTGGTGCCGCACCTGGAGCGGCTGGGGCTGACCCCGGCGAACGTGAACGGGGCCGGTCAGATCGTTGCGGCCGGCACTGCCGAGGAACTCACCGCGCTGGCTCAGGACAAGCCGGAGGGGGTGCGCCGCGTGGTGCCGCTGAAGGTGGCGGGCGCGTTCCACACCCGGCACATGGCCCCGGCGGTGGACGCCCTGGGTGAGGCCGCCCGGGAGCTGGCGCCCGCGGACCCCGCGGTGGCGTACGTGTCCAACCGGGACGGCCGGGTGGTGGAGTCGGGTGCCGAGGTGCTGGACCGGCTGGTCGGTCAGGTCGCGAATCCGGTGCGCTGGGACCTGTGCATGGAGACGTTCAAGGAGCGCGGCGTGACCGCGCTGGTGGAGGTGTGCCCCGGTGGGACACTGACGGGACTCGCGAAGCGGGCCCTGCCGGGTGTGCCGACGCTGGCGCTGAAGACCCCCGACGATCTCGACGCCGCTCGTGCGCTGATCGCCGAGCACGCCGGGCAGACGGCCTGAGCCCGAGCCTGAGAAGGAGAGTCCGGAGAGCATGGCGAAGATCAAGACCGGTAGGGGTGCCGCGTACGCGCGCATCCTCGGGGTCGGCGGCTACCGTCCGACGCGGATCGTGCCGAACGAAGTGATCCTGGAGACGATCGACTCGTCCGACGAGTGGATCCGTTCGCGGTCCGGGATCGCCACCCGGCACTGGGCGAACGACCAGGAGACCGTGTCGGCGATGTCCCTGGAGGCTTCGGGGAAGGCGATCGCGGACGCGGGGATCACTCCGGGGCAGATCGGCGCGGTCGTGGTGTCGACGGTGTCGCACTTCAAGCAGACGCCGGCGGTGGCCACGGAGATCGCGGACCGGCTCGGTACGCACGAGGCCGCGGCGTTCGACATCTCGGCGGGTTGCGCGGGCTTCGGCTACGGGCTGACGCTGGCCCGCGGCATGGTCGTCGACGGCAGCGCCGAGTACGTCCTGGTGATCGGCGTGGAACGGCTGAGCGATCTGACGGACCTGTCGGACCGGGCGACGGCGTTCCTGTTCGGTGACGGGGCCGGCGCGGTGGTCGTGGGCCCGTCGAAGGAACCGGCGATCGGCCCGACCGTGTGGGGCTCCGAGGGCGACAAGTCGGAGACCATCAAGCAGACGGTGCCGTGGACGGACTACCGTGACGGCACGGTCGAGAAGTTTCCCGCGATCACGCAGGAGGGCCAAGCGGTGTTCCGCTGGGCCGTGTTCGAGATGGCGAAGGTGGCCCAGCAGGCGCTGGACGCCGCCGGGATCACCGCGGACGACCTGGACGTCTTCATTCCGCACCAGGCCAACATGCGGATCATCGATTCGATGGTGAAGACCCTCAAACTGCCGGAGCACGTGACGGTCGCCCGCGATGTGGAGACCACCGGCAACACATCGGCAGCCTCGATTCCGCTCGCGATGGAGCGGCTCCTGGCGACCGGTGAGGCGAAGAGCGGTGACACCGCGCTCGTCATCGGATTCGGGGCGGGTCTCGTGTACGCCGCCACGGTCGTTACTCTCCCCTAGGCATCCGTGCCGGATCTTCGGGTCCGTCCGGAAGCTGACCCACCTCTGTTAGTGACAAGAAGGAGCGCCAACATGGCCGCCACTCAGGAAGAGATCGTCGCTGGTCTCGCCGAGATCGTGAACGAGATCGCCGGCATCCCCACCGAGGACGTCCAGCTGGACAAGTCCTTCACCGACGACCTCGACGTCGACTCGCTGTCCATGGTCGAGGTCGTCGTCGCCGCTGAGGAGCGGTTCGACGTGAAGATCCCCGACGAGGACGTCAAGAACCTCAAGACGGTCGGTGACGCGACCGAGTACATCCTGAAGCACCAGGGCTGATCGCAGGCCCGGTATGCCTGCCGCCACCCGGCGGTGGCGCCGCTGAATCCCTCGTAACCGTGGAGAAAGAATTCCTGTGAGCTCGACCAATCGCACCGTGGTCGTCACCGGTATCGGCGCAACCACACCGCTGGGTGGCGACGTGGCCTCGACCTGGGACGGCCTGGTGAACGGCCGTTCCGGTGTCCGGCTGCTCGAAGAGGAGTGGGCGACGGACCTGCCGGTCCGCATCGCCGCTCGGGTGGCCGTGGAGCCCGGTGAGGTGCTTCCCCGCCCCCAGGCCCGCAAGCTGGACCGTTCGGCGCAGTTCGCGCTGGTCGCGGCCCAGGAGGCGTGGCGGGACGCCGGCTTCACCGCGCGGGCCGGTGAGGACGCCTCGGTGGACCCGGACCGGCTGGGCGCGGTGATCGCGTCGGGCATCGGCGGGGTGACGACCCTTCTCGACCAGTACGACGTACTGAAGGAGAAGGGCGTGCGTCGGGTGTCTCCGCACACGGTGCCGATGCTGATGCCGAACTCCCCCTCGGCGAACGTGGGAATCGAAATGGGCGCCCGGGCCGGGGTGCACACTCCGGTGTCGGCGTGTGCTTCGGGCGCGGAGGCCATCGGCTACGCCATCGAGATGATCCGTACGGGTCGTGCGGACGTCGTGGTGGCGGGCGGCACGGAGGCGGCGATCCATCCGCTGCCGATCGTGGCGTTCGGCAACATGATGGCGATGTCGAAGAACAACGACGACCCGGCGGGGGCCTCGCGCCCCTACGACGAGGCCCGCAACGGCTTCGTGATGGGCGAGGGCGCGGGCGTGATCGTCCTGGAGTCGGCGGAGCACGCGAAGGCCCGGGGTGCCCGGATCTACGCGGAGGCCATCGGTCAGGGCATCTCGGCGGACGCGCACCACATCACCCAGCCGGAGCCCTCGGGCAAGGGCATCGCGCAGGCGCTGCACAACCTGATGGACGCGACGGACCTGAAGCCGGCGGAGATCGTGCACGTGAACGCGCACGCGACGTCGACGCCGCAGGGTGACGTGGCGGAGGTGAAGGCGTTGCGCAAGGTGTACGGCGACGACGTCGACCACATGGCGATCTCGGCGACGAAGTCGATGACGGGCCATCTGCTGGGCGGCGCGGGCGGTGTGGAGACGGTGGCGTCGATCCTGGCGCTGTACCACCGGATCGCCCCGCCGACGATCAACCTCGACAACCTGGACCCCGAGGTGGACGCGGACGTGGTCCGTGGTGAGGCGCGGGCGCTGCCCGCGGGCACGATCGCCGCGCTGAACGACTCGTTCGGCTTCGGCGGACACAACGTGGTCCTCGCGTTCCGCTCGGCCCAGTAGTCCGGCAGCCCGGTAGTCCAGCCGGTAGTCCAGCGGTTCGGCCGGGGCGTCTGCGGGGTTTCCCGGAGGCGTCCCGCCCGTGACCGTGTGAGGGCCCCCACCCCTGGGGGGGGGGGCGCCCACCGGGCCCGGGGGCGAACACCAAGTGGGGGGCCGCGGCCGGGGGGCCCCCCACCG
>NZ_JBHXEN010000021.1:114367-123633 GCF_042724695.1 Streptomyces sp. NPDC127068 | reverse complement strand
AACCCCCCCACCACATCCCGACCCGACACCACCACATCCCACAAACCCTCAGCCGACACCACCCCACCCGGAAAACGACACCCCATACCCACGATCACCACGGGGTCGTCGTCCGGCTCGGCGGCTTCCGCGCGCGCCGCGCGCGCCGCGCCGGCGGCCGGGGCGCTGTGGGGAGCGGTGTCCTCGGCCTCGAAGCCCAGCAGGGCGAGGAGCCTGGCCGCGACGGCGGCCGGCGTGGGGTGGTCGAAGAGGAGCGTGAGCGGCAGCGTCAGGCCGGTGGCCTTGCCGAGCCGGCCGGTCAGTTCCACCGCGGCCAGCGAGTTGTAGCCGTAGTCACGGTAAGCGCGCCCGGGATCGATGGTGGCGGGATCGACCTCCAGGAGTCCGGCGGTCTGTTCGCACACCAGGTCCCGCAGGGCCTGGTTCCGGTCATGGGCCGAGGGCATTCCGGCCAGTGTCCGGGTCATCAGGGCATGCGTGGGTTCGGTCTGGTCTTCCATGTCTATCCCCCGTTGTGTTCGTTCTGCGCCCGCCCCCGTCCGCACCCCCGGAACGGGAGTGGGCGCGGGGGTGGGCGGACAGTCGTCGGCGACTCCCCTCGCGAGTCGCCGACCTGCCGCCCGCTAGCTGCCGCCGGAGGCGGTCTCCAGCAGGAAGGACCTGATGTGTTCGGCGAGGACCTGCGGCTGGTCCTCGGGAATGAGGGTGTAGCTGTCCGGGATCTCCACGTGGCGGGAGTCGGGCAGGATCTCGGCGAGTCGCCGCCCGTGCTCAGGCGGCATCACCTTGTCCTCGGCCGCCCAGGCGACCAGGGCGGGACCGGTGAACTTCGCCAGCGCGTCCGTCCAACGCAGCAGTTCGTCCTTGGGCGGCACGCCGAGGACGTACTTGCGCAGGTCCCGGCGGACCTCCGGGTTGGTCCACACGGGGCGGAACCACTCGTCCATCACCTCGTGCGCCACCGGCCGCTTGCACATCCAGCCCCAGGTCATGGGCAGTCGTCGCATGGGCTTGAGCTTGAGCAGGCCGAAGGCGACGCCCAGTCCGCCGGGCATCTTGGCGGACGTGACCAGGTTGGAGCCGGGCAGGCCCGGCGGGTAGTTCTCGAACGCTTCGCAGGACGTGATCACGAGCCGGCCGATCCGGTCGTGCCGACCGAGGGCGACGAGCGCGAGCGCACCGCCCCAGTCGTTCACGCCGAGCGCGACGTCCCGGAGGTCGAGCGCTTCCAGGAACTCCGCCACGAGTCCGGCGACCCCGGCCACCGACAGGTCGGCGTCCTCCCGCATCGGCGTCCGGTGACCGCCGAGCGGCAGGGTCGGGACCACGACACGGTAGTCCGGCGTCAACAGGGGGACGACATTGCGCCACAGGGTGCCGTCCATCGCCACCCCGTGCAGCAGGACGACCACGGGCCCCTCCCCGCCGCTGTCCTGGTAGTCCACCGTGCCTGCCGAAAGCTGGACCTGTGCCATGCGTCATTCTCCCAGAACTCTGTCGGAAGCTTCGGAACCCACGGACGTTAACCGCTCAGAGAGTATTCGGTAAACCGGAATCACGGTCTCCGGGAAAACGGAACCGAACTTTCCGCCACTTCGGGCCGAGACCGGTCGGCTGCGGCCTCCAGCAAAACACTTCGGGGGCGCATCCGCCAAGCAAAATCTCCGACTCCCCCCGAACGACGAGCCACCCCCACCCCGCCTTGTGGGGGTTGCTCCCAACCGGCGTGTCGCGTCGACAAGTTGGCTGACCTGCGACTCTCCACACCCGGCGAACTGATTGGATTTTCAATCATTGTATTCCCCCCATCCATGGGTATGTTTGAAAGCACACGGGGGTGTGTTGGTCGAATTCTCTCGACGGGAAGTGCTGTGGTGTGCGCCGAGAATGTGGCGCCCGCAGTGCGGGCTGGCCTGTGCCCCCTCCCACACGTTCTGTGAACCTTATGCAGCCATGGAGAGGATTTCGCATGATCAGCGTTGAAGAAGTCTGCGGGACGATTGCCAAGAAGCTGGGCAGCAAGGCGAGTCGGTACACCCTGACCGCGGAGACCACCTTCGACGAGGTGGGGCTGTCGAGCCTCCAGATAGCCGACATCGTCTACGGCATCGAGGACGACCTCGACATCACCTTCGACGAGAGCCGCGCCGCGAGCGTGAAGACCGTGGGTGACCTGGTGCGACTCGCCCAGGACACCGCGGCGAAGTCCGACCAGGACAGCGTCGACGCGTGACCGCCACCGACTACCGGGGGGCGACGGCGGAATCCATCCGGCACCACTACGACGTGTCGGACGAGTTCTACGCACTGTGGCTCGACCCGGGGATGACGTACACCTGCGCGCTCTGGGAGGACGGGGACACCCTGGAGAGCGCGCAGGCACGCAAGCTGGACCACCTGATCGCGGGCGCCCGGGCGGGCGGCGCCCGCCGGGTGCTCGACGTCGGTTGCGGCTGGGGCAGCATGCTGGACCGCCTGGTCACCGCACACGGAGTCGAGCACGCCGTGGGGTTGACGCTCAGCGACACCCAGGCGGCTCATCTGGAGCGGCGGAACCTTCCGCGCACCGAGGTCCGGGTGGAGAACTGGATCGATCACGCACCCGAGGCGCCCTACGACGCGATCGTCTCGATCGGGGCCTTCGAGCACTTCGCCAGCACCGGACTACCCCGGGCCCAACGCATCGCCGCCTACCGGGAGTTCTTCGCGCGCTGCCGGGACTGGCTGCCCCGAGGGGGGCGGATCGCCCTCCAGTCCAACGTCAAGGGCAACAACGTGCGGATGAGCCGGCAGGCCGTGCGCGACCTGCTGTTCATCTGCGAAACCATCTTCCCCGAGTCGGAGATCCCGGCGCTCTCCGAGATCGTCGAGAGCAGCGAACGGCTCTTCGACGTCGTCGCCCTGCGCAACGATCCCGATCACTACGAGCGCACCTGCCAGGAGTGGTACGACCGTCTCCGCCGGAACCGGGCGGCGGCCGTGAGCTGCGCGGGGGAAACCACCGTGGCCCACTACGAGCGCTACCTCGGCGCGACGGTGACCCACTTCCGCGACCGGCACCTGGGGCTCGCCCGCATCGTCCTGGAAGCGGTGTGACCCGTCCGCTCCGCACTGCCGCACCATCCCGCCGCAGAACGGCCAGGTCAAGGAGTACCCGTGGAAGACTATCGACACGTCGTCTACTGGCATGACACGGAGGAAGTGACCCTCGCCCCGCCGCTGCGCGGCAACGTCGACTGCGATGTGTGCATCGTCGGCGGGGGGTACACGGGACTGTGGGCCGCCCACTTCCTGAAGCAGGCGGAGCCCGCGCTCGACATCCGGGTGGTGGAGGCCCGGCACTCCGGCTACGGTGCCTCCGGTCGCGCCGACGGGTTCGCCACCCCGACCGTCGGCAAGGACATCCAGGCCCTCGTCAACACCTTCGGCGCGGAGCGCGCGTTGGAGGCGTCGAAGGCCGTCGGCAAGTCGATCCTGGAGATCGGCCGGTTCACCCGCAAGCACCGGGTGGACGCGGAGTACGAAACCAACGGTTACCTCATGGTCGCCACCGACCGGGCGCAGGTGCGGCGGCTCCACGAGGACCGGGAACTCGCCGGGCTCATGGGTGCCAGCCAGCCGCCGGTGCTCTCCGCCGAGGAGACCCGGGAGATCGTCGGCTCGCCGGCGCTGCTCGGCGGCACGCGGGTCGGCGGTGCGCTGGTCAATCCGTTCCGGCTGGCCCGCGGGATCGCCCGGGTGGTGCGCGAGGCGGGGGTGACCGTGTACGACGAATCGCCGTGCCTGCGGGTGGAACCCGGAGTCCGGCCCCGGGTGGTCACCGCGGGCGGCCGGATCACGGCGGACAAGGTCGTCCTCGCCACCAATGTGCACATGGACGCGTTCCCCCCGTTCCGCCGCAAGGTGATCCCGGTCTGGACGTACGCCATGGTCAGCGAGCCGCTCACCGAGGAGCAGCTGGGCCGGGTGCCCTGGGAGGGCCGGGAGGGCCTGGTCGAGGCCAAGTCGCTGTTGACCTGCGCCCGATTCACCCGGGACAACCGGATCATGTTCGCCGGCGGCCCGGTGCGTTACTACTTCGGCGGTGACCGACGGCAGCGCAACATGAACCGGGCGGCCCCCTACCGGGAGATCCACCGCGAGTTCCTGCGCTTCTTCCCGATGTGGCAGGACGTCGTCTTCCGCTACGCCTACGGCGGCACCGCGGACGTGGTCCGGGACTACGCCCCGCACTTCGGCACCCTGGGCGGCAACATCAGCTACGGCTACGGGTACTGCGGCAACGGCATCGCGGCGTCGCACACCGGCGGGAAGGTCCTGCGCGACCTGGTGCTCGGCAAGGACTCCGAATGGAGCCGGCTGCTGTTCGTGGACCGGGGCGACCGCAGTCTGCGCAGCACCCCCTCGTTCCCGCCCGACCCCCTGCTGTACGTCGGCTCGCGGGCGGCGACCCGTCTGATGGACTGGAAGGACGCACGGGCATGAGCACATCCCGCACGGTCCTGCTCACCGGGGCGTCCGGGGTGGTGGGCCGGTCCCTGCTGCGGACCGCCGCCGCTCCCGGCACCGGTTCCACCGCCGCCCGAGGGCTGCGGCTGGTCGCCGGTGTCCACCGGGGACCGGTTCCCGAAGCCACCGCCACGGTGGCCTGTGACGTGTCCGCCGACCGCTTCGGGTTGGACGAGGACAGCTACGCGGCGCTGGCCCGGGAGGTCGACCTCGTCGTCCACTCGGCCGGGCTCACCGAGTGGGGACTGCCCGCCGAACGCTACGAGCCGGTCAACGTGACCGGCACCCGGCAGGTCATCGAGTTCGCCGAACGGGCCGGCGCCCCCGTCCACTTCATCAGTACGGCCTTCGTCGCCGCGCTGTCCGACGAGGCACCGGTGCCGCTCGGCGAAGGCAACGTGTGCCGCAACTACATCGCGTCGAAACGGTCCGCCGAGCAGTTGCTCCGGGACAGCGGACTCCCGCACACCGTCTTCCGGCCCACCAACCTCGTCGGCGAATCCGGCACGGGCTGGACCTCACAGGCCCAGATCGTCCAGTTGATGTCGGACTGGTTGGCGCGCGGGCGGGCGCCGTTCGTCCCCGCGCACCCGGGGGTCCGGATGGACTTCGTGGCTCAGGACCTCTTGTCGTTGGCGGTGTTGGGCGCGCTGCGCGAGGGCGATGTCGCAGGGGAGTACTGGGTGACCTACGGGGCCGAGGCCATGGACGTCGCGGCGTGCCTACGGACCCTGGCCAAGCACCTGGCGGGTCGGGGGCGCACGCTCTCGCCGCCCCCGGTGGTGAACCCGGACGAGCTGGAACCGGGGGTCATCGAGGCGCTGCCGCCGATGGCCAGGTCCTTCATGTCGGTCCTGCGGGACGTCAGCGAGGTCACCCGGTGCAGCGGCGGCGTCCTGCCGACGTCCATGCCCGAGCTGCGCACCCGCTACGGGGTGCCGCACGTCGACGACACGGCGGCCTATCTGACCGCACTGGACTACGCCGCCGGGCAGTCGACCTGACGGCAGCCGGCCCGACACGCGGCCGGCCGGCCCTTCGGGGCCTCACGGGGAAGGGGAACGCATGAACGACAGTTGGAGCCCGCCGGACCTCGGCGGCAAGGTGGCGGTGGTCACCGGAGGGAGCAGGGGGGTGGGTCGGGGCATCGCGCTGGCCCTGGGCTCGGCAGGCGCCACGGTGTACGTCACGGGGCGCAGCAGTCGCGCGGGACGTCCCACCGAGGGGCTGCCCGGCACGGTGGAGGAGACCGCCGAGGAGGTCACCCGGCGCGGCGGGAAGGGCGTCGCGGTGCGCGGTGACCACGGGGTGCCCGAGTTCAACGAGGCGCTGGCGGAACGTCTTTCGGCGGACGAGGGCGGCCTGGACCTGTTGGTCAACAACGCGTGGGGCGGTTACGAGCGTTCGTCGGAGGTGGCGTTCGACGCCCCCTTCTGGGAACAGCCCTTGTGGCGTTACGAGTTGTTCCAGACGTCGTTGCGCGCCCAGTACGACGTGACGCGCCGTCTGGTACCGCTGATGTTCCCGCGCCCCGGGGGCCTGGTGGTCGGCATCGGCTTCTCGGACGGCGAGGTCTACCTCGGTCAGGTCGGCTACGACGTGTTCAAGTCGGCGTCCGACCGGATGGCCCGCGGCTTCGCCCACGACCTGCGCAAGCGCAAGGTGGCGGCGGTGTCGCTGCATCCGGGCTTCGTCCGCACGGAACGCGTCGAGGCGGCCTGGGCGGCGATGGGCGATGGTCCGGCCTCGGTGGTGCACTCGCCGGAGTACGTGGGCCGGGCGGTGGCCTCGCTGTTGGCCGACCCCGCCGTCAAGGAGCGCTCCGGTGCGGTCCTGAGCACGGGGGACCTGGCCGAGGAGTACGGGTTCACGGACGTGGACGGGCGCACGCCGCCGGCCTTCCGGCTGGAGGGCCGGATGTCCCTGGCCACCCGGATGCACCGGTTGAACCGTGTGGTCAGCGCGGCGACGTCCGGTCCGTCGTGACGGCGGCGGGCCCGGTCGGGTCCAGGTGCAGCCGGCCGAGGTCCAGCCCTACCCCGGTGCTCTCCGGGGTGCGCACCGCCACTGCGGCGCGGTAGCCGGACGGGGCCGGCACGTCCACGAGCGTCCATCCGGGCGGGGGCGCGACGGGCCGGGGCCGGTCGTCCGCCGCGAGCCCGACCGGGTGGGAGGTGGTGTCGCCCGCGAGGCCGGTGCCCAGCCCCTTGCCGTACGCCTCCTTGCGCACCCAACAGCCCAACAGGGCCGTGGATCTGCGCGAGGGCGGCAGCACCGCGAGGGCCCGTTGCTCCTCGGGGTGCAGCCGGCTCGTGCGGCGCCGCAGCACCGCGTCGCCGCCCGCGGCGATCCGCGCCGACTCGATGTCGACGCCGACCGGCGCGGACGCGAGTGCGTACAGCACGGCGTCTTCGGCGTGCGACAGCGAGAAGTGCGGGCCGGGTACGCCGTCGAGCGTCGGCCGACCGTGGGGGCCGCCGCATCCGGGGCACGGTTCGCGGGTGAAGCGGAGGTCCTCGGGCGGGATACCCGTGTGGGCGGCGAGCAGCAGGCGCAGTCCGACGTGCGCGGTGACGTACAGCCGGCGGGCCCGCTCGTCCTGGTAGCGGTCGGCCCGGGCCGTTTCGTGCGGGTCGAGCAGTCGGCGCGCCCGGGCGAGTGCCGCCGCCGCGGCGTCCGGTGCCCACAGCAGGCGCACCTCGGTGCGTACCGGAGTCGCCGACGCCCTCTCGTCCGTCCCCGCGTCGTCCACCGCTCCTCCTCGTCCGCCGCATCCGTCACGTCCCGTCCCCGGCATCCTGCCTGCTCGCCCCGTCGTTCGCCCAACTCGCCCGGCCCACGGGCACCGTTGGCGGGCGGGTGCGGGTGTCGGCACCGTCCGTGTCGTCCCGATCGCACTCCTGGAGCACTGATGGCCCTGCCCGTCCGCGGAACCCGTTTGCTGGCCCTCGCCCACCACCAGCCGGCGCGGGTCCTCACGAACCACGAACTCGCCACGATGGTCGACACCTCGGACGACTGGGTCAGATCGCGGGTGGGGGTCGTCAGCCGCCGGATCGCCGGGCCGGACGAGAGCGTCGCCGACATGTCCACGGGTGCGGCGGCCAAGGCGGTGGCCCGGGCCGGGGTCGACGCCGCCGAGGTCGACCTGGTCGTGGTGGCCACCTGCACGGCGGTGGACCGGATGCCGAGTGTCGCCGCGGTGGTCGCCCGCCGGCTCGGGCTGCCCTCCCCCGCCGTGTTCGACGTCAACGCCGCCTGTGCGGGGTTCTGTTACGCGCTGTCGACCGCGGACCTCGCGATCCGTGGCGGTGCCGGCCGCACGGCCCTGGTCATCGGGGCCGACAAGATGAGCGACTTCCTGGACTGGCAGGACCGCTCGACCTGTGTGATCTTCGGCGACGGTGCCGGCGCCGCGGTGCTGACCGCGGGCACCGCTGACGGCGGGACCGCGGCGGACGCCGTGGGACCCGTGGTGTGGGGCTCCCGACCCGAACGGGGCGGTGCGATCACGCTCGGGTCTCCGAGCCCGACGGGTCCGCCCGCGCTGTTCCGGCAGGAGGGCGGCACCGTCTACCGGTGGGCGATCACGGAGCTGGCACCGCTCGCCCGCAGTGCCTGCGCACGGGCCGGGGTGGCCGTGGAGGACCTGGCGGCGGTCGTGACGCACCAGGCCAACGTGCGCATCATCGAGTCCCTGGCCCGGCAGATCGGTGCCACGAACGCCGTCGTGGCCCGGGACCTCGTCGAGTCCGGCAACACCTCGGCCGCCAGCGTCCCGATGGCGCTCTCCAAGCTCCTGGAGCGCGGCGAGGTCCCCAGCGGCGCTCCCGTGCTCCTCCTCGGCTTCGGCGCCGGGCTGTCCTACGCGGCCCAGGTGGTCCGTTGCCCGTGACCCGGTGGCCGGCCGCGCCCCGTGCGGGTACCCACCCGCACATCTGAGTACCTGCACGGATGACACCGTGCGCGGGTCGCGCAAGGGTGGGGCGCGTAAGGGGGCGCACCGCCCCACCGCACATTCCACTCATCCGGAGGCAAGTCATGCGCAGGTTAGGCAAGGTGGCCGCGGCACTCGTGCTGGCGGGGGCCACGCTCGGGGGAACGGCCGGGGCGGCGGGCGCCGCCGGCGGTCAGGCGGACAAGGCCGGCTCGGCGGCGGCGTGTTCCACCGCCTGGGGCAGCGGCACCAAGTCCCAGACCGACTCGGTCATCGAACCGCTGAAGAACATCAGAACCGGTCAGCACGCATGCTACGACCGCATCGTCTTCGACATCACCGGTGCGCCCAGCACGGCTGGTTACCACGTCGGTTACGTCGACTCCTTCCACCAGGACGGCACCGGCACCCCGATCCCGGTCACGGGCGGCGCCATCCTCCAGATCTTCGTGAACGCCCCGAGCTACAACCCGGCGACGGGCGCGGTCGTCTATCCCGGAGTTCCCGGGCAGACGCTCCCCGGAGTGAACATCAGCGGGTACCGGACCTTCAAGGACACCAAGTTCGGCGCCAGCTTCGAAGGGCAGACCCAGGTCGGCCTGGGGCTGCGGGCCAAGCTTCCGTTCCGGGTCCTGCAATCCGGTGACCAGGTGATCGTGGACGTCGCCCACACCTGGTAGGCGAGCACCACGGAGCCGGGCCGCCCGACCCCGCTCGGGAGTTGTAGGGCGGCCCCGCCGGGGGCCGGGCCCCCGGGCCGCCCCCCGCCCGGCGGGCGGTGGAGGGGGGCGCGCCCGCCCGCGGCGTCACCGGGGGCGGG
>NZ_JBHXEN010000021.1:2907-114357 GCF_042724695.1 Streptomyces sp. NPDC127068 | reverse complement strand
CCGCGGTCCCCGGGTTCGGGGGCCCGCCCCCCCCCCGGGGGGGCCCCCCCCCCGGGCGCGGGCCCCCCCCCCCCCGGGGGGGTGGGGGGGGGCGCCCCGGCTCGGCTCCGGCCGCGCGTGCCGCACGCGACCCGGCGCGCGGATCAGGGGGCCGCGACGGCCTGCTCCTTCTCGGGTGCCGGTGCGGACCCAGTGGCCGACGGGCCCGGGTGGCGGCGCAGGGCCAGGGCGATGAACAGCCCGCCGGCCATCCCGGCCGCGGTGAGCAGGACGACCACGAACTCCCCGTGGGCGGTGGCGGCGCGCAGCGCCTCACCGGTCCTGCCCTCGGTGCCGTGGTCGGCCAGGGCGGTGAACACGGCCAGGCCGATGGCGTTGCCGATGTTGAGGCCGGTGGAGGCGGCGCCGTTGGCGACGCCCTGTTCCTCGGGTGCGGTTCCGGTGGCGGCGGCGATCCACATGGCGGTCCAGACGATGCCCTGGCCGATGCCGGAGACGATCAGGCCGGGCACCAAGAGGGCGTATCCGGCACTCTCGTCGAAGCCGAGGGCGAGGACGGCGGTGCCCACGGCCCCGACGGCGAACCCGGCCACCAGGGTGGTGCGGGTGCCCAGGCGACCGACGAACCGCTCGCCGAGCTGGGTGCCGACGGCGATGGCCAGCGAGGGGATGAGGAAGGC
The DNA here is from genome assembly GCF_042724695.1 of Streptomyces sp. NPDC127068. Taxonomy (NCBI): domain Bacteria; kingdom Bacillati; phylum Actinomycetota; class Actinomycetes; order Kitasatosporales; family Streptomycetaceae; genus Streptomyces; species Streptomyces sp. NPDC127068. The sequence goes on along the minus strand of NZ_JBHXEN010000021.1, from coordinate 113,677 downwards.
GAGGCCCGTCTGGAGGGCGCTGTAGCCGTGCACGCCCTGCATGAGGACGGTGAGGAAGTACGGGAGGACGCCGAAGGTCGCCATGTAGAGGAAGGTGATGGACACGCTGATGCTGAGGCTGCGGTTGCGGAACAATCGGAACGGCAGCAACGGGTCGGCACTGCGCTTCTCGATGACGACGAACAACGCCAGCGCCACCACTGCCGCGCCCAGGGCGGCGAGCACCTCCGTGCTGCCCCACCCCGTCTCGGGTCCCTGGACCAGGGCGAAGACCAGCAGGGTCGATCCGGCGGTGACGCTCAGCGCGCCGGGCAGGTCGAACGAGCGCCGTTCACCGCGCGCCGGGTCCTTCGGGATGACCACCAGGGCGGCCACCACGAGCAGCCCCGCCAGCGGCACGTTGACGTAGAAGACCGAGGGCCAGCCGAAGTTCTCGGTGAGCACCCCGCCGAGCAGGGCGCCGATGGTCAGTCCGCTCGCTCCGGCGCCGCCCCAGACCGCGAGTGCACGGTTGCGCGGGGGGCCTTCCTCGAAGACGGTGTTGATCAGCGCGAGGGTGGCGGGCAGCAACAGGGCGCCGCCGATCCCCTGCACCGCCCGGGCGGCGATGATCAGTTCGGGAGTGTCCGCGAGACCTCCCGCGAGTGAGGAAACGGCGTAGAGCGCCAGGGCGATGACGAAGATCCGGCGACGCCCGAGCAGGTCCGCCGCCCGGCCGCCGAACAACAGGAACCCACCGGCGAAGACGACGTACGCGCTGACGACGAGTTGCTGGGTCTGTCCGGGGAACCCGAGTTCGGAACCGATCTCGGGCAGTGCGACGAAGACGATGTTGAGGTCGAGCGCGTACATCAACTGGGCTAAGGCCAGGATCGCCAGCGTCCAGCGGAGCTGTTGCCGGGAAGTCGAACTGGACATGCGGAAGTGCCCCCTCCTGAGGTGCCACGGGCCAACTGTACGTATATTCACGTACAGTCGAACCATAAGCAAGGGAGCCACTTCGGCGGCTACGGAAGGGAGTTCGACTGTTCCAGTACAGTGGGACGATGGCACACCGTCACCCGACTGCCGACCAGATCCGGATCGAGGACGTCCTGACGGCCCTGGGGAATCCGGTACGGCTCTCCGTCGTCCGGGTGCTCGACGCCGGCGGGGAACACAACTGCGGCAGCGTGCTGGGCCGGCTCGGCATCACCTCGAAATCGACGATGACGCACCACTGGCGCGTGTTGCGGGAAAGCGGTGTCATCCTCCAGCAGCCGTCCGGGCGGGAGAACCTGCTCACGCTGCGCCGCAGCGACCTGGATTCCCGCTACCCCGGGCTGCTCGACGCCATCCTGACGGGCGCGGCGAGCGACGAGTCCGTCCGGAGCGCCGCCCGGCCCGACTGACGCCGGCCTGTGCTCAGCCGACGTTCCGCTCAGGCGCTTCCGCCCCCGTCCGTGTCCTGCTCCGCCTTCTCGGACGCGTGGACCGAGAAGGCGGGGTGGTCCCACATCTCCGGCGGCGACGGGTTGCCGGGCAACGGACCCAGCTCCGCGGTGTGTCCTTCCGGCCCGGAGCAGAGCACGAAGGGGCCGGTGAGCGGATGCATCAGCACGGCGAGATGGGGGTCGGCGTGCTGGAGCCACCAGTGGGAGATGCCGAGGGCCGAGTCGAGCCGCAGGTACTCGAAGGCCCGCCACAGCGCGGCGATCCGGACGATCGCCTCGGGATGCTTCCACCAGTCCGGGCACCAGGCCAGACGAACGCCGTCCACACGACGCCTCACGATCTGGGAGAGGTACTCGTCGTAGAACTCGTCCAGCGACGCGAAGACCATCTCGTCGTCGTCGTCCTCGACCTCGGGCGGCGCCCCCATGGACACGGCGGTGCTCCCGTCGACGGGGGCTTCCTGCTTCTCCTGCGGTTCCGGCACGGTGTCTCTCCTGTCGACGCGCACGATCATGTCTGTTCCACCGGTCCGGCGGTGGCGGTCGGTCAGGCCTGCCGCAGCCCGTACCGGTGGCGTACGTCCCACGCCTCGGGCCTGCGCCCGCAGTCCTCCAGCAACTGGGCCCAGCGGGCCGCCGCTTCCCGCACGTCCTCGTTCGGGTGGGGGCTTCGCCCCGACGCCCGGACGCGGTGCTCGGTGGCCTCGCGGGCGAAGGGCAGCGCCCGCAGCAGAGCACGCATCCCTCCGGCCGCAGCGGCGTGCTCGGCCAGCTGCAGCAGATTCGACGCGAGCCGTCCGCGCACCTCGACGGAGCGCCTCGCCTCCGGACGCAACAGAACGACGGCCCGCTGCCGGAGCGGGACCGGATCGCCTCCCCCGCCGGTGGTCTCCCGCTGCCAGGCAACGAGTTCCAGCCCGGCCGCGTAGGGCAGGGCTTCCTTGTCGGGTGCCTCACGCCAGCGCCGCTCGTACAGCTCCAGCGCTTCGTCCGCCGCCCGCAGCGCGTCCTCGGATCTGCCGCAGCCCGCCAAGGCCATGGACTGGTCGTGCAGCGCCTCGGCCAGACGGACCTCGTTCGGTGCCGGGTGGAGCCGGACGAGTTCGCGCCGGACGCCGATCTCCTCCTCGAACAGGGCGATCGCCTCCTCCCGGCGCCCGGCGCCCTGGAGGAATCCGGCGGCCTTGGACAGGTCGTCGGCCAGATTCCTGCCGTGGGTCACCGGATTGTCCCGGTACGACGACCGCCCGTACCGGAGCGCCTCGGAGATCGTTTCCACGGCCTCGTCCACGCGGCCCATGTCGTTCAGTACCCAGGACCGGTTGCTGAGCAGGAGTCGCAGCCGGGAGCCGTTCGCCCCGGGGGCGCTGTCGCGCGTGAGGTCGTACAGCTCCCGCGCCTCGGCCATCGTCTCCAGCGCCTGTTCGTTCGGCTGCTCGGTGGCCAGGTTCACCAGGGAGATCGCCAGGCTGTTGTTGTACGTGTCCGGGTTGTCGGCGGCGAGCCGCCGGCGCAGGGTGACCGCTTCCTGAAGGGTGGTGCGCTTGCCCACCCGGCTGACGCCCTCCCGCCAGTAGTGCCAGGACACCGAGTTCAGCGTGTAGGCCAGGCCGTCCGCGTGGGCGTCCGGGTTCTCCGTGGCCAGCCGGCGCTCGATGGCCAGCGCCTGTTCCACGATGATCCGGCCCTCCCGGGCGAGCCCGGAGCTCGCTCGGCAGACGGCGAGGGTGCGCAGGGACGCGGCGTGTGCGGCCGAGCGGGACGGGTCGCGCCCGGCGAGCGCCCGGCGGATGGCGACCGATTCCTCGGCCACGGCCACCGCCTCCGGCAGGCGTACGGCGTCCTCGTAGATCACCGCCAGCGAGTTCAGGGCCTTGGCCAGCAGCTCCGGGTCCGCGTCGTGACCGCGCCGCTCCAGCTCGCGGCACAGCTCCACGGCCTCCTCGGCGAGGGCGAGCGACGTCTGACGGGAACCCGCGGTCCACTGGTCGGAGGCCAACTGGATCAGCGCACCGGCCAGCACCCGCTCCTCCGCGGGCGACCCGTCGACGGCTCGGGCGCGCTGGATCACCAGCGCCTCCTCCCCCGCCGCCACGGCCGTACGCCAGTCGCCCGACCGCGCCTTGCGCCTCGCCCATTCCCCCAAGGCCCAGACGAGCCCGTCCGGGTCGGCCTCGCCCGGCGCGGACGCGCGGTAGCGCTCGACCAGCCGCTGGGTGAGGCGGACGGCGAACCGGGTGAGCGCGTCGGATGCCTCGGGCAGCGCCGCCGCGGCGGCGCGCAGCACCTCCGCGGTCAGGTCCTGCTGCTCCAGCAGCGCGTCGAGCCGCGCGAGGACGAGGTCGCGCTGCCGGGTGCGGGCCCCGTTGGCGTGGGCCACCACGGACCGGCTCAGCACCGTCAGCGCCTGCACCTGCTGGGCGGCCGTAGCGCCCGCCATCAGGGCGGGCAGCAGCGTCGGCACCTCCGCCACGGTGAGCGATGCCTGGAACTCCGCCACCCGGTCGGGCTGGAGCGTCCCCCAGTAGGTGTCCCCGGCTCCGGGGTACAGCCGGCCGATCGCCGTGGCGAGCTCCCACTCCCGCCCCCGGCCGAGGGCCGGCACCCGGGCCACGACCTCCATCGCCTCGTCCTCGTCGGCGGCACCGCACAGGGTCGCCGCGGCGACGACCCGGCGCATCAGGGGCATCGGCAGCGGGCGCTCCCCGTCGGTGGCGAGCGTGCGTGCCCAGTAACGCTCCTCGTGGCGCAGCAGCGTCGCCTCGACCGCCCCGCCGGGCACGATGTCGAGGGGGGCGGGGCCCGCCTGGAGGAGTGCGGCCAACGCTTCCATCTGGACGTTGAGGGCGGTGGCGTAGCGGCGTCCCGACATGTCCGAAGGGACGCTCAGCCTGCCGGCCAGGGCTGCCCAGTCGTAGTCCTCTTGGCCGTCGGTGCGCTCCAAATGCCCGGCAAGTCCGTGCAGCGCCGCGGCGAACGCCTCCCGACGGTCGTCCGATGTCACGTCCAGCGGGCCGAGTTCGGTGGTCAGGGCGGAGGCGAGGATCTCGTGGGTGGCCACGCCCGTGTCGTACGGGTCGAGCTGCCATCCGCCGGACGAGCGGGCCACCAGCAGCACGCGGACGGTCTGCCCGGTCGTGGCCGCGGCGCGGGCCCGGTCGATCAGCCGGCGTATCCAGCGCGGCCTGGAATCCGCGTAGTCGACGACCAGGAGCAGGTCGCGGGCGCAGTCGCCGAGGGCGTGCAGCGCCGCGGCGGGTGTTCCGCCGGACGGCGGGGTGCGGTCGCCGCGCAGGTCCTCGTCGGAGAGGTCGCTGCGCAGCAGGCCCGCGGTCCAGCCGGGCTCCGCGCGCACGGCCTCCACGAGCCGCCGCACCAGGCGGCTCTTTCCCTGGCCGCCGGGTCCGGTGAGGACCCGGACCGTCAGGTCCCCGGCCGGTGCGCCGGGACGCAGGCCCGCCCCGGGCGGGGCGAGGCACCACTCGCGCAGCATCTGCCACTCCCGGACGCGGCCCCGGAACGGGGTGGCCTCCACATCGGCGCGCAACAGCATCGCCGGGGACCGCAGGTCGCGTTCGGGGGCGGCCGGGTCGAACAGCGGGGCCAGTTCGGCGGGCTCGACGACCGGTGCGCGCGACCCGAGCGCCGCCGTGGTGCGCAGGGCGGTGCGGAAGCCTTCGTCGGCAACGATCTCGCTGCTGCGGGTGGCGGTGAGCCGGGTGCCGGTTTCGGCGCGCCGGTCCTGCCGGACCACGCCGAGGAGCAGGTCGCCGCTGAACACCGGGGCGCCGGACATGCCGGCCCAGCCCTGGCCCTGCCGGTCGGCGGGCGGCAGCGGGTCGTTGCTCAGCAGCTCCCAGCGGCGCGCCGACCCGCCGGTGCCGGGGCTGACCCGGCCGGCGAACTGCTCCTCCGTGCGGGCCGGGCCGGTGGCCCCCGCGGGCCTGCGCTGGCTGCGCGGATAGCCGTACGAGTCCACCGGATGGGAGGCGGCGCGGGTGACGAGGTCGCCCCACCGCTGCGGTTGCGGGTCCGTCGCCCGCGTCGCGGCCGGGCCGCTCACCGCGAGCAGGGCGGCGTCCACGCGCGCGTCGTAGCGCAGCCAGAGCACCCGGGCGGCCCAGGGGCCCGGCTCGCCGTCGGCCGGAAAGGTGACCGTGGGCGTGCGGACCACGCCCTCCTCGGTGCGCAGGACGTGCGCGGCGGTCAGGACGAGGCCGGGCGCGATCAGGCAGCCGGTGCCGAACGAGCCGGGGCCCGTGCCGTCCCGCCCGCGTACCTGCACCACCCGCTCGAACTTCACCGCCACCCCCGGGGCCGGGTCCGCGCACCCGGGTCACCCTGCCCTCAGTCGTCGTTGTCGCCGATCTCCACGTCACCGCGGGAGGTGGACCGGGGATGCAGGGTGAGCTGGATGCGGTGGGTGGTGCTCTCGGCGCGCTCCCGCTTGCCGTCCACGCCGACGACACCGAACCGCAGGGTGCCGCCGCCGGAACCGGTACGGGTCAGCTGCACGGCGAACTCGACGGTCACGTCGCCGACCCGGAACCGGACGTCCGATCCGTCGGCCTCGCGCTGGGCGGCGGCCAGCTGTTCGCGCAGCAGTCCGACCGCGTCCGTCAGATCGAGCCCGTGGCCCTCGCCGGCACCGTCACGCTCACCCACACACGCCCCCTGTTGTCGTGCAAGTGGGCACAGGGTGCCACAGCGGCACCCCGATACCCAGGGGGCGCGGGCCGATCAGCTTGATTGCGACGACAGCTGGCCTGTCCACGCACGCAGCAACGCCACGACATGGACCTCCCGGGCCGGCTCGCGGGCGGCGCCCCGGGTTCAGTGACCCGTCATCGACAGCAGCTGCCGGTGCGTCGCCGTGTCGGCAGCCGCGACGAGTCCACGTCCCGCCGGTCCGAGCGGGGCGCCGTCGATCCCGGTGACCACGCAGCCGGCCGCCCGGCACAGGGCGATGCCCGCAGCGAAGTGCACGCTCGTCGACAGATCGCCGCCGTCGGTGACGTACGCGGCCCGTCTGCCGGCCGCGACCCAGGCCAGTGCCAGCGTGCTGGACACCACCCTCGGCCGGAAGGAGGCGACGAACTCGGGACGGGCCAGCAGGTCCACCGCCCGGAAGGCCGGCGCACCGGGGAACGGCGGATCGAGGTTGACGTCCACCAGCCGGCTGGCGGACGTGGGCACCAGGTCCGCTTCGACGCCCCGGTGCCGCACCCGGGAGGTCCGGCCGTCGGTGAGGAAGACCTCGCCGCCGAACGGGTCGGCGACCGCCGCCGCACCACCGCGCAACGCCACGTTGACGGCGACCACCAGGGTGCCCACCGCGTAGTTCAGGGTGCCGCACAGGGGGTCCACCCACCATTGGCGCCCGGTGTCACTGCCGCCCTGTCGCCCGCCCTCCTCGCCGAGCACCGCGTCGCCGGGCCTGGCTTCACGGATCACGGCGAGGACGGCCCGCTCGGCCTCCACGTCGGCCGTGGTGGCGAAGTCGCCGCCGCCCTTGTCGATACGGTCCAGACGCGTGCCGTAGGCGCCGCGCACCACCTCGGCACCGGCCCGGGCTGCGGCCACGGCCACCTCGACATCGGTCAGATCCACCGGTTCCGTCATGCGCCGGAGCCTAAGGGGTGCGATCACCGACGGCATGGGGTTCCACCTGAGGGGAAGGCGCAGCAGGGCTCCCTTGGTAGGGTGCGCCGATGTCAACGATCAGGCAGCTCCAAGTGACCTTCGACTGCGCGGAACCCGCACGTCTCGCCGCCTTCTGGTGTGAAGTGCTGGGGTACGTCGTGCCGGCGGTCCCGGAGGGCTTCGCCACGTGGGAGGAGTACCACCGCTCGCTGCCGCCCGAGGAACAGGTGATCTACTTCGCGTGCAGCGATCCCTCGGGAGTGGGTCCGCGTCTGCTCTTCCAGCGAGTTCCCGAGGGCAAGGTCGTCAAGAACCGCGTGCACCTCGATGTGCGGGCCGGTATCGGGCTCGTGGGTGAGGAGCGCCTTGCCACGCTTGAGGCCGAGTGCGCACGACTGGTCGCGCTCGGCGCGGTACACGTGCGAACGATGCGTGCCGACGGCGAGAACGAGTCCTGCATCGTGATGCAGGACCTTGAGGGCAACGAGTTCTGCCTCGACTGAGCCGACTCCGGTGTGTTGCCGGCGGCGGCCCGGGCGCCGGACTCCGCTCAGTCCCGGCAGCCGTGGCGATCGCCGGGCAGCGGCCGGCCGACCGCCACGGCCGCCCCCGAACGGGTGCGGTCCGCCCGGCTCCCGAGCCTCAGTCCGGGGCGCCGACCCGGTCCGCCGGGGACGACCGGGGTTGCGGCACCGCCGCACCGGTCGGGCGGGCGCGGCCGAACACCCGCGCGGCGACCACGGCCAGCACCGTCACCAGCGCCGCACCCACGAACCCGGCGAGGTTCATACCGGCGGTGAACGCCTCGCGCCCCGCCTCCAACAGGGCCTGCGCGGGGCCGTCCGGCAGGCGCTCCGCCTCCGCCGTCGCCACCGCCAGGGTGTCGCCGGCCGCCGCCACCGCGTCCACCGGCACGCCCTCGGGCGGGGCGTCGTCGATCCGGTCGCGGTAGACGGCGGTCCCCAAGCTGCCCAGGACCGCCACGCCCAGCGAGATGCCCAACTCCGTACTGGTCTCCGACATCGAGGCCGCCGCCCCCGCCTGTTGCGGCGGCACCGAACCCACCACCAGATCGGTGCTCAGCGCTGTCATCGGGCCCGCGCCGAAGAAGACCAGGGCGATGCCGCCCGCGACCACGACCAGTGCGGAGTCGGCGTCCGCGACCGCCATCAGCAGATAGCCGGCGACCGCCACCGCGAGGCCGCCCGCCACCACCCGGCCCGGTCGGAACCTGCGGGCCAGCGCCGGGGCGATCAGCGAGCCCACGGCGCTCGCCACCGCCGTCGGGATCAGCCAGAGCCCCGCCCGCAGCGGCGGCTGGTCGGCCACCATCTGCACGTACTGGGTGGCGAACAGGTACAGGCCGCCGCCCGCGGCGGTGGAGACCAGGATGATCAGCAGAGCCGCGCGGAAGGAGCGGTCGGCGAACAGGGCGAGGTTCAACAACGGCTCGGCCAGACGTTGTTGGCGGCGCACGAAGAGCACACCGAACACCGCGCCCAGCACCACCGCGATGACCGACACGGCGTCGAAGCCCTCGGCAGCCATCCGCTTCAGGCCGTAGACCGTCGGCAGGATGCCCGCCAGGGACAGCACCACACTGGCCGGGTCAAGACGCCGCGGTGCCTCCTCGGGCCGGTACTCGGGCAGCACCATCGGCGCCGTCACCAGCAGCAGCACCATGACCGGAACGGCCAACAGGAAGACCGACCCCCACCAGAACCACTCCAGCAGCAGTCCGCCCACCACCGGGCCCACGCCCATCCCGGACATGAAGCAGGAGATCCAGATGGAGATGGCCACCGCCCGCTGGCCGGCGTCCCGGAACATGTTGCTGATCAGCGCGAGGGTCGACGGCGCCAGGGTCGCCCCGGCGACTCCCAGCAGCGCACGGCCGAGGATCAGCATCAACGGGCTGGTGGCGTAGGCCGCCACGATCGAGGCCACGCCGAACGCGAAGGCACCGATCATCAGCAGCCGCCGGCGGCCGATGCGGTCGCCGAGCGTTCCCATGGTGATCAGGAAGCCGGCGATCATGAACCCGTAGACGTCCATGATCCACAGGAGTTCGGAGCCGGTCGGCGCCAGATCCGCGCCCAGGTGCGGCGACGCGAGGTAGAGGACACTCATGTCCAGGGCCAGCACCAGGGTCGGCAGGGCGAGTACGGCGAGGCCGATCCACTCCCGTAGGCCGGCGCGCTGCCCGGGAACGGCCGGGTCGAGTGGGTCAGTTGTCACGGTGGTTCCTCAAGGGGGCGTGGGCGAGGGGGACGTGCACCAAGGTCATGCGACCAGCCAACCGGCCGGCGGCGACAGGACCGATGGCCATGACGCCGCAGGTGATGTGCGTGCGTCCAGCGGGCCGGGCGTCCGGGGGCGGACCGTAGAATCGTCGGGTGGACGCGCTCGCCAACCTGCTGTACGAGACGAGGGCCCGAGGAGCCGTCTTCGGCCGGTCGATCCTGGACCCGCCCTGGTCGTTGCGGTTCCTGGGCGGTTCGCCCCTGACCCTGATGACCATGTTGTCGGGCACCGCTTGGGTCCGGGTGGACGGCACCGCACCGGTCCGGGTGGAGCCGGGCGACCTGGTGATCGTGACGGGCGCCGCACCGCACACCGTCTCCGACGCGCCGACGACCCCGGCGGACATCGACGTGCACGGCTCCGAGCGGTGCGTCACCGCCGAAGGCGTCGACGTCACCGAGGACATCCGGCTGGACCTACGGGCCTGCGGCGAGCGCTACGAGGGCTCCGCGATGCTGCTGACCGGCATGTACCAGTTGGGCGGGGAGGTCAGCGGTCGACTGCTGGAGGCGCTGCCGCCGGTGCTCCGGGTGCCCGGTGAGGACCGGCACCACCCGATGCTGGGGCTGGTCACGGCCGAGGTGGAGCGCGCCGATCCGGGGCAACAGGTGGTGGTCGACCGGATGCTCGACCTGCTGCTCGTGTACACCCTGCGGGCCTGGTTCGCCCGACCCGAGGCACGGGCACCGGGCTGGTACCGGGCGCTCGGCGATCCGGTCGTGGGCGAGGCACTGCGGCTGATGCACGACGATCCGGCACGGCCGTGGACGGTGCGGATGCTGGCGGACGAGGTGGGGGTCTCCCGGTCCGGCCTCGGTCACCGGTTCACCCTGCTGGTGGGCGAGCCGCCGATGGCGTATCTGGCCGGCTGGCGCGTCTCGTTGGCGAGTGACCTGCTCCGGGCCACGGACGACACGGTGGCGTCGGTGGCCCGCCAGGTGGGGTACGCCGACGCGTTCGCGTTGAGCGCGGCGTTCAAACGCATCCGGGGGATACGGCCGTCGGACCACCGCAGGACGGCCGCCGCGGACGCCCGGGCGGCCCTCGGCTGAACCCGGTGCCGGGTGCCGAACCACCGTAGGGGAACGCCCCGTTCCGGTGGGCACCGGCACCCGCTCGACGGGTGTTCCCCCTGATCCCCGCCGATCCGGGGGAAGTTGAATGCCCGACACAAGGATGGTTAGGCTTGCCTGCGCTGCCTCGGACCGGGGCGGACGGACGGAGGGGGCGAGGTGGCGAGAGCGCGTTGCCGCTCCGGGCGTACGGCGGTGGCCCGACGGTGAAGTCACGGGGCGGGGCGGCCGACGGCGGCGGCACATCCACTGACACATCCGCTGGCGTACCCCTAGGTGGGTCGCCCGCCGCTTCGACGCTCACCGAAGAGCCCGCGGCACCGGCACGGACGGTCGTCCGCCGTGCGGGTGCGGTTCGCTGGTACGGGCTCGCACTGGCGGCCCTGGCGCTGGTCCTCGTCTGCGGCCTCAGTCTCTCGGTCGGCGCACGGAGCATCCCGTTCGCCACCGTGTGGGAGGTGCTCGTCCGGGGCGGTGGCGGCGAGGAGGCGTTCGTCGTGCGGGAGTTGCGCGTCCCGCGCACCGCCATCGGTCTGCTGGCGGGTGCCGCGCTCGGCCTCGCCGGGGCGCTGATGCAGGGGCTGACCCGCAATCCGCTGGCCGACCCGGGACTCCTCGGGGTGAACAACGGGGCTTCCGCCGCCGTGGTCACCGCCATCGCCTTCCTCGGCGTGGACTCACCGATCGGATACGTCTGGTTCGCCCTCCTCGGCGCGGCAGTCGCCTACGCGGTGGTGTACCTGCTCGGCTCCTCCGGGCGGGCGTCGACGCCGGAGCGGATGGTGCTCGCCGGCGCGGCGATCAACGCCATGCTGATCGCGTACGTCTCCGCGGTGATCCTGAGCGACCTCAGCGTCTTCGACGAGTTCCGGTTCTGGGCGGTCGGCTCGCTCGCCGGACGGGACACGGACGTGGTGGTGCAGGTGGGTCCGCTGATCCTCATCGGTGTGGTCGCGGCCCTGGGGCTCGCCCGTCCGCTGAACGCGCTGGCGCTCGGCGAGGAGACCGGTCGGGCGCTCGGCGCACACACCGAACGGACCAGGCTGACCGGGGCGGTGGCGGTCGCCCTGCTCTGCGGCGGCGCCACTGCGGCGGCCGGGCCGATCGCGTTCGTCGGACTCGCGGTCCCCCATCTCGTACGCATGGTGACCGGCCCCGACCAGCGCTGGGTGATGGCCTACTCGCTGCTCCTCGCGCCCGTGCTGCTGCTCGGCGCCGACGTACTCGGTCGGTTCCTCGTCTCACCGGGCGAGCTGGAGGCGGGCATCGTGACCGCGTTCTTCGGCGCGCCCCTGTTCATCCTGCTCAGCCGCCGACGTCGGATCGCGGCCCTGTGAGCGCCGCACGCGGTCGGCGCGGCGGCCGACCGGTGACCGGGAGGGTGCTGCGGACCCGTTCCGGTGCCGTGTCCGTTCGTCTGCACCCGCGGTCGCTGACCGTCGGGACGCTGCTCACCCTGGCGATCTGCGCGATCGGCCTGGTCAGCCTGACCACCGGCAGCTACTCCGCCTCCCCCGCCGACGTGTTCGCCACCCTGGTCGGCGACGGGCGCCCGGGCATCGACTTCATCGTGCGCGAACTGCGCCTGCCCCGACTGCTGGTGGCGGTGCTGGTGGGAGCGGCGCTGGGGCTCGGCGGGGCGATGTTCCAGAGCGTCTCCCGCAATCCGCTGGGCAGCCCCGACGTGGTCGGCTTCACCACCGGGTCCGCGACGGGCGCCCTGGTGGTGATCCTGCTGCTCGGCGGCGGCCTGCGGGCCACCGCCTTCGGCGCGGTCGTCGGCGGGCTGCTCACCGCGGCCCTGGTGTACGTGCTCGCCTTCCGCCGCGGGGCGCGGGGCTTCCGGCTCATCCTCACCGGCATCGGCATCGCCGCCATGCTCAACGCGCTCAACGCCTATCTGCTGACCCGTGCCTCGCTGAACGACGCCCAGACCGCCCAGTTGTGGCTGACCGGCAGCCTCAACGGACGCCGCTGGGACCATGTGGTGCCGCTGGCCCTCGCCCTGCTGCTCCTGGTGCCCGTCGCCTCGGCACTCGGCCGTCGGATGGCCCTGCTGGAGATGGGCGACGACACCGCCCGCGCCCGGGGGGTGCCCGTCGAACCGACCCGGCTGGCGCTGCTGGTGACCAGTGTCGCGCTGACCGCGGTGGCGACGGCCGCCGCGGGGCCGATCCCGTTCGTGGCGCTCGCCGCGCCGCAACTGGCCCGGCGGCTGACCGGCTCGCCCGGGTCCGGGCTGCTGCCCGCCGCGCTGATGGGTGCGCTGCTGCTGACCGCCGCCGACCTGGCCACCCAGCGCGTCCTGGCCCCGACCCCGCTCCCGGTGGGCATCGGCACCGCCGCGCTGGGCGGGCTCTACCTCGCCTGGCTGCTGGGCCGGCAGTGGCGGCGTCGATGACGACCCGCACCGGCCGGCGCCGGACCGGGCACCACCTCCGGCACCGCCGGGAGAACGGACAGGAAACGACATGAGCGACGCGGCGCACGACGTCCGACTGCGCGGTGCGGGCCTGACCCTCGCCTACGACGAGCGCGTGGTGACCGACGCACTGGACATCCGCATCCCCGACGGGTCCTTCACGGTGATCGTGGGCCCCAACGGGTGCGGCAAGTCCACACTGCTCAAGGCGCTGTCCCGGATGATCAAGCCACGGGCCGGGACGGTCCTCCTGGACTCCGCACCGATCTCCTCGTACGCCACGAAGGAGGCGGCCCGGCTGCTCGGTCTGCTCCCCCAGGCATCGACGGCACCGGACGGCATCACGGTCGGCGACCTGGTCGCCCGCGGCAGGTTCCCGCACCAGCGGCTGCTCCGGCAGTGGTCCGCCGAGGACGAACAGGCGGTGGTCGAGGCGATGGAGATGACCCATGTCCTCGACCTGTCCGACCGGTTCGTCGAGGAACTGTCCGGCGGGCAGCGGCAGCGGGTGTGGCTCGCGATGGTGCTCGCCCAGCGCACCGACATCCTGCTGCTGGACGAACCGACCACCTTCCTCGACCTGGCGCACCAGGTCGAGGTGTTGGACCTCTGCTGGGACCTGCACCACCGGCGGGGGCACACCCTCGTCCTGGTGCTGCACGACCTCAACCAGGCGTTCCGGTACGCCTCGCACCTGATCGTGATGAAGGACGGCCGGATAGCGGCGCAGGGCGATCCGATGGAGGTCGTCACGGCGGACCTGGTGCAGGAGGTGTTCGGGCTGGCCTGCCGGATCATCCCCGATCCGGAGGTCGGGACGCCGCTGGTGGTGCCCGCCGCCCGCCCCGACGACCCGCGCCGTCTCGACGGGGCCCTCAGCGTGGTGGAGCCCCGCAAGGGCTGACCCCGGTCGGGTTCCGTGCCCGGCCGGGGCGGGAGGGGAGGGGCGCCGGCCGTGGGGCGGCGCCCCCTCCCGAAGTCCCCGGCCGGGGCGGTCCTCAGGCCAGTGCCTCCCGCAGCAGCGGCTCCAGGCCCTTGACGGCGTACGGGATGCTGAGCACGGAGGCGCTGGAGAGGGCCAGGCCGACGGCCGGGTCGGCGGGGAAGACCAGCCGGTCCTCCCGGGCCGCCTTCATCTCGGCGATCTGCGGGTACTGCTTCAACGTGGCCGCCAGCGGGAGTTGCTGTTGGCTCAGCAGGATCACCACGTCGGCTTCCGCTTCGCCCGTCTTCTCGGCGGACAGTTCGACGAAGTACGTGTCCTCGCCCAGGCCCGTCACGTACGGCGAGGGCTTCAGGCCGAGCGCGGAGACGATCTGCATCCGGGTGTCGCCCGTGGTGTACACGCCGACCTTGCCGCCGAAGGCCAGCAGGATGGACACGGTCTTGCCGGCGAACGCGGGATTGCGGTCCGCGGCGGCCTTCAGCAGCGCCTCGGTGTCCGTGATCAGCTTGTCCCCTTGGGCGGCCCGGCCCACCGCGCGGGCGATCAGCCTGGTGGAATCCCGCCACGGCACGGTGTTCGCCGCGGCCTCGCCGGGCAGCCCCACCGTGGGGGCAATGTCGGTGAGGGTGCGGTACTCGGTCTCGTCCCCGCCGGACTGGACGTTGACGATCAGGTCGGGGTCGAGGGAGGCCACCTTCTCGAAGTCGAACGGCGGCTTGAGGAAGGTCGGGGTCTTGCCGCCCAGCGAGGGTTCCGCCCAACTGCCCACGCCGCGCTTCATGGTGGGGATGAACTGCCACAGGCCGACCGGGACGACGCCGAGGGCGAGCAGCACGTCGTGGTCGGTGCGCCCCAGGGAGAGCACCCGCTCGGGCTTCTTGGCGATCCGCACCGTCCCGAACTTGTCCTCGACGGTGACGGGGAAGGCGCCCCCCGCACCGGAGCCGGCCGGCTCCGCCGGGGTGGATTCGTCGTCGTTGCCGCAGCCGACGAGGGTCAGGGACGAGCCGAGCACGGCGCCCATGGAGATCATGCCCCGGCGGCTCAGGGGCCGTTCGCGTACGGTCGTTGTGGTCATGGCAAGGCCCGTCTGTGAGTGGTGGAACACCGGACGGCGTACCGTCCGGCAGCGGCCCGTACCGCTGTGCGCGTCCGGATGACGGACCTCGGCCGAGGGGTGATGCTCGCACGGCCGGAACCCGCCGGTCGTGCGAGCCACGGTCGCACACTAGTCAGGCAAGGCTTACCTTGGCAACGATCTTCCCCTGGACGGCGGGGAGTTGCCCCGCCCGTAGCTCTCGGGCCCGGACCGGCCGGGGCGGCCCGTCACTCCGGGCGGCTGAGCACGGTGCGCAGCGCACGTTCCAGCAGGGCCGCCGCGTCGGGCCCTTCGGTGGTGCGACGCCAGGCGACATGGCCGTCGGGGCGCACCAGGACGGCGCCCGATCCGGTGATGCCGTACGTCCGCGTCCAGTCCGGGTCGATCTCCGCGGTCCCGGGGCCGAGGACCCTGGTGTGCAGGGGTACGGAGAGCCGCTGTTGGACGTGGTGGGCCGCCGCGGTCCAGACCGTGCCCGCGGCTCCGGTGAGCAGGGTGAATCCGAGGCCGAAGAGGTCGAGCACGGAGGCGGCGTCGGGTCCGGAGCCCAGCGGGAGGTGCGGGGCGCGGTGCCCGGGGCGGGCGCTCGGGTGGTAGTCGGCGCGGGAGTCCGTGACCGGGGCGGCGGGGGCCGCGGGGTCGTGGGCCTCGGGGACGAGCGCACCCCGCGGGTAGTGGAAGCCGAGGATCAGACCGTCCTTCACCAGCCGCTTGGGCAGTTCCTCGCGCCACCGGTCCCAGTTGCCGGTGGCGACGGCGGTGGCGTTGTTGGTGCGGTCCTCGTCGGCGGTCCGTTCGGCGACCGGGCGGCGTTCGGGGTCGTAGGTGGCGAGCAGTCCCGGGCCGGCCCAGCCGTGGACGACCGCCGCGAGCTTCCAGGCCAGGTTGTGCACGTCCTGGACGCCGAGGTTGAGTCCGGAGCCGCTGAACGGGGTCACCAGGTGCGCCGCGTCGCCCGCGAGGTGGACCCGACCGACGGTCATCCGCTCGGCGACCTCGCTCCGGCTGGTCCAGTGGGACTCCTCCAGCACCTTGACCGGGAGCGAGGGGTCACCGGCGACGGTGCGCACCACGTCGGCGGGGTCGAGCGGCGTCGGGTCCGGGGGGCCTTCCAGCAGCCGGTTGAAGGTCCAGCGGTCGGGCACGGAGGTGGGCTGGAGGTAGCCGCGCACCCCGGCGGAGTGCAGGAAGGTGTTGGAGGCCCGCAGCTCACCGAAGAGGGGGCCGAGGGGGGCCTCGAAGAGGAGTTGGTGGTTCTCGGTGACGGGCCCGCCGCCGCGCAGCTCGACCCCGGTGGCGCGGCGTACCGCGCTGTGGGCGCCGTCGCAGCCGACGAGGTGGCCGCAGCGCACCCGGTAGGTGCGGCCCCCGGGTCCGGTGACGGTGGCGGTGAGGTGCTCGTCCGTCTGTTCCAGGGCGTCGAGCGCGTGCCCGTACCGCACCCGGGCGGTGGGCACGCGACGCCGCAGGATGTCCTCGACGACGTCCTGCGGGCACAGCACCGTCGTCACCGGACTGTGCTCGGCACGGCGACCGGCGGCGACGTGCCGGGCGAGCACGGCGTCGGGGCCGGTGAGGGACGTCAGGGTCGGGGCGAACGCGAAGCGCAGTCCGACGCGTTCCTGGGCGAGGGCCGCCCCGGTGACCTCGTCGGCGAGGCCGAGGTGTCGAAGGACCTCCATGGTGCGGGTGTTCACGGCTCGGGAGCGGGGCAGCGCGGAGGGCCCGGTACGGCGCTCGACGAGCAGGAAGGGCACGCCCAGCCGGTCGAGGAGCAGGGCGAGGGTCAGTCCGGCGGGGCCGGCTCCGGCGATGAGGACGGGGACGTACTCGTCCACGGGGCCGGTCTCCGGGGCGGGGGCCGCGGTCATGACGGGGTCCTTTCGAGGGTGGGGTCGGACGGGTGCGCGGGGCCGTCGTGTTGCCAGCGGCGGGCGCGCCGGCGCAACGGGCCGACCAGCAGGTGTTCGGTGAGCAGGGCGACGGCCACGGCGACGGTGGCCCAGGCGAAGACCTCGTCCGTGGCGAGGTTGGTGCGTGCGGTGGCGATCTGGGCGCCGACGCCATCAGGGGCGGCGAGGAGTTCGGACATGATCGTGGTGCGCAGCGAGGTGGTGGTGACGAGGGCCACGGAGGCGAGGAGCGGCGCGGTGAGGGCCGGCAGCACCAGGTGACGGAGGCGGTGCAGGAGGGGCACGTGGAAGGCGGTGGCCATCTCCAGCAGGTCGGCGTCGAGGGAGCGCACGGCTTCGGCGACCGCGACGGCGACGACCGGCACCGAGACCAGCGTGGCGACGAAGACGGGCACCTCTCCCCCGCCGCCCCACCAGACCATTCCCATGACGACGGGGACGATCGGCGGAATGCCGAGCAGCACCGCGCGCAGCGGGCGGCTGAGTCCGTCGGCGAGGGGGCTGGTGCCGCCGATCAGTCCCCACAGGGTGCCGATGAGCAGGGCGAGTGCGGAGCCGAGGAGGGTGCGGCCGAGGCTGCGGGCGATCTCGGTGGGCAACAGGCCGCTGGCGGTGAGGCGTTGCAGCGCCTCGGCGGTTTCGGCGGGTGAGGGGACGAGCACGGCGGGGTGGCGGGCGGCCCAGAGGTGCCAGAGGGCGATCAGGGCCACCGTGCCCGTCAGCACGAGTGCGGTGTCACGGACCCTCGGTGACGTAGAGGCCGGCACCGGGCACCTTCCCTCCGACCAGGGCCGGCGAGGCGGCGGCGAGTTCGGCGAAGAGCGCGGTCAGCTCGGGGCGGGCGTCGCGGGCGCTGCGGTAGCTGGGGGTGAGGCGGTCGAGCAGTCCGGTGACGAGCGGGGCGGGGGCTCCGGTGCGCCGGGCGACCTGGGGGGTGATCGCGGCGGGCCGCTCGGCGGCGCTGCGGGCGGAGCGGGTGAGGGCGCGGTGGAGGTGTCCGACGAGTTCGGGGTGCTCCTCGGCGAACCGGCCGCGGACGCCGACGGCGTAGGTGGGCAGGCTGCGCTGTCCGGTGGTCTTGCGCCACTGTGCGCCGAGGGTGAGGATCTGCTTCTTGGGCCGGCCGACGGACTCGGCCCGGCTGATCGCCAGGCTGGCCTGGTGCTCGGGGAGCAGTGCGTAGTCGGCCTTGCCGGCGCTGACCGCGGTGAGCAGGTCGGGGAGGCCGGGGTGGTTGACGACGGTCAGGTCCTCGCCGGGGGTGAGTCCGTTCTCCCGGGCGAGGTGGCGGAACAGCACGTCGTTGACGTCGCCCTTGAACGGGATGTGGACGGTGGCGCCGCGCAGCGAGGACCAGGAGGGTGCTGCGTCGTCCGGGCCGACGAGCACGTCGACGGGGCCGCCGACGACACCGAGGATGCGGACGTCGACGCCCCGGTTGTGCAGGTTGGCCGCGATGTTGCTGGGGAGGGTGAGGACGTCGACGGAGTTGCTGGTGAGCTGGGTGCGGATCTCGTCGGGGTTGCGCAGGGCGCTGAAGCGGACGCTGCCGGCCTCGGAGGCGAGTTCCCGGTCGGTGCGCAGTCCGGCGGTCGCGGCGTCGAGTACCGCATTGGGGGCGACGGCGATCCGGAGGCCGGTGTTCTCGTCGGTGCCGCCGGGCCCGGCGCAGGCGGTGAGGAGGGTGAGGGACGCCAGGAGTTGCGCGGCGCGGACGGGTCGGTGGCGGTGGCGGGTGTGCGTGGTCACTCGTGGGCTCCTGAGCGGTGGGGGTGGGGTGGCGCGTACGGCCCGCCCGGCGGGTCGGTGAGGTGCGCCGTGGGGTGCGCCGCGGCGAGGGCCCGGACGACGGCCCGTTCGGCGCGTTCGGTGGCGGCGGGGGTGCGGGTGGCGGCGGGTGCGTCGAAGTCCAGGACCTGGTGCCCGGTGGGTCCCAGGATCAGGGCCCGGTCGGCGGTGACGGCGGCCTCGTGGGGGTCGTGGGTGGACCACAGGACGGTCGAGCCGGCGTCCCGGGCGCGGGCGCGGAGGGTCTGTCGCACCTCGGCGCGCAGGTGGATGTCCAGCGCGGAGGCGGGTTCGTCGAGGACGAGGAGCGGGGCGCGGACGAGCAGGGCGCGGGCGAGTGCGACGCGTTGCCGCATCCCGGTGGACAGTGCCGTCGGGTAGGCGTCGGCGGAGTCCGCGAGGCCGAGTCCGTCGAGGAGGTGGCGGGCGCGGGCGAGGTCGACGGCGGCAGGGCGGCGGCCCAGGACGAAGACCACGTTCTCCAAGGCGGTGCGCCAGGGCATCAGCCGGGGTTCGGCGAAGGCGTACCCCACGCGGTCGGGCGCCGTGACGGTTCCGGTCGTCGGGCGGTGGAGACCGGCGGCCAGGCGCAGCAGGGTGCTCTTGCCGACGCCGGAGGGTCCGAGGACGGCGAGGGTGGTGCCGGCGGGCACGTCGAGGTCGAGGCCGTGGAACAGACGTTGCGTCCGGTAGCGGTGGCCGACCGCGCGGAACGTCACTCCCCCTGTGGACACGTAACCCCCCAAGTCCTCTTGAGCCCCTGACGACTTGGGCGAGGCTAACAAGAACCCGCCTGACCTCAGTGGTTCGGTCAGGCAACCGGATGACTGACAACCGGCGGCTGTGCGCGCGCAGTTGGGGAGCCGGGTGCGGAGCGCCGGCGGACGGGCGGTCAGGTTCTTACGAGAGCCTGACGGTACGGCCGTTTCCCTCGCCCTGCGCTCGTGACGGCTTGTTCACTGAGCCTCCCGAGTTGCCGATGCGCATGAGGAGGTAGGTGGCTGATGGTGGAGAGAATCGTGGAACGTGCACTCCCCGGGCCGTCCGGGTGGAGCAGTGCCCTGCTGGACGGGCTGACGGCCGAGGACCGGATGCTGTTCCGTACGTTCGGGCAGGGGCCGAGTCGCACGGTGCCGTACGAGCTGGTGCACCGGGCCTTCGAGGACCAGGCCAGGACCCGACCGATGGCGGTCGCGGCCACGCACGACGGTCGGAGCATCACCTACGGCGAACTGGACCGTCAGGCCGCGCGGTTGGCCCGGGTGCTGGCCGATCGGGGCGTGCGCACCGGTGACCGGGTGGCGGTCTTCGTCCGGCGTTCCCTGCCGATGCTCGTCGCGCTGCTGGGCACGTTGAAGGCGGGTGCCGCCTACGTCCCCCAGGACATCGGCATCACCCCCCGGGCCCAACTCCGGCACGTGCTGCGGACCTCCGGGGCGCGCACCGTGCTCACGCTCTCCCCGTACGAGGACCGGGTGCCCGTGACGCCCGGCACCGGCACGGTCGCCGTCGACCTGTTGATGGAGGAGCCCCTGCCCCTGCTGGAGGAAACCCCGCCCCGCCCCGAGCCCGACCCGGGCGGTGCGGACCTCTGCTACGTCCTGTTCACCTCCGGCACCACCGGGCAGCCCAACGGGGTGGCCGTCACGCACCGCAACGTGTGCAACCTGCTGCACACCACGCCCGGTCGGCTGGGCATCGAACCGGGCATGCGGGTGAGTCAACTCCTCAACATCGCCTTCGACATGGCGGCCTGGGAGATCCTGGGCGCGCTGAGTCACGGTGCGACCCTCGTGCTGCGCGGCAAGGACTTCACCGAGGCGGTCCGCGAGGCGGAGGTGATCATCGCGACGCCGACCATCCTGTCGGGGCTGGACCCCGCGGACTGCATCCGGGTGCGGACGGTGGCGGTGGCCGGGGAGCCGTGCCCCCGCGCACTCGCCGACCGGTGGGCGGCCGTCTGCGCCTTCCACAACGGCTGCGGCCCCACCGAGACCACGATCGTCAACACCGTGCAGCGGCACTCCCCGTCGGCCGAACGACTGACGATCGGCCGCCCCGTCCCGAACAGCACCGTGTACGTCCTCGACGACCACGGCCGGCCGCTGCCCATCGGCGAGGTGGGCGAGATGTGGGCGGGGGGCGCGGGAGTGACCGCGGGATACCTCAACAACCCCGGGCTGACCCACGAGCGCTACCGGCCCGACCCCTTCGCCGGAGCGGGGCAGCTGATGTTCCGCACCCGGGACCTGTGCCGTTGGACCCCCGAAGGCGAACTGGAACACCTCGGCCGCACCGACGACCAGGTGAAGATCCGGGGCTTCCGCGTCGAACTCGACGCGGTGTCGGCCGTCCTGGAATCGCTGCCCGGCTGCGTCAGGGCCGCCACCGTGCGGCTCGACGGCAGCACCCTGGTCTCCTTCGTCTCCCCGGGGAACGTCGGGCCGGCCGCTGCGCGCCGCGCGGTGGCCGAGGCCCTGCCGTACTACTACGTCCCCGAGGACGTGCACGCGCTGGACCTCCTGCCGCAGACCAGCCGGGGGAAGATCGACAAGGCCGCGCTGGTGGAGCTCGCCCAACGCCTGCGGGCCGAGCGCCTGCGGGCCGAGCGATCGGACGTGGCCTCATGAGCACCGTCTCGCGACCGCCCACCAGCCCACCCGCCGCAGAGCAGCTCACGGTGCCCCCGCTGCCGCCGCCGGGCTCGCTCACCCGACGTGTCCTGGGACATCCGCGGTTGATCCCCCACCACCGGTTGCTCGTGTCCGTGCTCCTGGTCAACGCGGGGGTGCTCGGGTACGTGGTGGCCTCCCCCGGCCCGGTACCGGTGGACACCCTCTCCCACGCGGCGCTGGTGAACTTCGCCCTGGCGGTGCTGATCCGCCAGCAGTACGTGATCAACGCGCTGTTCAGGATCGCCACGGCGGCGCCCCTGACCTGGCCGTTGAGCGTCAGGTGGGCCCTGTCGAAGGTCTACCACTTCGGGGGACTGCACATCGGCGGAGCCGTCGCCGGAACTCTCTGGTTCCTGGCACTGACGGTGCGCCTGACCCATGACGGGGCGCCCCTCGCCACCCTCCTCGTCTCCTGGGCGCCGGCGGTCGTGCTGACCGTCGTCGCGCTCACGGCGCTCCCGGCGGTGCGCTCCCGCTTCCACGACGCCTTCGAGCGCGTCCACCGCTTCGGCGGCTGGGCCGCACTCGTCCTGTTGTGGGCCCAGACCCTGCTGATCGCCCACGACCGCGGAACCTCCCTCGTCGCCTCGCCCGGCCCCTGGCTGCTGGCGCTCGTGACCTTCAGCATCGCCCTGCCCTGGCTGCGGCTGCGCCGGGTCCCGGTCGCGCTGGAACGCCCCTCGTCCCACGTGGTGTTGGCGCACTTCGACCACGGGGTGACCCCGTTCGCGGGCTCCTCGACCGCGATCAGCCGTTCGCCGCTCACCGAGTGGCACTCCTTCGCGAACGTCCCCGCACCCGGGCGCAGCGGATTCCGGTTGACGGTCTCCCGCGCCGGCGACTGGACGGGGGAGTTCATCGACGACCTGCCGGACACCGTGTGGGTCAAGGGAATCGCCACCGCGGGCGTCGCCAACATCGAGACGCTGTTCCGACGGGTCGTGTACGTCGCCACCGGCAGCGGCATCGGACCGTGTCTGCCGCACCTGTTGGCGGGGAAGGTGCCCGCCCGGCTGGTGTGGGCCGCCCGCAGCCCCCGGGCGACCTACGGGGACGCCCTGGTGGACGAGATCCTCGCGGCGCAGCCCGATGCCGTGGTGTGGGACACCGCGACGCACGGCAAGCCCGACATGGCGGCCCTCGCGCACGCCGTCTGGCAGGAATCCGGGGCGGAGGCGGTGATCTGCATCTCCAACCGGAGGCTCACCCGCGCGGTGGTGCACGCCCTGGAGCAGCGCGGCATACCCGCGCACGGCGCGATCTGGGACTCCTGACCCGCAACGCCCACCCCACCGCTCCCCACCCCCACGAATTCCCGGAGGAGACATGCCCGACCATCTGAAGGTGGAGCGCCACGACCGCGTGGTGACCGTCCGCTTGCACCGGCCCGAGGTGCGCAACGCCCTCAACACCGCCCTGTTGGAGGAACTGCTCGACACGCTCGGCCCGTTGGACACCGACCCCGGGGTGGGCTGCTTCGTCATCACCGGTTCCCACGGCGTGTTCGCCTCGGGCGCCGACATCCGGGAGATGGCCGAGCGCAGCGCACCGGAGATGTTCGCGGCGGACTGGTTCGCCCGTTGGGAACTGTTCGCGGCCTTGCGCACGCCGAAGGTGGCGGCGGTGGCCGGCTTCGCCCTGGGCGGCGGCTGTGAGCTCGCCATGATGTGCGACACGGTCATCGCCGACACCACCGCGGTCTTCGGCCAGCCGGAGATCACGCTCGGAGTGATCCCGGGCATCGGCGGGACCCAGCGGCTGACCCGGCTGATCGGCAAGGCCAAGGCGATGGACCTGATCCTCACCGGGAGGACGATGGACGCGGCGGAGGCGGAGCGGTCCGGACTGATCGCACGACTCGTCCCCGCCGGTGAACTGGATTCCGAAGCAGCCGAGTTGGCGCAGGTGATCGCCTCCCGCAGCCGGCCGGCGGCCCTCGCGGCCCGGGAGGCGGTCGGTCAGGCGCTGGAGTCGGGACTGGGCGACGGCTTGCGGTACGAGCGGCGGGTCTTCCACTCGTTGTTCGCCGGCGCCGACCAGAAGGAGGGGATGCGTGCCTTCCTGGAGAAGCGGCCCCCGCAGTTCGGACACGGCGCCCCGTAGCGGCCGTCGCGCCGGTGGCCCCGGGCGGAGCACGCGCTCCGGCCGGGGTCCGGGCTGTCGGAGTACGCCTAGAGCGGTGCGACGGGAAGGGTCAGCTCGAAGCGGCATCCCCCCGGCACGTTGTTGACCCGTACCCGGCCGGAGTGGGCCTCGACGATGCCGCGCACGATGGCGAGGCCCAGCCCGGCGCCCCCCGGTGGGGTGCGGGCCTCGTTGCCGCGCCAGCCGGGGTCGAAGACGCGGGGCAGGTCGTCCTCGTGGATGCCTCCGCAGCTGTCGGTGACCGCGAGGGTGGCCCAGCGGTCGCCGCTCGTCGCGCAGACCGCGACGGCGCCCCCCGCCGGTGTGTGGTGGATGGCGTTGACCAGCAGGTTCGCCAGGACTCGTGTCATCTCTCCCGCGTCGACCTCCACCGGCACCGGCTCGACGGGATCGTTGAGCAGGCGGACCCCGTGTTCGGCGGCGAGGGCTTCGGCGCCGGCGAGGGCGTCCCCGACGAGGTCGTGCAGGGAGGTCCGCACCGGGTCGAGGGACAGGGCTCCGGCGTGGATGCGGGACAGTTCGAAGAGGTCGGAGACCATGCCGTCCAGCCGTTGGACCTCGGCCCGGATCTGTCGGAAGTAGCGCTCCGGGTCCCTGGCGACCCCGTCCTCCAGCGCCTCGGCCATGGCGCGGAGCCCGGCGAGCGGGGTCCGTAGGTCGTGCGAGATCCAGGCGACGAGTTCCCGTCGGGAGGCGTCCAGCGCGCGTTCGCGTTGCCTGGACGCCGCGAGTCTGGCCGCGGACGCCTCCAGCTCCCGGCTGAAGGACGCCAATTCGGCCGTGGCGGGCGTCTTGGGGCTGGCGAAGCTGCCGTCGTGTCCGAACGAGCGGGCGGCGAGCGCCAGGCCGCGACTGCCGGCCGCCACCCGGCGGCCCAGGAGGACCGCGGTGGCGAAGGAGGCGAGCGCCGCCATCGCGACCACCACCGTCACCACCTTGAGGTCGTGGGCGTTCATCAGCAGCATCGCCCAGGAGACCGAGAGGGTGCCGGCGAGCATGGCGAGCACCGCCACCGCCGCCACCACGGTCAGCGAGGCCATGAGCGAGCGACGGCGCAGCAGATGCAGGGCCACCACCCCGGCCAGTCCCGCGCACACCGCACCGAGCAGGGCGTACACCGCGATGAGCGCCAGATCAGACATCACCGTGAACCCCCGGGTAGCTCCCCCGCGCGGCGTCCGCGAAGCGGTAGCCGATCCCCCAGACCGTGTGGATCAGGGCGGGGGCGGCGGGGTCGTCCTCGATCTTGCTCCGCAGCCGCCGGATGTGCACCGTCACCGTGGAGAAGTCACCGAACTCCCACCCCCAGACCTCACGCATCAGCGTCTCGCGGGTGACCGCCCGGTCGGGGTGGTGGAGCAGATAGGCGAGGAGGTCGAACTCCCTCAGGGTGAGGCTGACTTCCCGCCCGTTCTTGGTGACCGTGCGACCGGCCGGGTCCAGGGTGAGGCCGAACCGGGACACCAGGCGCCCGGGCTGCTCGACGGTGCTCGCCCGGCGCAGCACCGACGCGACCCGCAGGACGAGTTCGCGCGGGCTGAACGGCTTGGTCAGGTAGTCGTCCGCGCCGGTCTCCAGTCCGAGGACCCGGTCGCTCTCGTCGCCGCGGGCGGTCAGCATGATGACGGGCACGGGTCCGGTGCGGAGCAGGGCACGGCAGACCTCCAGGCCGTCGATGCCCGGCAGCATCAGGTCGAGCACGACCAGGTCGGGGCGGCGCAGTGCGGCGGAGCGCAGGGCGACGAAGCCGTCGGGGGCGTGGGCGACCGTGTGTCCGGCCTGTTCGAGATAGCTGACGACGACCTCAGCGACGGTCGGATCGTCTTCGACCACCAGGACGTGTGTCGGCGTGCGGTGCATGGCCCCAGCCTCTCAGGGGCGCGCACGACGCGTGCGGAGGGCCGGCGGTCTCCGCCCCGCCGCAGGAACGCCCCACCAGAACGCCCCGCCGAGGCCGGGCGGGGCGTTCCGTACGTTCCCCTGCGGTGGTGCGGTACCGCGGCGGCAGGGTGACGGCCGGGTCGTACGGCTCGGTCACCCTGCCGTTGTTGCTACGGAAGCGGAGGGGCCGTGGGCCCGGGCCCGCTCCTACACGTAGACGTAGAACTGGGTGTGGTCCAGCACGCTCTGGGGGGTCGCGTTGGTCCAGGGCGGCATGGTCTCGTTGAGGTCGATCACATCGGTCGTGCCCCCGGTGGGGAGGTACTCGGCGCTGCTGGGGTGGAGCGCGTGCCACTCGACCCAGAGCTTGTCCACGAACGCGTGGTGCAGCCAGAACACCGGGTCGTTCGGGGAGACGCTGGACTCCATCTGCCCCCACACCCAGGTGTGCACCCGGTTGTGCATGCTCATGTAGCCCGCGGAGCCTTCGAGGGTGGCGCGGAAGCCCGCCGAGCCGTCCCGCCAGGGCGCGGAGTCGTAGGTGGGGATGGCGAGGGCGGAGTCGACCTCGGCGCGCGTCGGCAGGGTCGGTACGCGGTAGCCGAGGTTGCGGGCGAGGAAGGGACGGCTGTCCGCCTGGATGGTGATCGGCCACTGCCCGGCCGAGTAGGCGAAGGGCCCGTCCATGACCTGGTCGTCCAGGGGGCGTCCGGTGCCGCCGAGGAAGTTCGGAGCCCAGAGGGAGGAGCCGGCGGTGTTGTCGACGGTCCAGTCCCAGTAGGGGATCGACACCTGCGGGTTGACCTTCTGGAGCTCGTTCTCGAAGTCGATGAGGTACTTGCGGTGCCAAGGCAGGAACGACGGGCCGAAGTGGCCCACGTATATCCCGGTGTTCATGTCCAGGGCGAAGCGGAGGCGGTGCGCGGCGACGAACTGGTCGTACACGCCGCTGGCTTTGAGGGCCAGCACGGCGTCGACGAACGCCTGCTTCTCGGCGGACGTGAGGTTCGCCTGGTTCTTGCGTACGGTCATGGCGGTTGCTCCCGTCTCAGGCGGTGGGGTCGAAGGGGACGATGGCGGCGCCCTTCAGTGAGATGACCGCGGTGCGTGCGGCGTCGTGCGGGGTCGCGAACCTCTCGTAGTGGTTGATCGTGCTGCTCCAGCCGCTCTTCCCGTGCTGCATGACCTGGAGTTCGCGGCCGTCGACCAGGACGCGGTAGCCGGGGCCGTGTCCTGCGTGGGCGTGGGCGCGGGCCTTCGCATCGGGCAGCCCTTGGATGCGGCGGCCCTGGAAGACCTCGTCGAACGGTGCGAGTTCGCCGGTGCCGCCGGGTGCGGCGGCCTCGGCCGGTGCGCTGCCGGCGGTCGCGGTGGCGACGCCGGCGAGCACTGCGGTGCCCGCGGCTGCACCTCCTACGGCTCGGATGACCTGACGACGGGTGAGTCTGGACATGACGAATGGACCCCCATAAGCATGGCTGAGGCGGCCCCCCAGGCTGTTTGCGGGCCGCCGCGACCATGCCAACACGGGGAGTGATCGCCGCAGAAGGGGGACCCTTTCGGTTGGCTGCCATACGGACACTTTTCGCAGGCCACGTGGGTGCAACCGGAGTGGTTCTTACTGCGGGTCAGGGTCCGGGGGTTTCGGAACCGCAGATTCCACCGTGAACGTGCCACCTACACGAAGATCTTCCCGGCGACGGCGGCCCGTCATGCGGCGGGGCCATGATCCGAACATGGCCGGAAACGGGAGCAGCGCTATGCCGCGAAGGCCCCAAGTACCGGAAATGCCGCATGCGTACGTCTGCCCCCCGGGCTCGGGCGCGGCCACGACGGGCCGCCGGACCGACGGCCCCTGGCGGGCCCCGTCGGTCCGGCGGTGCCCGTCGGCTACCGGTGGGCCGCCATGCACTGGCGCAACAGCGGCTCCAGTCGCAACTGGGTGTCATCCCGGTCGAACACCTGGAGCGCGTCGAGGCAGTTGACGATCCACTGGGCCTCGTCCTCGTCCTCGATCTGGACCGCCACGGCGGTCACCGCGCTCTCCAGGTCGAAGGGGCCGTCCTGGAACTCGTCGTCGAGGACCCGGTACCCCGTGGTGAGCAGGGGGCTCGCGTACACCCCGGTCTTCTCGGCGAATTCGCGGGCCCCGACGCGGTCCGTACGCAGGCCGGCCAGTCGTCGCAACACCTCTTCGGGATCGCCGAGTTCACCGTGGAGGCGGTACGCGCGGTCGACCAGGACGGGCCAGCCGCTGGTCAACTCGTGCAGACGGTCGAGGCGGTCCTCGGTGTGGAACATCTCGATGCGCTGGGCCCAACCGCGCAGGCCGCGACGGTCGTGCCGGCGCAACACCACGGGTGCGGCGGCGGTCGGTTCGGCGCCCGTCAGCAGGGTGTGCCACAGGGCCAGCTGGTCGTGGGCGGTGACGATGACGACCGCCCTGGTCACCCCCGGCGTGGTGGGCAACAGGGTCTCGGCCAGGTCGACGGCCTCCCGGCAGGTCTCCGGCCGGGCCGGGTAGCGGGCGAAGTCGCTGATGACGACGCGCCGTTCCCGCGGGAGCCCGCCGGTGAGCTCCTGCTTGTAGACGCTGGGCTTGCCGACCGGTGGCAGCTTCCAGTCGGCGATGCGCCCGGCGACCGTGCGCAGGGTGTCGCCGACGTCGGTGACACCGGTGGCGGGCGTGCCGAGGACGACCCTCGTCTGGTGGGAGCGCTCACCGAGCAGATCGTCCAGTTGGGTGATGGTGAGCGGAGCCGGCCGGCCGTCCGGCAGCTCGGGCCGGCCCTCCTGGACGATGCTCTCCTGGAGTTCGCAGTCCTGCTCGGCCCGCAACAGACGGGCGTCCACCTCGTGGGAGGTGCCGATCATGCGCAGGGCGTTGGGGCCGCGCAGGTGCCAGCCCTGGCCGTCGTGGTTGGGAGCGAGGATGCCGAGGCCCACCATCTCCGAGAGATAGGCGCGGAAGCCCTCGGTGTCGAGCTGTTCGAAGCCCTTGCGCCAGAACGTCTCGCACTCCTCGCGCAGTTCGGCGTCGCTCAGCCGCATCTCCAGCCCGTGGTGGCGGGCTTGGTACGCGAGCACGTTGGCGATCACGTCGTAGCGGTGGTCCAGGCTGAGCGTGTCCTTGAAGGCCGCCGAGATGCCGTCCCTAAGGCCGGTGTCCGACTCCACGACCTCGATGTCGGCGACGTCGACCGGGTACGGGGGCCCTTCGGCGCCGCGCCGCGCCCGCTTGCGGTGCATCAGCTCGACCAGCCGGTGACCGAACATCTGGAGCAGGAACGGCTGGTAGGAGCAGTAGCCGAGCACCCGGTTGACGAGGTCCATGTCGTGGAATTCGAAGCCGAGCGCCCGCATGGGTTCCACCAGGAGTTCCGCGGCGAACTGGGGCGCGAGCGGGCCGATCACCTTCGGGGTCTGCGCGAGGTGGCCGAACGGCCCGTTGCTGGCGAGCTTGGAGAAGCGCTGTACGGAGTGCAGGCCGGCGAAGACGACCTTCGCGCGGTCCTTGGTGTCGGAGCCGAGGCCCTTGAGCTTCTTGGTCTGGTCGAAGCGCGGGGCGTCCGCCTCGAAGAACTGGTCGCACTCGTCGAGCAGGATCAGCAGCCGGCGCCGGGAGTCCCCGTCGAGCCAGGACCGGATGGCGGCCCGTACGCGTTCCGAGGTGTCCTGGCGCGAGCGGCGGCCCTGCGGCCGACCCAGCACCTGCGCGGCGACCAGTTCCCGGTCCAGTACGCTCCACAGCGCCTGCGGCCCGAGCGAACTGCCCTTGCCGATGTTCTCCTGGTCGAGGTTCACGTACACGGCCTGGTGGTAGCCGGGGCGTTGCTCCGCGAACCGTTCGCCGGCGTCACTGAGCAGTGCCGACTTGCCCAGTCCCCGGCCGCCGAAGATGACCTGGGTGCCGCGCGGGTCGAGGATGCTCTTGCGTTCGGCGTCGCGGCCGTAGAACATCTCGCCGCCGATGCGACCGCGCTTCTCCCTGATGTACGGGTTGATGCCGGAGAACGGCAGGAGCGTCTGGGTGGCGGTGCTGACCTGACGGTTCCCCCGGGCAGCGAGATAGGCGAGGGCGGCGTCGTCCACGACCAGCAGCGGCTGCAACCGGGGCGAGCCGACGGCGAGTTCGACGCGGGCCGCCCGGCTCAGCGTGCCGAAGTAGACGACCAGCAGACTCGCTCCGCTGGTGTCGCGTTCCGCCAGGCTCATGACGACCTTGGCGGGCGGGCGGCCCCAGACCATCAGGACGCGCAGGGTGCCGCCCTGCTCCCTGATCTGCGAACCGAACGCGGGGGCCTTCGCGCGGCCGTTGATCTCCACCTCGGTCACTTCGAAGAGGCGGTACTCGCGCCGGTGCGGTGACCGCTCGTCGAGCGGCCTGGCGCTCTTGGCGTCGTAGCCGAGGAGCTTGAGGGCCGGTAGCAGTTGTCGGCGCGCGGACACTTCGAGCCGGTCCTTGCGCTCGGTGGCGCCCAGTTCCCGCCAATCGTCGAGCGCGTCGGCCGCCAGTGCCGCCTCGTCGGTGGAGAGGGCCCCGTAGTCCAGGACGGGGACCGTGGGGTGCTTGCCGCCGGTCCGGACGAGGTCCACGAACTCACGGTCGATGCCCTTGCGCAGGCTGTCCGGCACCACCGGGAAGAACTCGATCAGATGGGACTCGCCGGTCTCGATCTCCGGGACGGGTTCGCCGATCTCCAGGAAGTACACGAGGTCGGCGGCGGTGGCCAGGCCACCGGTGTCCAGGTGCCGTAGGACCTGGGCCCGTTCCTCCGTGGTGGGGTCCGCGGCGTCGAGCCGGGCGCGGATCCGGTCGGCCGCCTGCTGCCGGAAGGTCGGCAGGTCGCCGGTGACGGTGTCGAGCGCCCGACGCACGTCCATCAGGTCGTGCGTCTCGGTGTCGTCGAGTCGGATGCGGGCGTCGGCCAACAGCTCCTGGAGGCACAGGTCCTGGTCCTCGGTGACGGCGCCGTCGGCCTGCGCGCGGTGCAGCTCGGCGACGAGCTCGTCGTGCGCCTGCCGCAGCTCCCCGCGTCGGCGCGTCTCCCGGTCGGCGATCTCGGCCACGGTGGGAGGGGTGAACCCGGCGGCCGGGGGGAGGGGCAGCATCCGGCGGCCGGCCAGGTCGACGAGGGTGCGGGCCGCGGTGAAGGCGTCCCGGGCGAGCCGTTCGGCGAGGGCTTCGTCCCAGCTCCGGGTGACCGCCGTGCGGAGCCGGTCGAGCGACGGTCGTTCCTCGCGGGTGTCGCACACCTTCAACAGCTCCACGTCCAGCAGGAGTTCAGGGGAGACCGAGGCGTCGGGGCGCATGGACGCGGTGTCGCCGCCCAACAGCGCGAACAGCTCCTCCATGGAGGTGCGGGCCGCCCAGGCCGTCGCGGCGGCGATGCTGCCCCAGCGGCGCGACGGCTGCTCCAGTTCCCCCAACACCGCCTCCTTGCTGTCCAACAGGGAGCGGCGCAGGGAGGAGATCTCCTTGACCGCCCGATCGCCCTGGGACCGGTCACCGCGCCGGATGCCGTTGACCGCCAAGCACCATTCCCGGGTCAGTCCGACCGCCCGTTCGACGAGCTGCACCAGGTCCTGCCGTCCGGAGCCCTGGAGCGGTTTGCCGCTGGACGAACGGTGCTTGCGGTCCATGCGGTCGATCTCGTTGTTGACCTCGGTCAGTTTCGACAGGCGTTCGGCCTGCTCCCGCACCCGTGGCACTGCGTCCCGGTCGTCCCGGACCACCGTGGTGAGGAGCGATCCGAGCATCCCGTCGTCGGGGGCCAGCCAGTGCTTGGCGATGTCGGTCGCCCGGGCGAACCGGAGCCGCTGCGGCGCCAGCAGGATGCGGCACTGCTCACGCAACTCCCCCAGCCAGGCCTCGGTTTCGGAGACGTCGGCGATGACGACCAGGGGGGAGGCGGTCATCAGGGCACCGCTGAGGGCACGGTCGGCGACCGCGGTCGCCACCTCCCCCAGACGGTCCGGCAGCCGGGGGACCAACGCCTTGAGCTGCGCGCCCGCCACGTGGTCGCCGGTGATCAACGCGGTGCGCAGCAGCGCGGGCAGGAGGACGAGTGCGCTGCCCTCGCCGTCACGGCCCAGGTGCCCGCCGTCCCGTTGGAGCAGTTCCGCGGTCAGCCGGGCGCCCTGGCTGTCCCCCGAGGTGAGCAGCGCGGCGGCACCCGCCAGCCGGAACGCGGCCACCTGCGGCTGGGGGTGCCCGGCGGCGCGCGCCAGGTGGTGGGCCAGCCCGAAGCGCCGTTCCAGGACGAGTTGCGCCAGATCCCGTTCCACCGCGGCCTCGCCGGAGTCCCGGCGCTCGGGCACGGCCGTCGCCGGCTCCCGGGGCGGTGTGTCCTCGGCCTCCGGTGCGCCGGCGGCGGTCGTGAGCGCGGGGGCCGCTGCCGGGGAAGCGGGGTCCACGTCCAGGGGTGGCACCGGGCCGGGGTCGGCCGGTGCGGTCTCCGTTCGGCGTGGCGCCGAGGGTGCCGGCCGGGCGGGTGCGGCGGATGCCGACTCCGGAGCCGCGTCGGGCACGTCCTCCCGGGCGGTGGGTTCGGCGGTCTCGCCCTGCTCGCCGGGGCTGGTGGGCCGCACGGTGCCGGGTCCGCCGGTCGCCGTACCGACCGCGGGCGCGGTGGCCGCCGCCGGCTCCGGCCGGTCGGGTCGGTCGGGCTCGACTCCGAGGGGGGTGTCCCGCTCCGGCGGCAGGGCCAGTTCCGCTGCCATGACCGCCGCCATGGCGCATCCGGGCAGCACCCGGACGACCTGCTCCTGAAGCGCGAGGATCTCCGTCGCGGCGTCCGACTGCCGTCCCAGCCGGATGAGACGCGCCAGGGCGGCGAGCGCGGCGCTCTCCTCGCGTTGCGTCCGTCCCCACACCGTGGTGTCCAGCAGACGGCCGGCCGCACCGCGCACGGCCTCCGCGCCGAGGGCCGCCGCGCTGTCCGGACGGCAGGCGACGTCCAGCAGTTGCCGCAGCGTCCCCCGCGCCCGGCGGTCACGGTCATGTGCCATCCGGTACGCGCGTGCGGCGCCGGCCAGGTCGTCCAGGCGACGGGGCACCGCCTCGACGCCTGCCGCACGGAGCACCGCTTCGACACCGTCGAAGACCTCGCCCAGCGCGGTCAGCGCCGTCAGGTCCGCGTCCTGCGGGGGGCGGCCGTCCGCGACCGCTTCGGTCACCCGCGCGGCGGACCGCCGCGCGTCCGCGAGGGCCGATTCCAGCTGTCGACAGGCTTCCTCCGGGTCCGTCGTCCGTCCCCGGGCGTCTTCGGGCGTCGCCGTGGGCGGCTCGTTCGCGAGGACGGGGTCCGGGGCGGTGGCCTTCGACGGGGGTGCGTCCGGGGTCGGCCCGTCGGACACCGCGGCGCGCTGGTGCGGGACGTGGCCGGCGCGTGGTCGCTGCTGCTCCTGCGGTGCGTCGGGGTCGAAGTCCGGGTGCTCCGCCAAGACGTGCCGCGCCGCGCCACCGACGGCGGCGAGCCGTGCGCGCTCCTCTTCGTCGGCCCTCGCGGCGAACCAGTCCTGGTCCGCGGCCCAGGCGAGGACGTACGCGCCGGCGACGGAGGCGTTGCACCAGGCGAAGACGGCGGCTCGGACCAGAGTCGCGCCCCACCGGGACACGGGGTCGGTGACCGTCTCGTCGTCCCGCGCGAAGACGAACCTGCCCACCTGGCTGCGCACGGTGCTGGTGAGTTCCCTGACTCCGCAGGTGCACATGTGCTGTTGCCGGGACTCGCGCCGGAGTCTGGTGAGGACGTCCCGGCACAGGGCGCCGCCCGCCCGTCGGGGCGCTGCCATCCGGATGCCCAGACTGCCGAGCAGCTGCTGCCGGTTCCTGGGCGGCAGGGAGTTGAAGGCGAGCTCCACCATGCCGACCGTCAGGTCGTTCAGGGCGGCGTCCGGGTGTTCCACGGCGTTGAGCGCGGTGGCCAGGCCCCCGAGGGTGTCGGCTGACGCGCCCGGCGGGGACAGCGGTGGCCCCGTGACGACGCGGTAGCGGTCATGCATGCGTACGTGCTCCGTTTCTGTGGTCGTCCTGTCGTGGGTCCGGGGGCGGCTCGGTCGACGTCGCCGAGCCGTGACCGGGGTCCGGGGGGACCGGGTGGGCCGTCGCGGGCGAGCGGCGTGCGGGGCGAACGTGACCGGGTCAGAAGCCGCGCGTGTGCTCGGTCACGAAGGTGTACCCGAGGGGCAGTTCCCAGCCGTCCGCCTTGCCGAGTCTGCGGCAGTGCTCCCGGAAGGCCGCTCTCTGCACCTCGCTGGGCGAACGGCCCGGCAGCAGCCGGCGTAGATGGCCGGGCACGAACTGGACACCGCGCCGATGGCCGCCGTCCGGGTCCGCCCCGCCCCACGGGCGTACCACCCGCGCCCGGGCCGGACGGTAGCCGAGGAGCGGGATCGTCGGTTCCGCGCCGCGGGCCGGGAAGTGGGGGCGGCCCCAGGCGTCACGGCTGCCGAGGGCCGACTCCAGGAGCCGTTCCGCGAGCAGGTCCGAGACCGCCGACTCCAGTGCCGCGGCCTGGGACCGTGCCGGTCTGCGCCCGTAGGCCGCACGCGGCAGGCCCGAACGGTCCAGCAGGGCGTGGCCGTCCGGGGTGAGCAGTCCGCAGCGGCGCACCGTGCGCAGGACGAGTTGCCGTGGGTCGAGCCCCGCCGCGGTGTCGCCGTGGCGGTCACTGCCCGGAGCGTCCTCCCGGGTGAGGACGCCCGGTGCGAAGCAGTGCCCGACCACGCGGTCGCCCACCTGCACCGGCTCGTCGAGCGGTGCCGTGGTCACCCGGATCACCGGGCTGTCACGGAGCCAGGACAGTTCGAGCAGCAGGCCGGGGAAGAAGTCGCGGGGCCAACTGACTCCGGTCAGGCGACCGGTCCCGTCCCCGAGTTCGGCGGTGACCTCCTGGAACCCGCCGTTCCGGTCCGAGGTGCCGCCGCAGTGGTCGACGGCGAGGCGGGCCGCGGCGCATCGGCCGTGCGTCCGGCCCAGTTCCCGCGCGACGTGCGGGTGCAGGGGGAGCCACCCGTCGATGAGGTGGGTCAGCCTCAGCGGCGACCGCCAGACGATCCCGTCCCGGTCGGACCGCAGCAGTTCGTCGGGGCCGAGGTCGGCGTCGTCAACGAGGGGCAGGTCGACCGGATCGACCTCGGAGGCGGGCTCCGGCTCGCCGGGCGCGGGGTTCGTGGACGTCCAGCCGCGCCCGGCCGGGTTCAGGGGGGCGTCGGGGGGTTCCGCTTCCCCGGGATGGTGTGACCGCCAGACGCCTCCCCCCTCGAAGGCGTCGTCCAGGGCGATCCGGCAACCGTTCCCGAACAGGCCCTGTCGACCGTTGCGTTGGACGGCTTCGGCCAGCGCGACGTTCGCCCGGAACACCGCCGTCGCATAGCCCGCGCCCCCGAGCGCTTCCGCTGCCCCGGGGAACCCGCGCAGCCGCGGGCCGACCGCCGTGTACACGGTGACCGGGGCGGTCAGACCGCGGCGGCGCCGTACCGGGACGGCCGCGCGTTCCACCGCTGCCACCAGGGACCTGAGGTCGTCGCCGCCCAGCGGTCCGGCGTCCTGCCAGCCGGCAGCCAGCCGGGTCCGGGCCATGGCGTGGTGCCCCCAGGTGCGCAGGGCCCCGGAGGAGCCGAGGACGCCCCGCACCGTGTCGAGGAGACCGAGCAGTCCCGCCCTCAGGTCGTCGTCACGGGTGCCGCCCACCAGTTCGGCGAGCGAGACGGGTACGAAGGGGCTGAGCAGTTGTGCCCGCGCGGTCGTCAGGAGGTGGTGCGCGTAGGAGGTCGGCTCGTCGCACCGGGCCGCCTCCCGGGACGGGTAGCCGACGTCGACGACGACGTGGCCGTCCCCGTTGATCCAGCGCCGGCGCATCCGTAGGCGGTGGAGCTGGGCCGGTGACGGGCTCAGCGCCGGCCCGAAGGCGTGGAGGTCCGGGACCAGGAGTTCCCTGCGCACCGGTGCGGCGCCGGTTCCCGGGCGGCCCGGCCCTTCGGCCCCCGCGGGTGCCCCCGACACCCAGTCCGGCACGTCGCCGAGGGCGCCGACCTCCGGGTGGGCCCCCTCCCGGTGGACGATCTCGGCGTAGAGCGGGTCCGAGCCGGTGGCGACGCACACCATGGCCCCGACCGGCAGCACGGGAGCACGTTCACCGAGGGTGATCTCGGGGAAGTCGTCGAGCCGCAGCGGGCTGCCGCCGTAGCCTTCGCCGCCGAGGTCGTAACCGAAGTACACCGCGTTGAAGGCGACCGTGGTGTGCACGGGCGCCCGGCGGGCCGCGACGACCGCTTCGAGGTAGCTCCGCAGCCGCTCCCGGTCCTGCCGGGGCACCGCGCCGTGGCCCCGTGTCATGCAGGGGGTCAGCAGGGGCCGGTCCCCGTACGGGTCAGGCACCTCCGCCTTGTGGTGACGCGTGGGCGACCGCCCGCGTTCGCCGACCGTCGCTGTTCCATATGGGTCCCCACCCATGACACCTCCGCCGCACCACGGAACACCCGAGCCCGGCATGCGGTAGTTCCGCAGACTATGCCTACGCATGGCGTTCCGGAGGCACCTTTGTCACATTGCGCTGGATAGCAGCGGCTCACCCCGGGTACCTCCGCGGGCCGTGCGGCGTTCACCCGGCGGGCGGGAACCCCCTTGCTCCGGTGCCGAGTTGCCCGGCTGTCTGCGTGACGCCCGCGAGGGCGCCGGAGTCTCGAAGCCGGGCGCTGTGCCCCGACGCCGCTGACGCCGCTGAGTCAGCGTTCCACCGCGGCGTCGGCCGAGGTGAGCTGCTCGTCGTTGGGGTCCGGCAGGGCCACGGGACTGCGCCACGACCGCGCGATCGGCTGCGTCACGTCCCCCCACCACGGATCGGTGGGGAGCGGGCCGGCGGACTCGAAGGGCTCGCCGGGCTTGGGGAGGGCGACGGCCTGGCCCGCCTCCTCGGCCGCGTCCTTCGTCCACTCCTCCGGCTCCGCCCAGGCGTGCGGAGCCAGGTTGAAGGTGCCCCAGTGGATCGGCAGCAGCACCCCGTGCGGCCGACCTCCCTGGAGGTCGAGGTGCGCCCGCAACCCCTCCGCCGGGGTCATGTGGATGTCCGGCCAGAAATCGCTGTACGCACCGATCTGGATCATCGTGACGTCGAAGGGTCCGTGCTCCGCGCCGATGTCCCGGAAACCGGAGAAGTACCCCGTATCACCGCTGTGGTAGATCCGGTGCCGGTCACCGGCCACGACCCAGGAGGCCCACAGCGTGTTCTGCTCGTTGCGCAGCCCCCGGCCGCAGAAGTGGCGGGCGGGTGAGGCGGTGAGGCGCAGCCCGGCGACGGTGGTGGACTCCGACCAGTCCAGTTCGCGCAACCGGTCCGCGGGGACGCCCCACCGTTCCAGGTGCGCGCCGACGCCGAGCGGAACCGCGAACACGGTGTCCGTACCGGCGAGCGCCTTGATCGTGGGCATGTCCAGGTGGTCGTAGTGGTCGTGGGAGATGACCACGACGTCGACCGGGCCCAGCGCGGCCAGCGGCACCGGTACGGGGTGCAGCCGCTTGGGGCCGACGAAGGCGAACGGTGAGCAACGCTCGCCCCAGACCGGGTCGAACAGCACCCGGTGGCCGTCGATCTCGGCGAGGACGCTGGAGTGCCCCATCCAGGTGATCCGCAGGCCCGTGGCGGGGGGCTGCGCCAGGTCGGCGAGGGTGTCCCGGTGGACGGGGATCGGGCCCTGCGGAGCGCGGAGGAGACGCTGCTCCTTGTCGAAGTAGATCTTGGCGAAGCGGGACGCCGAACCCGAGGGGCGGGTCCGCGCCGGCACCGGGTTCCGGAACGACCCGTCCACGAAGTGGGGCGAGCGCCGGATCCGCTCCAGCCGCTCCCCGGCGGCGTCCGCACCGAAGGCGGCGGGGCGCAGGGCGCGGAGCCCGGATCGCAGGGAACGAAGGTGGGTCACGGTGCCTCCAGGGTGGAGTTCGGTCGGCGGTTTCCATTATGAGCGGCAGCACGGACAGTGCCGGACCGTGCACGCCCCCGGCACCCTCCCGCACCGGCGCCGCCGGTGATCCAGATGCGCCGTCCGCGGTGTCGCCTCCGCCGGAACCCGTCCGTCGGAGGCGCGGCGGAACCCGCACTCCGTACGCCTGAAGTGCGAGGTCGGTGACCCGCATCTGGATGAACCCGTCCCGTACCCTCGGCCGCCGCGCCACGGTCCCCGGCACTCCGGCGAGGTCTCGTCGACGCCTTACCCCTACCGGGTACGGGGAACAGGGCGGGTGAGTGCCCCCACCGGACAGCTCGACGCCGTACCATGCCTCCCCCGTCCGATGACCGGGCGAGCCCCCGCAGGGTCGGGGGCGCGGGGCGGCCCGCCGTGCGCCGCGGAACCCGCCGTCCGGTGGGGAGCGGGGCGAGGACCAGGCGCGTTGACACATCCCTGACGCGCTCCCGATACTGACCGGCGATTCAGTTTCCCTCAGGTCGGTCGACCCGGCCCCTCCCTCCTCTCCGGGCGTCATCGGGTCCCGATCGCGGCAAGCCCCAGGAGTTCGTGTGCCCAGCCTCCAGCCCCCTCCCAGCCCGCTGATATCGCTTGAGTGGACCGACCACGTCACCGGCCGGCGCGGCTACTTCGTGGTGGACCGTCTGGTGCGCGGGGTGGCCAGCGGCGGCCTGCGGATGCGTGCGGGGTGCACGCTGGAGGAGGTCACCGGGCTGGCGCGGGGCATGACGGTGAAGGAGGCCCTGCACTACGACCCCAAGGCGCGGTACGTGCCCCTGGGCGGCGCGAAGGGCGGCATCGACTGCGACCCCCGGAACCCGGAGGCGTACGGGGTCCTCGTCCGGTTCCTGCGGGCGCTCCGCCCGTACGTCGCGTGCTGCTGGACGACCGGGGAGGACCTGGGGCTGAGCCAGGACACCGTGGACCGGGCCGCCGCGGAGGCCGGACTCGTCTCGACCGTGCAGGCCGTGTACCCCCTGCTCGACGACGCGGCGGGGGCGCGGAGCCGACTCGCGGACG
This sequence comes from Streptomyces sp. NPDC127068, assembly GCF_042724695.1. Lineage (NCBI taxonomy): Bacteria > Bacillati > Actinomycetota > Actinomycetes > Kitasatosporales > Streptomycetaceae > Streptomyces > Streptomyces sp. NPDC127068. The sequence goes on along the minus strand of NZ_JBHXEN010000021.1, from coordinate 75,368 downwards.
CGTTCGCCTGCGAGGTGGACGGCATCGCTCTGGACGCACTCGTCGGTGGCTGCGGAGTCGCCGAGGCGGTGCTCACCGCTCTCGACCACACGAGGATGCCGTACGCGGGCACCCGGGTCGCCGTGCAGGGCTTCGGCACGATGGGCGGGGCGACGGCACGCTTCCTGTCCCGGGCGGGACTGACGGTGGTCGCGGTCTCCGACGTCCTGGGCACCGTCGTCAATCCGGCCGGGCTGGACGTGGAGGCGCTGCTCCGGGCGCGCGACGGCTTCGGGACCGTGGACCGGGCGGCCCTGCGCGAGGGCGACCGGGAGATGCCGGGTGACGCGTGGCTCGCCGTCGATGCGGACGTCCTGGTGCCGGCCGCGCTGTCGAACGTCATCGACTGCACCAACCAGCACCGCATCAGCGCCCGGTGGATCGTCGAGGCGGCGAACATGCCCGTGCTGCCGGCGGCCGAGTCGTTGATGACGAACCGGGGCATCGCGGTGCTGCCGGACGTGGTGGCCAACTCCGCGACGAACGCCTGGTGGTGGTGGACGCTCTTCGGCGACATCACGGCCGACTGCGACGAGGCGTTCGCCCACATCCGCACCTCCATCCGCGAGTTGCTCGGCCGGGTGCTGGCCCGTGCGGAGGCGGACGGGACGGGACCCCGGGCCGCCGCGCACGCCCTGGCCGCCGAGAACCTGACGGAGATCACAGAACGGTTCGGCACGTACTCCTGAACGGGACGGACGGGGGCGGATATCCGGTGGAACGCGCACCGCAGCTGATGCCAGCCTGGTGCCATGGTCACCGAATCCATCCCGTCCCCGGCACCGCTCCCCGGGGATCCGCAGTTGCGGGCGCTGTACGCCTCCCTCGGACAGCGCAAGCGGCCCGAGGACGTCGCGCAGCTGGTCCTCGACCTGTACCGCGCGACCGGCGTGCCGCTGGACCGGCCGACCCGCAAGGCGTTGCAGCAGGCTTCGCGCACCTCACTGCGCCGACTGTGGGCCGGCTACACCTCGATGTTGGAGGACTTCGCCCGCCCGGTGGGTGCCCAACGCCAACTCGCCACGGCTTCTGAGCTGTTCGCGACGGTGGACGCCCTGCCCGACACCGCCGGCGACGACCCCGAGCGGATCGCCGAGGTCATCCGGGCGGCCGGCGGCGAGATCCGCAAGGAGTTCGGGCGCAGCGACTTCCTCGCCGACCGCCTCAACCGGGAGCAGCGGGACGCCTCGGGGCTCGGCGCGATCTCCAAGCGGCAGTACAACAAGCGGTTCCGGTTGCTGCGGCGGATGGAGGCCAAGCTCGCGCGGCTGCTGGCGGCGCAGCGCAAGCGGGACATCACGCTGACCGGCAAGAGCGGGCTGGTGTCACGGTTGCCGTACGAACTGTTCGCGGCCGACCACGCGACGGCGGCGTTCCTCGCGTACCTCACCGCGCGGGCCAACCTGCGCAGCGAGTTCACCATCACGGGTCAGCCCAAGGCGTACGACACGGTGGCCGATGCGCTGTTCCGGCGGCTCGATCCGGTGACCGCGGGATGGTTCGCGATCGCTCATGCGCACCCCACGGCCGCGGTGTTGGAACGGCTCGCGGACGAGGAGCGGGGGCGGTTGATCGGGCTCTGGTACGGCGTGCTGGTCGAGGTCGCCGAGCAGCTCGAAACCGTCTGGCAGCGGCGTCCGCTGGACCGGGCGACCATGGTCGTGCGGCGCGGGGACGACTCGACGACCTGGAACCAGACGGCGCGGGCGTGGTCGACGGCGCGGGCCAACTGGTTCGCGCTGCTGACGGCGATGGGCGCCGAGGAGGTCGTCGACCGGGTCTGCCCGGGGAAGGTGCCGGTGCTGGTGGCCGCCGATGTGGCGGCCTGGCACCGCAGCGCGGGAGGCGGGCTGCATCCCGATACCGGGGTGTGGGCGGATCTCCCCCTGCCCTGGGAGGTGCTGCGGAACGGGGTCGAGTGTCCGCGGTCGCTGGTCGAGGAGGTGTGCGTGCGGCACGGTGTCGATCCGACCGCCAGTGGGTGGACGGCGCCGCGGGCCGCGGCGCGGCCGGTGCCCTTCCGGCCGACGCCGGAGCTGGTGCACGGAGTGCGGGTCGGCCATCCGCTGTTGGCCAAGCTGCTGCGGTCCAAGGGGGTTTACTCCGGCAAGGGGGCGCCCGGGGAATCGTGACCGCCGGTGGGGGTGCCGGGCACCGGAAAACGCGTTGCCCGGTGGACCGGCACCCGCCAGGATGGGTGCCGGCGAGGAAGCTCAGTGGTGGAGCGCCCGGCTCAGGACCGGGTGGACGCAGGTTCGAGCCCTGCTCTCGCTACGCGTGCACGGGCATCGGGAAGCTCTGTGGTGGAGCGCCCGGCTGCACCCCGGGTGGACGCAGGTTCGAATCCTGTCCCGGTGCCCGTGCACGCGGACTCCGCAGGCCCCCGCCCGCCGCTTTCCGTCATGAACACTTAAGGTTAACGATGTGGCGAGAGTGCGGTTGAGCGTCGGAGAACGACGCGAGGAGTTGGTGCGGGCCGCCATCGAGCAGATCGAGGCCCGGGGCGTGTCCGACGTGCGGATCGCGGACGTGGCCGCGGCGCTCGGAGTGAGCAACGCGCTCGTGCTGTACCACTTCGCCTCCAAGGAGAAGCTGGTCGCCGCGGCGTTCGCCCATGCCGCCGAGTCGGACCTGGCCCGGCTGCGGATGTCGCTCGGCCGTCGTACCAGTGCCGTACGGCGACTGCGCGCCGCGGTGCGCTGGTACGCCCCCACCGGTCAGGCCAAGGGATGGCGGCTGTGGATCGAGGGGTGGGCGGTCTCCCTGCGGGAGCCGGCGCTGCGCGCGGTGACCCGGGACCTGGACCGACAGTGGAAGTCCGCGATCGTCGAGGTGATCGCCGAGGGTGCCGCGGCCGGGGAGTTCGTCTGTGCGGACCCCGAGGCGGCGGCCCGGAGGCTCACCGCGCTCCTGGACGGGCTGGCCGTCCAGGCCACGGTCTACACGGGTAGCGTTTCACGGACGCGGCTCCAGGGATGGGTGGACGAGGCACTGGCCCAGGAGCTGGGCCTCACGGTGCAAGCGTTGACGACGGAGCGCCGGCGCTCCCGCCCCTGACCCGTCGACGCGCGGCGCCGCCCCGGGCCCCGGGGACGTTCCCCGTCGGCGCCCGGCCTCTCACCCCCGGTCAGGTCTCCCGCACCGGGGCGTACTCCTCCTCGGTGAGACCGAAGGTCCAGGCGACCCCGGCCCGGGCGGTGGTGACGGTCGGGGGGACCCGGAGCCAGTAGGTACGGCTGGTGCCGTCCGGTTCCGGCGTGGAGTTGACGACCTCGACCATGACCACGTCCTCGTCGTCGGGCAGCGGGACCCTCCAGAGCCGGCCCGTCTCGTCCTGGTGCAGCGGAACGGCTCCGGACTCGGCTAGGTAGCGGTCGTAGCCGAAGTGTTCCAGCATCACCCGGCGGAGCTCGGCGTTCTCCTCCCCGCGGATGCGTTGCGGAGTGAGTCCGGCGAGTTCGTCCAGGAACTCGCCCGGAACCGGCATGCCGCGCCAGGAGTGCAGGGCGAACCCGTCGGGGTACGCGACCGCGGGTCCTTCGGCCCGGTCGAGGCGGCCCGCCTCGTCGCGGTGCAGCACCGTGGGGCGTTCACAGACCACGGCGACCTTCTCGTACGGCCACCACCACCCGGCCGAGCGGGCGACGGCCGCGACCCCGTCCAGAGGGCCGTCGGTGTCGAAGGCGCAGAGCCACGCCGCGTCGTGCTGGCCCAGCACCGCATCGAGCAGCAGGAGTCGCAGCGCGTTCTCCCGGCGCTGAACGGCGTCCCTCCGCTCCTGCGCCGCGTCCTGGGAGTCCTGGCCCGGGGTGAGGTCGGGGGTCGGGTCCGGGGCGAGGTCCGGAGTGGGGTCGGGGGCGAGGTCCGCCGTGGCGTCCTCGACCAACCCCTGACCCAGCCGCTGGACCAGCAGCTGCGCCGACTCCCCCAACTGACCGCCGGTGGTCGCCCAGTGCGCGGACCAGCCGATCGGGCCGAGCGCGTCCAGCAGCCGCTGTCGCTCGGCCGCCCAGGGCACGTTGCGCACCGCGTTCCGCACGCCCCGCCCCGGTGCGCCGCCCAGGGCTTCGGCGCCCCGGGCGAGCAGGTGCACGGCCTCGCGCGGCGAGCGGGCCCAGACGATCCGCTCCGGCTCCGCCAGCCCGGCCCGGCGGTACGCCAGGCGGACCCCGTCCTCGGCGGCGGCCCGGTCGGCGGACCCCGTCGCCGAGGCCACCGCGCGCCAGCGCGCGACCCGTTCCAGCACCTCCCCGTCGGACTCCTGCGTCCGGGTTCCGGTCTCCTCCACGTTCACCGACATGTTCCGCTGCCCACTTCCTCGTCCTTCGCTCGGTGTCCCTCGATGCGGCGCGCCGCGCACGCTCCGGCGGCCGGGTGCCGGGCCGCGGCCCGGCGGCGTTCAGTCGGCGACGACGCGCACCGACCCGGGCACGTACTCCCGCTGCCGGACCACGCGGTACCAGCCCTTCGGCAGCGGGATGGCCGCGTGCTCCTCGTGGACCACCCGGCCGCCGTCCGGGAGGTGGAGCAGGAACGGGCCGAGCGGTCCCTGGTCGCGGACGAGTCGGCCCGGGCCGACGACGGCGTGGGCGTGCCCGGTGACCTCACCGAGTGCCAGGACCAGCCGCCCCCGGGCGTCCCTGGGTTCACCGGGCGACTCCTCGGCGCTCCGCGGCACCGCGTCCTTCGCGACGGGCACGATGAGCACGTCTCCCTGCCGGAACATGACTCTCCCCTCCGTGGTCGCCGCTCCGTGCGACGACCACGACACCGACAGTAGGTCGAGGGTCTGACAACCGGTCCGACCCGGCGCACCGGCCACCCCGTCGCACCCGGATGTCAGTGGAACTTGGTACAACTTCAGGCACATCGGACCGAGCCCATCGGAACGGTGACAGGAACCCATCCAGGAGCAGCGGCATGATCTCGTCCCATCAGGAAACGCACTTCGGCCTGCCGGTCTTCGATTTCCCCCGCCACGGCGAGGAGGTCCCGCCCGAGCTGCCCGACGCCGGGGCCGTGACCTGGCGGATCTCCGTCGCGTCGTACGACAGCGAGGAGAAGTGGGCGGAGGCGTTCGAGCGGTTCCGCGCGGCCGTGGAGCTGAAGCGGGTGACCTCGCTGATCGTGGGCGCCTGGGAGGACCCGTACGAGACGAGTCCCCAGGGGGTCATCGACGCCCTGGTGGGGGCGCGGGAGGAACTGGGCGAGCTGCGTTCGCTGTTCCTGGGGGAGATAACGGGCGAGGAGTGCGAGATCTCCTGGATCACCCAGGGCACCGTGACGGAACTGCTCGACGCGTTCCCCCGGCTCCGGGACTTCACCGTGCGCGGCGGCAGCAGCCTGGTGTTCCCGCCGGTGCGGCACGAGGCGCTGGTGACCCTGACGATCGAGACGGGCGGGCTGCCCCGGGAGGTCGTGCAGGGGGTCGCCGCCAGTGACTTCCCGGCCCTGGAGGAACTGGTCCTGTGGCTGGGCACGTCGGAGTACGGGGGCGACTGCGAGGCGGCGGACGTCGCCCCGATCCTGGCGGGTGCGCGACTGCCCGCGCTGCGGCGGCTCGCCCTGTGCAACAGCGAGATCCAGAACGAGATCGCCGCGGCCACGGCCACGGCGCCGGTCGTGGCACAACTGCGGGACCTCGACCTGTCGATGGGCGTCCTCACCGACGAGGGCGCGGCGGCCCTGCTGGCCGGACAGCCGCTCACCCACCTCGCCTCGCTCGACCTGTCCCACAACTACCTCAGTGACGAACTGCGGGAGCGGCTGCGGCAGGAGCTGGAGCCCGCCGGGGTGGCGTTGGACGCGGACGGCGACGACGCCGAGGAGTACGACGAGGGCGACGGCGCCATCTGGCGGTACGTGGCGGTGTCGGAGTAACCATGCGCGCCGAGCCTCCCCGTTTCGTGGTCGTCGGGAACCCCGACAACCGCCGCACCACGTACTTCCTGGACGCCGTGCGGGCCGCCGGGCTGCCCGGTGCGCGGGTGCTGCCCTGGTGGGACGTGCTGCACGGCAGCGCCGGGTTCCGCCCCGGCGAGACCGTCCGGATCGACTCCCCCGGCGAGGACGCCGAGGTGGAGCGGATCCTGCGCGACACCGACGATCCCGCGCGGGTGGAAGGCTCGGCCCGCTGGTACGCACGGTTCACGGGCGCCGTCCGGGAGGTGGCGGACGCCGCGCGCACCGCGGGGTGCCGGCTGCTGGACGACCCGGACGAGCTCGCGGTGCTGTTCGACAAGCGACGGTGCCACGAGCGGCTGGCCGGCGCGGGCGTCCCGGTCCCGCAGTCGCCGACCTCGGGGGGCCGGGTCGTGGTGCGGGGGTGGGACGATCTGCGGGAGCTGATGCGGGAGGGGCTGCCGCGGGTGTTCGTGAAGCTCGCGCACGGCTCGTCCGCCTCGGGAGTGCTCGCCGTGGAGCGTGCCGGGCCCGGCCGGGTCCGGGCCACCACCTCCGTCGAGGGCACCCCGCACGGCCTGTTCAACTCCCTGCGGGTGCGGCGGTACGGGTCGGAGCGGGCCGTCGGCGCCCTGGTCGACGCGCTCGCCCCGGACGGTCTGCACGTCGAGCGCTGGTTGCCCAAGGCGTCGCTCGACGGTCGGGCGGCGGACCTGCGGGTCGTGGTGGTCGGGGGGCGTGCGTCCCACGCCGTGGTGCGGACCAGCGCATCGCCGATGACGAACCTGCACCTCGGGGGCGCCCGGGGCGATCTGGACCGGGTGCGGGCCGTCGTGGAGCGGGCGGGGGGCAGTTGGGCCGGCGCCCTGGAGATCTGCGAGCGGGCCGCCGCCTGCTTCCCGGGGACCCTGTGCGTGGGGGTGGACCTCCTGCCGGGGATCGGCTGGCGTCGCTTCGCGGTGGCCGAGGTCAATGCCTTCGGCGATCTGCTGCCGGGTCTGACGGGACTGTCGGGCAGCGGCTTCGAGGGGCTGGACACCTATGCGGCGCAGGTGGCGGTCTCGCTGCGGGGCCGGGGATCGGAGGACGACCGTGCGGCCTGAGACGGTCGGGGCCGCGGCCCCGGCGCAGCAGCAGCCCGACACTCCCGACATGAACGAGGTCGTCGGACGTGACGACCTGCTCCTCGTCACCCTGGACACCCTGCGCTACGACGTGGCCGTCGAACTCGCCGCCGCGGGCCGGATACCGCACCTGGCCCGGCACCTCCCGGACGGCCGGTGGGAGGAGCGGCACGCACCGGGCAGCTTCACCTACGCCTCGCACCAGGCGATGTTCGCGGGGTTCCTGCCCACCCCGGCCGCACCGGGCCCGCACCCCCGGCTGTTCGCCGCCCGGTTCGCGGGCAGCGAGACCACCGAGCGGCGCACGTTCGTCTACGACACCCCGGACCTGGTGTCGGGGCTCGCGGGGGCGGGCTACCGGACGGTGTGCCTGGGTGGTGTGGGGTTCTTCAACAAGCAGGGCGCCCTCGGGGACGTGCTGCCCGGCATGTTCCAGGAGAGCCACTGGGAACCCGCGTTCGGCGTCGCGTCGCCGACGTCCTTCGAGGCGCAGGTGACCCGGGCGGAACGGATCGTGGCCGGGCTCCCCGCCGAGCAGCGGTTGTTCCTGTTCGTCAACGTGTCGGCCCTGCACCAGCCCAACTGGTTCCACTTGCCGGGCGCGACCCGGGCGGCCGGCGACAGCCGCCGCACGCACGCCGCCGCCCTGGAGTACGTCGACCGGCACGTGGGGCGCCTGTTCACCGCGATGAGCAGCCGCCGCCGGTGCTTCGCGATCGTGTGCTCGGACCACGGCACGGCCTACGGGGACGACGGCTACACCGGTCACCGGCTGGGCCACGACGTGGTGTGGACCGTCCCCTACGCCCACTTCTTCCTGCCGACCCCGACACCCTGAACCGGACCGAGGCACCGTGATGAGCACCACCTTCCCGACCGACGTCGTGACGGCGCCGGAGTCCGCGCCGCCGCGCCCCTACCAGCACTACGTCTACGCCTATCCGCACAAGACCGCGTACCGGCCGCTGCCCGCGCCCGGTCCGCGGCTCGCCCGGGTGTGGCGCGGGGAGCCCAAGGACGCGCTCTCGCTGTACCTGCACATACCGTTCTGCGAGGTCCGCTGCGGGTTCTGCAACCTGTTCACCCGGATCGGCGCGCCGGACGAGTTGTCGCGGCGGTACCTGGACGCGCTGGAGCGCCAGGCGGTCGCGGTGCGGGAGGCCCTCGACGGGGACGGGCCGGTGCGGTTCGCGACGGCGGCGTTCGGCGGCGGGACGCCCACGTTCCTCACGGCCGGGGAACTGACCCGGTTGTTCGACATCGCCGAGCTGCGGATGGGCGCGGACCTGCGGGCGGTGCCGCTGTCGGTGGAGGCGTCCCCGTCGACGGCCACCGCCGATCGGCTCGCGGTGCTGGCCGAGCGGGGCACGACCAGGCTCAGTCTGGGGGTGCAGAGCTTCGTGCCCGAGGAGGCGCGGGCGGCGGTGCGTCCGCAGCGGCGGGCGGACGTGGAAGCCGCCCTCGGACGGATACGGGAGGCCGCGATACCCGTCCTGAACATCGATCTGATCTACGGGATCGAGGGACAGACGGAGGAGTCCTGGCTCCGTTCGCTGGACGCCGCCCTGGCCTGGCACCCGGAGGAGCTGTACCTGTACCCCTTGTACGTCCGGGACCTCACTGCGCTCCGCGCCCGGGTGGACGTCGCGGAGCGGGCCTGGGACGCACAGCGGTTGCGGCTGTACCGGGTGGGTCGGGACCACCTCCTGGCCCGCGGGTACGCACAGCGGTCGATGCGGATGTTCCGACGTGCGGACGCGCCCGCCGAGGGGCCCGAGGACCACGCCTGTCAGACCGACGGCATGATCGGCCTGGGCTGCGGGGCGCGTTCGTACACCTCGTCGCTGCACTACTCCTTCGACTACGCGGTCGACGCCCGCCAGGTCCGGTCGATCATCGACGCGTACACGGCGACGGAGGACTTCGGCCGGGCGGTGCACGGCCGGTACGTGGGGGGTGCGACCGGGGGCGACGAGGCCCGGCGCCGGCACCTGCTCCAATCGCTGCTCCAGGCGCGGGGCATGGAGCGGGAGTCCTACCGGGCACGGTTCGGTACGGACCCCGAGGACGACTTCGCCACCGAGCTGGCGCGGTTCGCCGCGCGGGGCTGGCTCGACGGATCGGCCCCGACCGGGGTGCTGCGGCTGTCGGCCCGGGGCCTGGCGCACTCCGACGCGTTGGGGCCCGAGTTGTTCTCGCCCGCGGTGCGGGCCGCGATGGCCGCCTACGAGGCGCGGTGAACGCGGTGGACCTCACGGTGTTGTACCGGGGCCCGCTGGCCTCCTGCGACTACGACTGTCCGTACTGCCCGTTCGCGAAGCGGCGGGACAGCCGGGAGCAGTTGCGGGCGGACCGGGCGGCGCTGGAACGGTTCGCGCAGTGGGCGGACGCCTATCCGGACGGCCGGTTGTCGGTGCTGTTCACCCCGTGGGGCGAGGGCCTGGTGCGGTCCTGGTACCGGCGGGCGCTGGTGGAGCTGTCGCACCGGGAGCACGTCGAGCGGGTCGCGATCCAGACCAACCTGAGCTGCCGCACGGACTGGCTCGACGAGGCGGACCTCGGCACGCTCGCGTTGTGGTGCACGTACCACCCCGGGCAGACGCCCTACGAACGGTTCGTCACCAAGTGCCGCGGGCTGGCGGAGCGCGGAGTGCGGTTCAGCGTGGGGATCGTGGGGCTGCCCGAACACCTGGCGCACGCCCGCCGACTGCGCGACGAGTTGCCGGAGCGGGTGTACCTGTGGGTGAACGCCGCGGAGGGGCACACGTACACCGACGAGGAGGCCGACCGGTGGACGGCGCTGGACCCGCTGTTCCCGTACAGCCGTCATCCGCACCGCAGCGGGGGCCTGCCCTGCCGGACGGGGTCGTCGGTGGTGTCGGTCGACGGTGACGGCACGGTCCGGCGCTGTCATTTCGTCCCGGCGGAGCTGGGCAATCTGTACGACGGGTCCTACCGCGCCGCGTTGGCCCCGCGGGCCTGCCCCCTGGCCCGGTGCGACTGCCACATCGGGTACGTCCACCTGGAGACGTTGCCCCTGTACGACGTGTTCGCCGGCGGGGTGCTGGAGCGGATACCCGCGGGTCCCGGTCCCCGGTGACGTGCGGGCCGGGCCCCGCGTCACCGGGCGGAGCGGGCGCCGCTCAGAGCGGCAGCAGGTCGGGGCGCTTGGCCGCGACGTGGTCACCGGACGACTCCCCGCGCAGTCGCCGCCCGATCCAGGGCACCAGGTACTCGCGGGCCCAGTGGATGTCGTCGCGCCGTACTTCGAGGGTGCCGCGGGGCGGCAGCGGGGGCCAAGGCTGGTCGGGGTCGGCGGGGACCCCGACCCGGAGGACCTGCCCGGCGCGCAGGGCGACCCGGGTGTGTCCCTCGGGCGAGAGGTGCAGCCGGTCCTCGTCCCAGGCACGGCGGTCCTGGACGCTCTTCAGGGACCACAGGTCGAGGACGGGGCAGCCGTAGCGGTCGGCGACGGCCCGCACATGGCCGTTGTAGGTGGCGATCTTGCCGCGCAGGTGCTTGAGGAGGGGGATGCCACGGGTGTCGAAGCCGGTGGTGACCATGACCGTGCCGACGGACGAGGCCAGATCGGCGACGGCCCGTTCGAACCGCTCGGCCACCTCGTCGGGGTCGGTGCCCGGCCGGATGATGTCGTTGCCGCCCGCGCTGAAGGTCACCAGGTCGGGCGCGAGTTGCCGGGCCCGGGGGATCTGCTCCTCGACGATCTGATCGAGGAGTCTGCCGCGGACGGCGAGGTTGGCGTAGCGGAAGGTGGGTTCGGGTAGCCGGTCGCCGAGGAGGACGGCCAGCCGGTCGGCCCATCCCACGAACGTACCGTCGGGGCCGGGGTCTCCGACACCTTCCGTGAAGCTGTCGCCGACGGCTGCGTAGGACCGGATGTCGTCAAGGGCGAGGAATGTCGACTCTGCTGTCACGTCGGCCCATTTTTCACCTCTCCACGTGACCTACGCCACCGTAATAATGCGCCATGGGGCTTGACGGCACGTGATAAAGGCCATGCGACTCATTTCGTCGAGTCGGGAATAGCCCGGCTCCCCCGCACCGCTCGGCGCCGCCCTGCACCGGTGCCGACATGCGACGCGGGGCCGTATCCGTCGATACGGCCCCGCGTGGGCTGGTGCGGCCGGTGGCCGCGGGGGGTCAGATCGCGACGCCCTTCGACCGCAGGTAGGACAGCGGGTCGACGTCGGAGCCGTAGGACGGGGAGGTGCGGATCTCGAAGTGCAGGTGCGGTCCGGTGCTGTTGCCGGTGGAACCCGCGGTGCCGATCTGCTGGCCGCCCGAGACGGACTGGCCCGCGGAGACGCCGAGCTGCGAGAGGTGGGCGTACTGGGCGTACTTGCCGTCGGCGAGCTGGATGATGACCTGATTGCCGTAGGCGCCCGCCCAACCGGCGGAGACGACGGTGCCGGAGCCGACGGCCTTGAGCGGGGTACCGGAGGGGACGCTGAAGTCGACGCCGGTGTGGTAGCCGCTGGACCACATGCTGCCGGAGGCGCGGTACGGCGTGCCCACACCGCTCGCGACCGGCAGCGTGTAGCCACCGGCGCTCGCGGTGGCGGCCGGGGCCTGGGCCGCGACGGGCACGGCCTTCGGGGCGGCGGGCTTCGGCGCGGCGGGGGCCGCGGGGGCCGCCTGCTCGGGCTGCGCGGCCTGGGGAGCGGTCGCCTGGGGAGCGGCGGCCTTCGGGGCGGCGGCCTTCGGGGCGGCGGCCTGGGGTGCGGCGGGCTTCGGCGCGGCCTGCTTCGGCGCGGTGGCCGTGGCTGCGGCCTTGCCGCCGAGGGTGAGCTTGAGGCCGGGCGTGATCAGATCGGGATTCGATCCGACGGCGGTCCGGTTGTCCTGATACAGCCGCTGCCAACCGCCGCGCAGGTCCTGGTCGTCAGCGATCTTCGACAGGTGGTCGCCGACCTTGACGGAGTAGGTCGTGAGCTCGGCGGGCTGCTGTGCGGGCGCCTCGGGGGCCGCCTGGGGCGCCACGGCGACCGAGGTCGCGGGGGCGAGCGCGGAGGCGGACTGCGGGGTCGCGGCCTGGGCCTGGGTGGCGCCGATCAGCGGCAGCGCAAGGGCTGCCGCACCACCGGTTCCGGCGATGGCGATCGTCCGGACGAGCCGGGCGGACTTGGGACGGCGGTGCTTTCCCGTCGCGGGCATGGTGCGTTCCTCTCCGGCGCCTACGAGGTGAGCTGTCGGGTTCGGGCTGGAGCTGCCCGGCCGCGCTCGCGCGGCTTCACCCCGAGCCGGTCCGGTCGCCCGGATGCGGCGTACTGCGTGTGGGTTCCCCGCTCCTGCCGATGTCGGGTGGTGAGATGGGGATACCGAGCGGCGGCAGGACTAGGCGTCCGCCCGGAGTGAGCGTGACGCTAAGCGAGCGGGAACGGCCCCGACAACCGAGCACCCGTCAGCGGCCTGCTGTTTCTTGATCCTCGCCGCTCGTTCCGGTCACCCTGCGTCGATGGCGGCGGGGCTCGCCGATGCCAATTCCCGGGCCGGGGCGGGCAGCCGGCGAACCGGTGATCACCACCCACCGTGACCACTATGATCCCGGTCACGACCTCTCCCCCTAGGGCGCCTTATTTCCTGGCCAGTTACACCAAAGCCGCTCAATCCGACCAAAGGCGCAAATCACCCTTTCATTGGTGGATTCCCTCATGCATGACATGGCTGAGGATCACCAACGAAAGCCCTCGTGCAAGGTGATTGTCCGAGCAAGTGATGTCGTATCGTCTGAAGCGCCCCGCTGACGGACGGCGCCGGCGGGGGACTGGGAGGAGCCCCCGTGACGCAGCAGATCCCGTCCACCGAGCCCGAACTGACCGGCGTGCGCAACTTCCGTGATCTGGGTGGTCTACCGACCGCGGACGGCAGGCGGGTCCGACACGGGGTGCTGTTCCGCAGCGGCCACCTCGCCCACGCGACCGACGAGGACCGTCGCTACCTGACCGGGCTGGGGCTGCACACGATCTTCGACTTCCGCAACGACGCCGACCGCGGGCTCGACGGCCATGACGTGGAACTGCCCGGCGTGCGCAACGTCAACCTGCCGCTGAGCGACCCGGCCGACGGCGCGGAGTTCTGGCGGATGGTGCGCCGGGGCGACCTCGCCCAGCTCCGCGCCCTCCTGGCCGGGGGGCGGGCGGTCGAGCAGATGGTCACCTCGTACCGCGTGCTGATCGAGGAGCGGACCGCGGAACACGCACGGGTGCTGCGGGCGGTCGCGGAGGACAGCGTGCCGGCGCTCCTGCACTGTGCGGCGGGCAAGGACCGGGCGGGCCTGTCCATCGCCGTGACCCTGCTCGCACTCGGCGTCGAACGGGACGCGATCGAGGAGGACTACCTGAAGTCCAACGCCGCGCACCGGCGGTACCGGGTGCAGCGCAGCGCGGACGCGGTCGACGGGTACGCGCCGGAGGTGATGGAACTGCTGAGCCCGCTGTTCGACGCACGCTCGGAATACCTGGCGGCGGCCTTCGACAGCATCGATCGATGTTGGGGCGGCACGGACGCCTACCTGACGCAGGCCATCGGGCTCACGCCGGACCTGCGCGCCCGCCTCCGGTCCCGGCTGCTCGACTGACGTCAGCGCCTCACTTGGCTCCGACCTCGAACAGCAGCCAGATGAAGGCGGCGACGAGGTGCCCGACCGCGACGTAGATGAGCAGTCGGATCCAGATGCTCGGCGGCATCTTGTCCTCGATGCGCGGGCGCGGGACGGGCTGGACCGCCGGGGGCGCCGCCGGGTCGGTGGGGGGAACGGGCTCGGTCATCGGAAGTCTCCCGGGGTGTGGACGTCCGTCGGGCCTAGGCACAGCGCGGCGGTCGGGCTCTGCAACAAGGTGTGCACGAAGAGGAGGTCGGTCCCGTCCTCGTCGGCGGCGCCGATCCGGTGCGGGGTCAGCGAGTCGAAGTGCGCGCTGTCGCCGGGCGCGAGCACATGGGTGCTGTCCCCGAGTCGCAGCCGCAGCCGTCCGGACAGGACGTACAGCCACTCCTCGCCGGGGTGCACCCGCACGATGTCGCCCTGGGTGCCGTACGGCACCCGGACGCGGAGGGCCTGCATGCCCCGGCCGGGGGCGCCGGCCTGCCAGTAGGTCCAGCCGCCGGCGCGGGTGGGTTCCATGGTGGCGGACTCGACGATCGCCTCCCGGTCGGCGACGGTCTCGCCGAGCAGTTCGGAGACGGTGGTCCCGTAGACGCGGGCGAGCGACAGCAGCATGGGCAGCGACGGCTGCCGACGGCCGGTCTCCAGCCGGGACAGATGGGCCGGGGACAGCCCGGCCGAGGCTGCCGCGGCCTCCAGCGTCAGTCCGGCGCCCCGCCGGCGCTCCCGCAGTCGGGGGGCCACGACGGGCAGCTCGCCAGCGGGGCCACCGGCCGGGTCGGGGGACCCGGCGGGTGGCTGCGGCTCCTCGTGGGGAGTCGACTCGGAGGGGTTCATGTCATCGATTGAGCCAGAAAAGTGCCTCCCGGGCAAATCTCTTGCCTAGGAGGTAAAAGCTGGAGGTCGAGAACCGCGGGACACCCCGGCCGGGCCGCGTCTCCCCCCGCCCGGGCCGCGTCAGCGGTTCGCGACGGCCTGTTTGACCAGTGTCCTCCCGAAGTCCCACATCAGCCCACCCCCGCTGTGTGCGTCGTCCATCACGGCGGTGAAGGCCGTGACGAAACGATCGACGTCCGCCTCGTCCACGACCAGCGGCGGGATCAGCTTGATGACCTCCAGGTGGTCGCCGGAGACCTGGGTGAGGATGCGGTGCCGCTGGAGCAGCGGCACGACCACCATCTGTGCGAAGAGGCCCCTGCGGGCCGCCTGGAGCATGGCCCAGCCGCTGCGCAGCTTCAGCGAGCGGGGCCGCCCGAACTCGATCCCGATCATCAGCCCACGGCCGCGGACCTCGCTCAGCAGCTCGTAGCGGTCCACGAGTGCGGCGAGCCGGGAGCGGAGCAGGTCCCCGGTGACCCGGGCGTGCTCGACCAGCCGGTCCGACTCCAGCACCGACAGCACCGCCAGGCCGGCCGCCATCGCCTGCGCGTTCGAACCGAAGCTCGCCGAGTGGACCAGCACCCGGTCCATGGCGGAGTACACCTTCTTGAAGATCCAGTCCCGGCCGAGGGTCGCTCCGACCGGGACGTAACCGCCCGACAGCGCCTTCGCCACACAGACCAGGTCCGGCTCCACGCCCTCCTCGTGCTGGTACGCGTAGAAGTCCCCGGTCCGACCCAGCCCGGTCTGCACCTCGTCCGCGATGAGCAGCGCCCGGTGGGCCCGCAGCAGCTCCTGGGCCCCCCGCAGGTAGCCGGGCGGCGCCGCGTGCACGCCCTTGCCCTGGATCGGCTCCACGATGAGCGCCGCCACGTCGCCGCGCGCCAGCTCCCGGGCGAGGGCGTCCAGGTCGCCGAGCGGCACGGCCGTGTCGGGCAGCAGGGGCGCGAAGCCGGTGCGGAACCCGGACTCGCCGTTGACGGAGAGGGCCCCGGTGGTCAGCCCGTGGAAGGCGTGCGCGCAGTACAGGACCCGGGGGCGCCCGGTGGCGTAGCGGGCGAACTTCAGCGCGGTCTCGACCGCCTCGGTGCCGCTGTTGCCGAAGAACACCCGTTCCAGGTGAGGGCTGTGGGAGAGCAGCCGTTCGGCGAGCAGGCCGGGGAGCGGCTGGCAGTCGAAGCGGGTGAGGTCCGCGAGCGAGGCGTCCAGCACGTCGTGCAGCGCCTTGCGGACCACGGGGTGGTGGCGGCCGAGGCCCATCACGCCGAAACCGGCGAGCATGTCGAGGTAGTCGTTGCCGTCCGCGTCCCAGAAGTGCGCGCCCTCGGCCCGTTCGTACACCTTGTCGAAGCCGATGGTGCGCAGCATGCGCGGGAGTTGGTGGTTCAGATGGCGGGTGTGCAGGGCGTACCGCTCGCCGCCGCGTTCGGCGAGCAGCGCGCCGAGGTCGAATGCGTCCGTCATGGGTCCTTCCGGTTTCCCGCCGGCGGGTGGGAACGGGCGGCCCCGGGACCCGGGGCCGCTCGGCGGGACCCGGGCCGACACCCCGTCCGGGTCCTCGGGTCCTCAGCCGCGGTTGCCCGAAACGGTGTCGCGGGCGGCCCGCAGGCTCTCCTTGAGTGATCCCATGGTCGCCAGGACCGCGGTGGGCTCGTAGCCGCAGTGCGCCATGCAGTTGGCGCAGCGGGGGTCCTTGCCCCGGCCGTAGGCGTCCCAGTCGGTCTCCTCCACGAGCTCCCGGTACGTGGGTACGTAGCCGTCGCTCATCAGGTAGCAGGGCTTCTGCCAGCCGAACAGGGAGTAGTTGGGGATCGCCCAGGCCGTGCAGGGGAAGTCGACCCGGCCTTCCAGGAAGTCGAGGAAGAGCGGCGAGTGGTTGAGCCGCCAGCGGCGCCGGTTGCCGTCCGCGAACGCCTTCCGGAAGAGTTCGCGGGTCTGGTCGACGCCGAGGAAGTGCTCCTGGTCGGGGGCCTTTTCGTAGGCGTAGGCGGGCGAGATCATCATCTCGTCCACCTGGAGGTCGTCATTGAGGAAGTTGAGCACCTCGATGATGGTCTGGGGGGTGTCCGTGTTGAAGAACGTGGAGTTGGTGGTGACCCGGAAGCCCTGCCGCTTGGCCTCCTTGATGGCTTCCACGGCCTCGTCGAAGACACCCTCCTTGGCCACCGACTCGTCGTGCCGCTCCCGCAGCCCGTCGATGTGCACCGCGAACGCGAAGTACGGGGAGGGCGTGAACTTCTCCATCTTCTTGCGCATCAGCAGGGCGTTGGTGCAGAGGAAGACGTACTTCTTCCGCGCCACCAACTGGCGTACGATCTCGTGGATCTGAGGGTGCATCAGGGGTTCGCCGCCTGCGATGGACACCATCGGCGCCCCGGACTCCAGGACCGCACCGACGGCCTGCGCGACCGGCATCCGCTGCTTGAGCACCCCGGCCGGATGCTGGATCTTGCCACAGCCCTCGCACTTGAGGTTGCAGGCGAAGAGCGGTTCCAGCTCCACGATCAGCGGGAACTTGGCCCGCTTGCGGAGCTTCTGTTCGAACAGGTAGGTCGCGACCTTCATGGACTGACGGAGCGGCATGGCCATTTCAGCTCACCTCCGGGGGAGCGTCACGATGCGGTGCCATTCACAGAAGACGGGGAACACGGCACGGAGAACACGGAAAGCCGATATTCCACCGCGCAGCGTGCCGATGCGGACCAGTTCATGTTCTGGAGCGTCCACGACCACCCGGACGGCCGCAACCGGGCGGACCCACCGGTCTTCGCCCCCGCCCACGTGCCCCCGGCCGTCGAGGGGACCGACCGGGACGGGTGTGCGCACCGCGGTGCGCAGCGTCACCGCCGACTCCATGTCCACGGCGATCGCCCCGGTGGACCTCAGGGCGGACCGCTCCGCGCCCCGGACCACGTGGTCGGAGCCGATGAGCGGACCCGTGTGCACGGTCCGACCGGGCAGGGCCCGGGCCAGGGCCTCGGTCAGCGGCGCGGTGCCCGAGCAGCGGACCGGGCCGAGCTCGTCCCGGGTCTCCCCCGCGACCACCAGGTCCCCGGGGCGCATGCCCGGGGCTAGCCCGGCGCAGAACCCGGTGGCCAGGACGGACGCACCGTGCAGCTCCGCACGGCCCAGTGCACGGCCCACCGCCGAGGCCGCCGCGCGCGGCCCCATGCCCGTGCGGAGCACCGTCACGTTCCCGGCCGTCGACCGGTCCGCCAGGCGCAGGGCCAGCCGTTCGATGCCGAGGGCGCAGGCGACCAGGAGCGGCCCCCCGGCGCCACCCGTCGGGCCCACGGGATCGGGGGGGTCGGCCGGATCGGCCGGGGCGCGCCGCATCAGCCCCCCTTGCCGGTCCGCTCGGCGATCCGTCCGGCGGCCGCGGCCACCAGCGACCGGGCGGCCCGTACGACGGTCGGGCGCGGTGCGCGGCGCGGCGGGGGCCCGGCACCGGCGTCCGGGGCGTCGCCGGTGCGGGCGGCCCGGGGGGCTCCGGTCCGGTTCGCGAACGGATCGCCGTGCAGGAACCTCCCCAGGGCGGTCAGTGGGAACACCAGGCGGTACAGGTGGTAGTTGATGGAGAAGTCCCATGGGAACCCGGTGCCGGTGAAGTGGGGTTCGTCCCAGGAGCCGTCCTCCCGTTGGGTCTCCACCAGCCAGGCGACGCCCCGTTCGGTGACCTTGGTGTCCCGCTCCCCCGCGGCGAGCAGCGCCAACAGCGCCCACGCGGTCTGCGAGGCGGTGGACTCGCCCCGGCCGCCCCAGCCGGGTGCGTCCCGGTAGGAACGCAGGTCCTCGCCCCAGCCCCCGTCGTCGTTCTGCACGGACTCCAGCCAGGCCACGGCCCGCCGGATCGCCGGATGGGCGGGTGGGAGCCCGGCGGCGACCAGGGCGGGCACCACCGATCCCGTCCCGTAGACGTAGTTGACGCCCCAGCGGCCGAACCAGGCGCCGCCGGACTCCTGGGCGGCGAGCAGCCAGTCGACGCCGCGGCGGGTGCCCGGGTCCGCGGCGCGTCCCTCGACGGCCAGCATCTCCACGACGTGCGCGGTCACGTCGGCGGACGGCGGGTCGATCACCTTGCCGAAGTCGCAGAACGGCAGCCGGTTGGGGAAGGGGCTGGTGTTGTCCACGTCGAAGGCGCCCCACCCCCCGTCGCGGGACTGCATGCCGAGGCTCCACGCGACGCCACGGGCGATGGAGTCTTCCAGCCGCTCGGTCTCGGGGTGCGCCACGCGGCGCAGGGCGAGGACGACCTCGGCGGTGTCGTCGATGTCGGGATAGGTGTCGTTGTGGAACTCGAAGGCCCAGCCGCCGGGCGCGAGTTCGGGTCTGCGCACCGACCAGTCTCCGGGCCGGTCGATCTGTTCGCCGAGCATCCACTCGGCGGCCCTGACCAGTTGGGGGTGGTCGGCCGGGACGCCCGCGTCGGCCAGTGCGATCGTCGCGAGGCAGGTGTCCCACACGGGTGACTGGCACGCCTCGACCATCCGGGAACCGTCCGGTCCCCACACCGTGAACCGGTCGAGGGAGTCGAGTCCGGCGCGGAGCACGGGGTGGTCCAGGTCGTAGCCGAGCAGGTGCAGGGCGATGATCGAGTACACCGCGGGCGGCTGGATGCCGCCCCAACAGCCGTCCCGTTCCTGGCGTTCGATGATCCAGCGGGCCGCCGAGCGCATGGCCGCGGAGCGCAACGGCCCCGGCGCGACCCGCTGGTAGAGGCGCAGCACCTTGTCGAGCCGTTGGAAGACCCCGTCCCAGGAGGCCACCGGGGCGAGGGGGCGGGACGGGCACGGGTCGGCCGGGTCGGTGTGGAGTTCGTCGAGCGGGAAGGGGGCGGGGCGCACCGGGCGCTTCGCCGACACGATGGCGAGCGGCACGATGGTCTGCCGGGCCCAGCAGCCGAAGTCGTAGATGTTGAGCGGGAACCACCGGGGGACGTAGATGACCTCGGGCGGGACCTCGGGCAGGTCGTCCCACTTCCACCAGCCGAACAGGGCAAGCCAGATGCGGGTGAAGACCCGGGCCGCGGCGATCCCCCCGCGGGACCTGATCCAGTCGGCCGCCCGCGCCATGTGCGGCTCGTCGGGCGCGTCCCCGGCGAGCCGGAGGGCGACGTACGCCTCGACGGTGGCCGAGAGGTCGCTGGGGCCCTGGTAGAAGGTGGCCCAGGTGCCGTCCTCCCGTTGTTCACCGCGGATGAACAGGGCGGCGGCCCGGGTGGTGGCCTCGTCGCGAATGCCGAGGAACTGCCGCAGGAGGAGGTCCTCGGCGTCCATGGTGACGTTCGTTTCGAGGTCGCCCTTCCACCAGCCCTGGGGGTCCTGGAGGGAGAGCAGACGATCGGTGGCGCGGAGCGCCGCGCGCCGGACGGCGACGGGGTCGTCGACCGCCCGGGGGGTCGGGTCGGAGTGTTCGTCGGTGGCCGAGGCAGCGCGGGGCGGTACCGCTCCGGTGCTTCCGTCGGTCGTCGCTGTCATGGCTTCCCCTTACAGTGCAGTGGCTCTTCTGCTGGGTCCGCCGTCGGCCGGTGCGCTGGATGGGCACCGGCCGGCGACCGCGAGTCATATGCTCCGGATGTCGATGGTCATCTCTTTCGTACGACGACGAAGTCGGCGAGCGCGGTGAACCGCGCCCGGACGGGGTCGGGCATGTCCACGGAGTTCAGGGCGTCGACGGCGATGGCGTGCTGGCGGCGGGCCTCCTGGACGGTCCACTCCCGGCCGCCGGCCTCCTCGATGAGCGCGGCGCGGGCGGCGAACTCCTCCTCGGAGAAGCTGTCGAAGTCATTGCTCTTGGCGTCGGCGGCGAGGAGTTCGCCGAGTCGCTCGGAGGCGGGGCCGCCGGCGTCGAGGGCGGCGACGACCGGCAGGGACTTCTTGCGCTGCCGCAGATCGCTCCAGGTCTGCTTGCCGGTGGCCTCCGGGTCGCCCCAGATGCCGAGCAGGTCGTCGACCGCCTGGAAGGCGAGCCCCAGGTGGTGGCCGTACTTCTCCAGGGTGTCGGCGGTGCGGTCGTCGGCGCCGCCGAGCACCGCGCCGATGGACGAGGCGCAGGCCAGCAGGGCGCCGGTCTTGTTGCCCTCCATCTCCAGGCACTCGGCCACGGTGACCCGCTCGCGGTGCTCGTACGAGATGTCCTGGGCCTGGCCGTCGATGAGGGCGCGGGTGGCGCTGGTGAGGCGTCGGGTGGCGCGGCCGGCCTCGACGGTGCCGATCTCCAGCAGCACCTCGCCGGCGAGCGCGAACAGGGCGTCGCCCACCAGGATGGCCTGGGCGGGGCCGTGGACCTTCCACACCGTGTCGCGGTGGCGGCGTTGTTCGTCGCCGTCCATCAGGTCGTCGTGGAGCAGGGAGAAGTTGTGCACCAGCTCCACGGCGACGGCACCGGGCACACCGGTCTCGGCCGGGGCTCCGGCCGCTTCCGCGGACAGCAGGGCGAGCGCCGGGCGCACCGCCTTGCCGCCGTCGCCGTCGGCGGGGTTGCCGTGGGCGTCGATCCAACCGAAGTGGTAGGCGGCGACCGTGTCCATGGGCGAGGCGAGCCGGTCCACGGCGGCCTTCAGCTCGGGGGTCGCCAGGGTTCTGCCTCGCTCCAACAATGCGGCCACGTCCACGGCCTCGGCGGACGGTTCGCCCGGGGGCACAGTGGGCACAGTCTCTCCTCTAGTTGCGGTGGTGCCGGGGGTGCGGGGACCCGCCCCGCGGAGATCGAGTGTCATGCCGCCTCCCGGAAGAGATGGGCGCGCGACCGGCCGAGGACGCCGAGTGCCGCGTCGGCGGCGCTGACACCGCTGCGCACCGCCCCCTCCATCGTGGCGGGCCAGCCGGTGGCGGTCCATGCTCCGGCCAGGAACAGACCGGGTGCCCGGGTGTGCGCGGTGGGCCGCAGGGCGCCGCTGCCCGGCGCCGGCGCGAAGGTGGCGGTCCGCTCCCTGGTGACGAAGAAGTCGCGCACCTGAGCACGCCGGGTGGCGGGCAACAGGCGTTCGAGTTCGGGGAGGTAGCGCTCGCGCAGCGCGGCGACCGGTTCGTCGATCTCGTGGTGGACCGCGGACTGGGAGAGCGCCAGGTACTGGCCGTCGGCCAGCCCGGAGGCTTCGGTGCGGTCGAACACCCACTGCACGGGCGAGCCCAGTGCCGCGAAGAACGGGCGCCGCAGCACCGTGCGGTCGTAGACGACGTGCAGGTTGAGGATGGGCGAGGTGCCGAGGGCGAGCAGTCGCTCCGGGGCGTCGAGCGATCCGGTGGGCAGCAGTTCGTGGGTCTCGCGCTGCGGCACGGCGAGCACGACGGTGTCCGCCTCGATGGTGGCGCCCTGGACCTTCACGGCCCAACGCCCGTCCGGGGTGCGGGAGATGCCCGAGGCCCGGGTGCGCAGTTCGGTGCGGACCCCGGCGGTGTCGAGGGCCTTGCGGGCGAGGGTGTCGTGCAGTTCGCCCAGGGGGACGGCGGCCCAGCCGATGTCGGCGGCGCCGGGGTCCTGGAGCAGTCCGGTCTTGAAGACCTTGGCGGCCAGGGCGAGGGAGACGTCCGCCGCCACGGCGTTGAGGGTGGCCACGCCCACCAGGTCCCACAGTGCCTCGACGGCGCGGGCGGACTGGCCGTGCCGGGCGAGCCAGCTGCCGAAGTCCTGCTCGTCCAGGGCGGGGTCGTCGGGGTCGAGCGTCCGGAGGGCGAGCGCCGCCCGGGCGGCGCCCAGGCGTTCGCCCGGGGAGAGGTGCGGGTAGGTGGCGAGGGACTGCGCCAGGTGCAGCGGTACGGGCAGGGCCGCGCGGCGCAGGGTGCCCAGCTTCGGCCCCTCACCCGACCGGGTCCGCACCCGGGTCGCGGCGTCCACGACGGGGACCGTGAGCCGGTCCTGGAGCGGGGCCAGTGCCGTCGCGTCGATGCGGTCGAGGAACCACCGGTAGGCGGAGCAGCACCGCAGGTAGACGTGCTGGCCGTTGTCGACGGTGAGGTCGCCGCGCTGGAAGGAGAAGGCGAGGCCGCCCAGTCGGGGCCGCCCTTCCAGGAGGGTGACGCCGACCCCGGCGTCGGCGAGGGCGAGTGCGGCGGTGACCCCGGCGAGTCCGCCGCCGATGACGACGGCGCTGGCCGGGCGTTCGCTGTCCGGGTCCGGGTCGGTGGGCCGCGGGTCGGTGTCGTTCACGCGGGTCCCCCGGGTGCTCGGTTCGGGTGCCCCGGGCGGGTGGACGCCCCGGGCCTGGGCGCGCGCCGGGCGTCGGCGGGCGCCGTCGTGGTCAGGGACGCGGCACGGCCGGCGCGGGTTGACCGACCTGCGCGGCCCGGTGCGGAGGGGGCGCCGGTGGTCGGGCGGGGCGCAACGGGCGCCGTCGACGTCCGCATCAGCCGCGCCTCCTGACGGTCCGTCGGGCGACGTGTCGGGCGTCGAGCCCGGACAGCCCGCGCACGGCGACGTAGGCCTTCTCGTGGCCGGGCAGCGAGACCCGTCCGCGGAGGACGGCCTCCGGCTCGCGCTCGATGCGGTCGAGCAGACGGCGGTAGATGCCCGCCATGGCGGCGACGCAGGCGCCGCTGCGGCGGTCCAGCAGGGGCAGCAGTTGGTAGCCCTCGGCGAAGAGGGCACGGGCGCGGCGCACCTCGAAGTGGATCAGGCCGGTGAAGTCGCCGCCGGCGGGGGGCCGTGGTCCGTCGAAGCCCTCGGAACAACCGAACTTGGCGAGGTCCTCCGCCGGCAGGTACACCCGGCCGTTCCTGGCGTCTTCACGAACGTCCCGCAGGATGTTGGTGAGTTGCAGGGCGAGGCCGAGGGTGTTGGCGTACTCGGGGGCGCGGTCCACGTCGCGCGCACCGGGCTCGGTGCCGAACACCCCCAGGGAGAGGCGTCCGATGCCGCCCGCCACGCAGCGGCAGTAGACCTTGAGGTCGTCCCAGGACTGGTAGGTCTCGCCGTGGACGTCCAGGAGGACGCCGTCGATGAGTTCGTCCAGCGCTTCCAGGGGGATCGGGAAGGCGCTCGCGGTGTGGCTGAGGGCGACGGCGACCGGGTCGGTGTCGTCCTCGTCGACCGCGCCGTCCCGGATGCGGGACAGCAGGGCGCGCGTCTCCTCCAGGCGGAGTTGCTTGACGTCCGCGGCGAGCTGGCCGTCGCCGATGTCGTCCACGCGCCGCGAGAACGCGTACAACGCGGACATGGCGCGGCGCCTGGCGGTCGGCAGCAGCCGGATGCCGTAGGCGAAGTTGCGGGCCTGCTGCCCGGTGACGGTCTCGCAGTAGCTGTACGCGGCGAGTACCGGCGCGGACACGCGCGGCTCTTGCTCCACGGCCTGGTTCACCCCTCTCCTCGCAGTGTGACGCCCACCTCGCGCAGGAGTTGGACCTTGGTGGGCTTGGGCGGCCCGGGAAGCACGTCGTAGGAGGCGTCCTTGAGGGCGTGGACGGCCGCTCTGCCGCCCCCCACGAAGCCGGCGAGGAGGAGCCTCAGCCGGCCGCGGACGCTGCCCACCAGGGCGGTCCCCTCGGCCAGCAGGGAGTGGGCCCGGTCCGCTTCGTAGGCGACGAGTGCGCGTACCGAGGCTCCGGCGGAGCGGGCGGCGAGGTCGTCCTCCCGGACGCGGAAGCGCGCCAGGTCCTCGGCGGGCAGGTAGATCCGGTCGCGGGCGAGGTCCTCGGCGACGTCCTGGAGGTGCTCGACGATCTGGAGGCCGGTGCACACGGCGTCGGAGCGGCGGACGCGCTCGGGGGTGGAGGTGCCGGTGACGGCGAGGACGAGCCTGCCGACCGGATTGGCGGAGAGTTCGCAGTAGGCGAGCAGGTCCTCGTGGGTCGCGTAGCGGCTGACGAGTTGGTCCTGTCGGTTGGCGGCGATCAGCCCGAGGAAGGGTTCGGGGTCGAGGCGGTGGCGGCGGACCGTGGGCACGAGCTGCTGGAGCAACGGGTGGCGGGGGCCGTCCGAGGCCGGGGCGAAGACCCGGCGCAGATCGCCCTCGAAGGCGTCGAGGAAGACGAGTCGGTCCGCGGCGTCGGCGGGGGAAAGGCCGAGGTGGCGGGCGTCCGCGCCGCCGGGCGCGAGGTCTCCGTCGCCGATGTCGTCCACCAGGCGCGCGTACCCGTACAGCGCCATGAGGTCGGTCCGCCAGGCCCGCGGCAGGAAGAAGGGGGCGACGGGGAAGTTCTCGTGCGCGGCCTTGTCGAGGGTGTGCAGTGCCGTGGCGTCGGTGACGGGACCGGGGCGGCGCTGCGCGGGCGCCGGGGCGCCGGAGCGGGCCGCGGGGGGCCCGGGGCGGGACGTGCTGTGCATGGGCGTCCTCTCGGCTTCCTTCACCGCGCGCCGCCCGGTGAGGAGACTGCGGAAGCGTCGCGGAGTCGGAGACTCTCCGTAGCCATTGCCGTCACATCTCCGTTCTACACTACCGACCTAAAACATCCTCTTTCGGACACACCGCCCACATGATTCGCAGCGGGGGTGCCGGGGGGCGTTGACCGCGATCTCCCCGGTTGCCGTGAGTCAGGACCGGTCCAGCTTACGTTGTACGGAGTGGAAGCGTCGGCCCGGGCTACCGCACTCCAGAGGAACGAACCGGCCGCTCCCCAGGTTCCGACCTGGGCGCACTTCCACGGAACGTCAGGGCCACCCCGCGGCAGGGAAGTTGGACCGGCACGTGAACGGACCCCGTCCGGTGGCTCCGGCGGGGTCCGTTCGTGGTGCCAGGGGTTCGCCCGGCGGGGGCGGCGGGGGCGCGGAACGGGAAGTCGGCTACTTCCCGGTGAACTTCTCGTACTCCTTCAGGACGTCCGCCGTCGGACCGTCCATCCGCAGTTCACCGCGCTCCAGCCACAGCACCCGGTCACAGGTGTCGCGGATGGACTTGTTGTTGTGGCTGACCAGGAACACCGTGCCGGCCTCCTTGCGCAGCTCCCGGATGCGGGCCTCGGACCGCTTCTGGAAGCTGCGGTCACCGGTGGCCAGCGCCTCGTCGATCATCAGGACGTCGTGGTCCTTGGCCGCCGCGATGGAGAACCGCAGGCGGGCCGCCATTCCCGACGAGTAGGTACGCATCGGGAGGGTGATGAAGTCGCCCTTCTCGTTGATGCCCGAGAAGTCCACGATCTGCTGGTAGCGCGACCTGATCTGCTCACGGGACATGCCCATGGCGAGACCGCCCAATATGACGTTGCGCTCACCGGTCAGGTCGTTCATCAGGGCCGCGTTCACCCCGAGCAGCGAGGGCTGGCCGTCGGTGTAGACCTTGCCGCGCTCGGCGGGCAGCAGCCCGGCGATCGCCCGCAGCAGGGTCGACTTGCCGGAACCGTTGGAGCCGATCAGGCCGATCGCCTCGCCGCGGTAGGCGATGAAGGACACCCCGCGCACCGCGTGCACCTTGCGCACGCCGCGCTCCTCGCCGCGCCGGATGATGCGGCTGAGCGCCGAGGTGGCGCTGCCCTTGCCGGTCTTCGCACCGTTGACCCGGTAGACGATGTGCAACTCGTCCGCGATCACGGTGGGGCGCAGGGCGCCCCCGCTCTGCTCAGCCACGGCCGTACCGCTCCTCGGACTTCCAGAAGTACACGAATCCACCGACGGCCACCAGGACCGCCCAGCCCAGCGCGAGGGCCCACACGTGCGACGGCAGGTTCTCCGAGCCGTAGCCGTCGATGACCGCGAACCGCATCAGGTCCATGTAGACCGCGGCCGGGTTCCACTGGAGGACGTCAGCGATCCACGAGGGCTTGTCCTTCAGCATGATCGGGATGGAGAACATGACGCCCGAGGCGTACATCCACGTCCGCATCACGAACGGCATCAGCTGCGCCAGGTCCGGGGTCTTGCTGCCGAGCCGGGCCATGATCAGGGCCAGTCCGGTGTTGAAGAAGAACTGGAGCACCAGGGCCGGCACGATCAGCAGCCACGACAGGCTGGGGTAACTGCCGCACGCCACGGCGACGGCGAACACCACGAGCATCGAGAACAGCAGCTGCTGGAGCTGCTGGAGCGCGAAGGAGATCGGCAGCGAGGCGCGCGGGAAGTGCAGCGCCCGGACCAGGCCCAGGTTGCCGGAGATGGCCCTGACGCCGGCCATCACGGAGCTCTGGGTGAAGGTGAAGACGAACACCCCGGTGACCAGGAAGGGGATGTACACATCCATCTCCATGCCCCGGCTCGCCTTCAGGATCATCCCGAAGATCAGGAAGTAGACCAGCGCGTTCAGCAGCGGCGTGACCACCTGCCAGAGCTGGCCCAGTTTGGCCTGGCTGTACTGCGCGGTGAGTTTGGCCTGCGAGAACGCCAGGATGAAGTGGCGCCGCCCCCAGAGCTCGCGGACGTACGCCGCGAGTCCGGGGCGGGCACCGCTCACGGACAGTCCGTGCTTGGCGGCCAGTGCCGCCGGGGAGAGCCCGTCATCGGGCGACGGGGGCGCACTCACCGCGACACCGCCGTCATGCGTTGTCTCACTCACAAGTGGAAACTTTCGTCTTCAAGAGATGAGCTGCCTGGCCGGACACGGGCGAGTGCCGGCTGCCCTCCGGGGGTGAGAGCACGGCCGGAATGTTCTCAGACCCGAGCTTGTCAGATCACCGGGGGACGACCCAGCCGGGTCAGTCGCCACACGGTACGCCACTTCATCGGACGCCGGGGACCGCACGGTCCGCCCCAGCCCTCCCGGAACCCGCCGAACCACGCCTTGAGGGCGGGCCCGGAGGGACGGCGGGCGAGGGTGAGCGACAGCCACACCCCTAGGTACAGGGGAACCAGGGGCGCGGGCAGGTTGCGGCGGGCCAACCAGACCCGGTTGCGGGCCACCATCCGGTGGTAGACCGCATGCCGCGACGGTGCGGTCGTGGGGTGGTGCAGAACCATGTCGGAGCGGTAGTCGATCAGCCAGCCGCCGTCGAGGGCCCGCCACGCGAGGTCGGTCTCCTCGTGGGCGTAGAAGAACTCCCCCGGCAGCGGGCCGACCTCCGCGAGGACCCGGGTGCGCACCGCGCTCGCGCCACCGAGGAACGTGGTCACGCGGGAGGAGCGCATCGGGTCCGAGGCCCGCAGGCGCGGGACGTGCCGGCGCTGGGTGACCCCCGTGTCGGGGTCCGCGATCCGGAAGCTCACGATCCCGAGCCGGGGGTCCTCGGCGAACGCCCTGCGGCACAGTTCCGCGGTGTCGGAGCGGGGCAGCAGCCCGTCGTCGTCGAGGAACAGCAGCACGTCAACGTCGCCGCCCGACGGACCGAACGCTTCGATGCCGACGTTGCGGCCGCCGGGGATGCCCAGGTTCTCGGGCAGTTCCACCGTGCGCACCCCGTCGGGCACCTCCGGCACCGGCGCACCGTTGCCGACGACGACCACCTCGATCGGATCGCCGTCCTGCTCGGCCACCGACCTCAGGAGGGCGCGCAACTCGTCGGGGCGGTTGCCCATGGTGATGACGACCGCGCCGACCTTGAGGGGGCTGTCCACCTGCGGCCTCACTTCAGCCGGCTGGAGGCCAGGATGGACACCAGGTGCAACAGCGTCTGGAGCAGGGCGATGCCCGCGAGCACGGCGATGCCGAGCCGGGTCCAGAACAGGTCCCCGCCGATCATGTCGAGGATCGCCACGACCAGGATGAACAGGCTCGCCTCGACCCCGCCCACCAGTCGGTGGAACTTCAGGGCGGCGGCGGCCCGACGGGCCAGTGCGAGCCCCGAGGAGCGGGGCGTGGCCGCCTCGTCCTTGACGGCCGGCAGACCGCTGCGGGACCGCGCCACGTCGACCAGGTCCGTCTCGGCCTTGATCAGGATCGCGCCGAGCGCGGCCAGGGTGCCCAGGAAGGCCCACAGCCACTCGGGACCGCCGTCGCCGAACGCGTCGGCGCCGCGGATGCCGAAGCCGACGAGGAGCGCGGCCTCGGAGAGGTAGTGGCCGATGCGGTCCAGGTAGACGCCCGTGATGGAGGTCTGGCCCCGCCAGCGGGCCACCTCTCCGTCGACGCAGTCCAACAGCAGGTAGAGCTGGATGAGGACGGCCCCGACCAGCGCCCCGGTCAGACCGGGCACCAGCAGGGCCGCGCCCGCCAGGACGCCCGCCACGATCATCAGGTACGTGAGCTGGTTGGGCGTGATCCTGGTGTTCACCAGGTAGGGGTCGCAGCGCAGCGAGATCTCCCGCATGTACAGGCGTCCCGCCCAGTGCTCACCGCTGCGCCGGTCCTTGACCCCTTCGGGGTGCACGACCGGGCGGAGTTCAGCTACCGATGGCCTTGGCATAGTCGGCGTATGCGTCCTTGATCTGGTCGGTGTTCAGGTCGAGGTGTTCGAGGATGGTGTAGCGACCCGGCCGGGTCTGCGGGGCGAACGCCACGGCCTGGACGAACTCGTCCACGCTGAAGCCGATGTCCCCCGGCACCACGGGCAGCCCGTGGCGGCGCAGCACCTCGGCGATGTGCCGGGACTCCTCGTGCGCGCCGCGCAGGTGCATGGCGAACGCGGCGCCCAGGCCGACCTGCTCGCCGTGGCTCGCGGCCCGTTTGGGGAAGAGGAGGTCGAAGGCGTGGTTGATCTCGTGGCAGGCGCCGGAAGCGGGACGGGAGTCGCCCGCGACCGACATGGAGATGCCGGTGAGGACCAGCCCTTCGGCGAGCACCTGGAGGAACCCGTCGTCGCCGACCCCGCCGGGGTGGCGCAGCACGGCCTCGCCGGCCTGCCGGGCGATGGCGGCGGCCAGGCCGTCGATGGACTCGCCGGTCTCGCGGTGGGCCAGCTCCCAGTCGGCGACGCAGGAGATGTTGGAGACGGCGTCACCGATGCCGGAGCGGACGAACCGCACGGGAGCCTCACGGACCACGTCGAGGTCGATGACGACCGCGATCGGGTTCGGCACCCCGTACGAGCCGCGGCCCGCGTCGTTGTCCAGGGTCGCGACCGGGGAGCACAGGCCGTCGTGCGCCAGGTTCGTCGCCACCGCGACCAGCGGCAGGCCGATCCGGGCGGCGGCGAACTTGGCACAGTCGATGATCTTGCCGCCGCCGAGGCCGACGACGGCGTCGTAGCGGCCCTTCTTCATGGCGTCGGCGAGCTTGACCGCGTCGTCCAGCGTGCCGCCGTCGACCGGGAACCACTCGGCTCCCGGCAGTGCGGGTTCCAGGCGCTCCCGCAGCCGGGCGCCCGATCCGCCGCTGATGGCGACGGCGAGCTTGCCCGACGTGGAGATGCGCTGGTCCGCGAGGACCCCGACGAGGTCGTCGAGGGCACCCGCGCGGATGTCGACGACGAGCGGCGACGGGATCAGGCGTGTCAGTACTGGCACGCGATCTCACGCCCCTTGGCGAGGTCGTCGTGGTTGTCGATCTCGACCCACTTGACGTCGCCGATGGGCGCGACGTCCACCTTGAAGCCGCGGTTGACGAGCTCCTGGTAGCCGTCCTCGTAGTAGAGGTCGGGGTCCCGCTCGAAGGTGGTCTTCAGGGCGTCGGCCAGCTCGGCGGCGGCCTCGCCCTCGATGAGGGTGACGCCGATGTACTCGCCCGTCGCCTCGGCGGGGTCCATCAGCTTGGTGATCTTCTGGACGCCCTTGGCGGGGTCCACGACCACCTTCATCTCCTCGTCGGCGAGCTGCTTGACCGTGTCGAGGGCGAGAATGATCTTCTTGCCCTCGCCGCGGGCGGCGAGCAGGGTCTTCTCGACCGAGACGGGGTGCACGGTGTCGCCGTTGGCGAGGATCACCGTGTGGGCGATGGAGTCACGGCCGCACCACAGGGAGTAGGCGTTGTTCCACTCCTCGGCCTTGTCGTTGTCGATGAGCGTCAGCTTGAGGCCGTACTTCGCCTCCAGGGCCGCCTTGCGCTCGTACACGGCCTCCTTGCGGTACCCGACGATGATCGCGACCTCGGTGAGTCCGATCTCGGCGAAGTTGCCGAGGGTGAGGTCGAGGACGGTGATGCTGTCCTCGGCTCCCTCGGGGCCCACCGGCACCAGGGCCTTGGGGAGGGTGTCGGTGTAGGGGCGCAGACGCCGTCCGGCGCCGGCCGCCAGCACGAGGCCGATCATGCGGGTTCTCCTTCATCGTGTACGGCGGGTGCTCCGGAGGAGACCCAGAAGCGGATGCTCTCGGCGAGCACCACGAGTGCCACGGCCACGGCGACGGCCGTGAGCAGGGCGGTGAAACCTGTGTTGCCGAGCAGGGCCGCGGCGAGGGCGACCAGGAGGACCCTGCCCTCCTGCCCCCCGATCGCGCGCACCAGCCAGCTCGGCGGCGCGCCGGTGCCACCGCGAATGCGGTAGACCGTGTCGTAGTGATGGTAGGCGACGGCCGCCACCAGCCCGAAAGCAGCGGGCAACGCTCCGTTCACCCCCGACTGGGCGGCCAGGGCCAGCACCGTCCCGTACTCGGCGGCGCGGAACAGCGGCGGCACCAGCCAGTCGAGGGGGCCCTTCAGCGGGCGGGCGACCGCGAGGCCGGAGGTCACCACGTAGAGGCAGGCGGCGACGACGGGCAGCCAGCCGCCGAAGTCGGTGAGGACGGCGCTCGCCACGACGGCCGCGCCGCCGAGCAGCGCGACGGCGGGCGGCGCGAAGGACGGGAGCCGTCGGGCGATGCCCGTGGCCGCCTTGGCGAAGGCCTCGGCGAGGACCGCGGTGTCGGCGAGTTCGTGCAGGGCCCGGGCGGCCCGGTCGCTGCGGACCGCCTTGCGGGTCAGCGAGCGCAGGACGCGCCCGGCGGTGGTGTAGCAGGCGGCGAACGCGCAGCCCACGATCAGCACGACCAGGGTAATCCGGGGGGTGGTGACCGCGGTGAGCATGGCGATCAGGGCCCAGCGCTCCCCGATCGGCAGCACGATCATGCGGCGCACCCAGACTGTCCAGCCCACGCTGTCGAGGCGGTCGGAGAGGGCGGCGGTGGGGCTGGTGTTCGCGGTGGCGTCGTGGTTGGCCTCGGTGAAGGCGAAGTCCACGACGTGGCGGCAGGTCTGGAGGACCATGGCGCCGAGCGCGAGGGCCCACACGTCGTCGCCGCCGCGGGCGGCGCCGAGGGCCAGTCCGGCGTAGTAGGCGTACTCCTTGGCCCGGTCGAAGGTGGCGTCGAGCCAGGCTCCGAGCGTGGAGTACTGGAGGGAGTAGCGGGCGAGCTGTCCGTCGGCGCAGTCGAGGACGAACGAGAACAGCAACAGGGCGCCGGCGGCGACGAATCCGCCCCGGGTACCGGTGGCGGCACAGCCCGCGGCTATCAGTGCGGTGATCAGGGACGCGGTGGTGACCTGGTTGGGGGTCAGTCCGCGGCGGGCGCACCAGCGGGCCAGGTAGCGCGAGTACGGGCTGATGGCGTAGGTGGTGACGAACCCGTCCCGGGACTTCACCGCGGTCCGCAGCCGGACGGCCTCGTCGTCGACGGCGGCGACGGCCTGGCGGGCCTCGTTGCGGGTCTGCGGGTCGGCGGGGACGACGGCGACGAGGGTGCCGAGTTCGGGCCGGTGCACCGGGGTGCCCGCGGCCTCGACGCGTTCGGCGGCCCGGTCGGGGGCGGTGCGCTCGGAGGTCAGGGCGGTGCCCGGCCCCCCGGTGGCGACCTCGGCGTCCGTCGGGTGCGTCTCGCCGCCGGCGCTCTCGCGCACCGCGCGGTCGAGGGCGTCCCGGGCGGCGGGCTGCGCGGTGACGGCGCCGGGGACGGCGGCGACGGGGAAGCGGGGGTCCGTGAGGGCGAGCCGTAGTGCGTGGAGGTGGCCCACGAAGCGGCTGTCCACGAGCGCCACCCGCTGCCCGGCGGGGGCGGCGGCGAGCAGCGCGGGGACGTCGGCCGCCTCCTCGGCGACCCGCACGTCGAAGCCGAGGTCCCGCAGATCGCCTTCGAGCGACGATCCCGGGACCGGCCGGCCGGTGAGGATGGCGGTCGACAGAGGAACTCACTCCCTGGGTTCCGGCCCACTGGCGCCGGACGTGTGCATAGGTGAGGGCGCGCCCCGGGACCGGGGTCGGCCGGGCGGCATGTCGGCAGAGGCTATCGGATGCGTACTCATGGGTGTTCACCACCCGTTCACGGCCCGATCAGCACGGTCCACCGCCCCCGCACCGCCGCGATCATCATTGTTGATCAGGAGCGGTATCACAAACCGCCGGAGGCGGGGGGCTCCCCAGTGGTCCGCGGCGGACGGTGCGGGGGCGGGGTGCAGCGGCGCGGGCGCACCTGCGTCACCCCCGATGTACGGGTGCCCGACCGCCGCCGCGCGGCCTGCCGGAGGGGAAGCGGCGCAAGGGGTCGCGCACGGGTCGCGCAGCTATCGGCGGAGGGCTTCACGGACCGGCCTGCACCCCTGCATTCGATCTTGTCGACGCTCTGACCTGCGATTCGTTTCCGCAGGTCAGAGCACATGACAACGGTGTTCAGTGCCGTGTTGCCAGATACCCCCCACCCGTAGTTGACTGAAACGCGGAAAGGGCACCGACCACCACATCGAAGGATGGTTTTCATGGGGGCAGGGCACGATCACGGGCACACCCACGGCGCACCCCTGACCGGCACGGCCGCAGCCGCACACAGAGGACGGCTGCGGATCGCACTCTCGATCACGTTGACCGTGCTGGTGATGGAGATCATCGGCGGCGTCGTCACCGGATCGCTGGCGCTCGTCGCGGACGCCGCCCACATGGCCACGGACGCGGTGGGGCTCGGCATGGCCCTGCTCGCGATCCACTTCGCGAACCGTCCACCGAGCGTGAACCGCACCTTCGGGTTCGCCCGGGCGGAGATCCTCGCGGCACTCGCGAACTGTCTGCTGCTCCTCGGAGTCGGCGGCTACGTGCTCTACGAGGCGATCCAGCGGTTCATCACGCCGACCGAGACCGAGGGCGGGCTGACGGTCGTCTTCGGCCTGATCGGCCTGGTCGCGAACCTCGTCTCGCTGTCACTGCTGATGCGCGGCCAGAAGGAGAGCCTCAATGTGCGGGGCGCCTTCCTGGAGGTCCTGTCGGACGCCCTCGGCTCCCTCGCGGTCGTGATCTCCGCACTGGTCATCATGTCCACCGGTTGGCAGGCCGCGGACCCGCTCGCCTCGCTCGTCATCGGCCTGATGATCATTCCGCGGACGGTGAAGCTGCTGCGCGAGACCCTGAACGTGCTGCTGGAGTCGGCGCCCAAGGGGGTCGACATGGAGGAGGTCCGGTCGCACATCCTCGGGCTGGAAGGGGTCGAGGAGGTGCACGACCTGCACGCTTGGACGATCACCTCCGGGATGCCCGTGCTCTCGGCGCACGTGGTGGTCAGCGAGGAGGTCCTGAATCGAACGGGGCACGAGAGGATGCTCCACGACCTCCAGCACTGCCTCGGGGACCACTTCGACGTCGCGCACTGCACGTTCCAGTTGGAGCCCAGCGGGCACGCCGCGCACGAGGCGAGGGTGTGTCACTGACCTCCGCCACAGGTGCGGTTCGGGGAGCCCGGTCCCGGCGGTCGGGCTCCCCGTGCGCGGTGCGGAACCGGGCGCCCGGGGGGAACTGGTGCGCTAGGAGGCCGGCGGGTGTTTCCCCCGCGGGGGGCGGGAACCGAGTCAGGTAGCCGATCGCTCCGGGCGTCCGGACCGTCGCGTGACGTGCCCGGACGACGGGCCAGCGGCACGCGGCGCACGTCGTCGATGCCGGAAGTGTCGGTGATATGCGGCAGACTTGACGTGCGAGGACCGAAGCGAAGGATGGGTATGCCGATCACACCTGCGAACGCGGAGCACACCGCGCCGGGCACCACCGCCGAAGCGATCATGCTGGAGCTGGTCGACGAGGACGGCGCCACCATCGGCACGGCCGAGAAGCTCTCCGCCCACCAGGCCCCGGGGCAGTTGCACCGGGCGTTCTCGGTGTTCCTGTTCGACGAGCGAGGACGACTGCTGGTCCAGCAGCGCGCGCTCGGCAAGTACCACTCCCCCGGCGTCTGGTCGAACACCTGTTGCGGCCACCCGTACCCGGGCGAGGCCCCCTTCGCGGCGGCGGCCCGTCGCACCTTCGAGGAGCTGGGGGTCTCCCCGTCCCTGCTCGCCGAGGCCGGGACCGTCCGCTACAACCACCCGGACCCGGCGTCGGGGCTGGTGGAGCAGGAGTTCAACCACCTGTTCGTCGGGATGGTCCAGCAGCCGCCGCGGCCGGACGCCACCGAGGTCGGGGACACCGCCTTCGTGACGTACGAGGAGTTGCTGGCGCGGCACGAGAAGGACGCCTTCTCGGCCTGGTTCATGACCGTGCTGGACGCCGCGCGACCCGCCATCAGGGAGCTGACGGGCCCGTCCGCGGGCTGGTGAGCCACGGGGGTGGTCCGGCCGGGGGCCGGACCACCTCATGCACCACGTGTACCTCAGGTCACCGTCAGTACCGTGCCGCGCGGCGGGCGGGGACCGTCAGCGGCCCGAGCGGCAGGGCGGCCCAGATGACCTTGCCGCCGCTCGGCGTCTTCTCCACGTCGCAGACGCCGCCCGCCTCCCGGGTCACCTCCCGGACGAGGAGCAGCCCCCGGCCGCCGGTCTGGCCGTGATCGGCCTCCAGGGCGGTCGGTCGGTAGGGGTGGTTGTCCTCGACGGACACCCGCACCCACTCGGCGCCGACCGCCAGTTCCACGGTGAGCAGCGGGGAGAGCACCGCGGCGTGCTTGACCGCATTGGTCGCCAGCTCCGAGACGATCAGCAGCAGCCCCTGGAGCAGCTCGTCGGAGACCGGCACCCGTTGCCTCAGCAGCAGGTCGCGGACCGCCCGTCGGGCCCGGGGCACCGAGGCGTCCGCCGCCGGGGCCTGGAAGCGCCACACGCCCTCGTACGGCAGGGGGCCGGGGACGGTGCCCGGTGACGCTCCGTGACCGGATACCGGGAGCGGTCCGGAATCCCGCCTGCCAGCACTGTCCATCGTCCGGTCGCCGCCCTCGCGCTCGATTGTCTCCACACGTCGAGTGTTAGGAACGACCGGGCCCACACCGGATACCTGACCAAAAGTCAGCAACTATCGACGCATTGTGACCGATCGCGCTTGACCGCGTCGGCGCACATGACCGCCCCTGACCCGATTTGCCGCGTTCGGACGCTCTTCAGGTTGTACGCGACAAGGCGCTTCCTCGGTCACCGGAACGGCCGGCCCCAGCACCGACCCCGTGCGCGGTCGGCCCGCGCCCCGACTAGCCCGTGGCCCCGGGCGGCCGGTCGTCGTGCCGCCCGCTCCCCGCAGCGGATTCCTCCGGCCCGGCCAGGGTGTCGGTCACCAGGCCCACGATCTGTCGCCCGCCGACCCCGGTGGCGATCAGCCCCAGGCCGTCGAAGAGCAGGGCCAGCGAGAAGAAACAGCCGATGACGTACACGCTGCTGCTCGGCCACTCCGCGAGGACCAGTACCCCCAGGAGGACGCCCAGCGCGCCCTGCACCAGCGCCCAACCGAGCTGCGGGCCGCGCGCCACCAGCGCTCCGACCAGCCGGAACAGTCCGCCCGCCAGGAACAGCAGGGCGGCGAACATGGTGAGGGTCGCCGCGGCCACGTCCGGCCGGCGCAGGATCACGACGCCGGCGGCCAGGTACAGCGCGGCGATCAGCACCGCGGGCCAGAAGTAGCTCTCGTGTCGCGACTGGACGGCGTGCACCAGCCCGATGATCCCGCCGATCAGCAACAGCCAGCCGAACAGGAACATCGTCGTCAGCGTCGCCACGCCGACGTAGACCAGACCGACCACTCCGGCGATGACGAGCAGGATGCCCAGGACCACCAGTCCCGTGAACCCACGCCGCAGCTTCTTGACCTCGGTACGGGGCGTACTCATCGGCGCCTCCCAGGGCCTGCGCGCCCCCCACTGATGATCGTACGTTCGGCCGGTGCAGATAGCATCCGTTCGCATGGAGCCTCAGTTGCCGTACGGAGTGACCGACGGGGTCGCCACCATCGTCATCTGCCAGCCCGCGAAGCGGAACGCCATGACCGAGGAGATGTGGCGGTCCCTGCCGCCGATCCTCGACGAGCTGGCCGTCGACCCCGCGGTACGGGCGTTGGTGCTCACCGGCGCGGGCGGAACGTTCTGCGCGGGCGCGGACATCTCGACGCTGAGCGGGCCGCCCGGGACGGTGGAGGCGACCCAGGAACTCTCGGTGCGGGCCGAGGAAGCCCTCGCCGCCTTCCCCAAGCCGACGCTGGCCGTGGTGCGCGGGCACTGCGTGGGGGGCGGCTGCCAGCTCGCCGCCGCCTGCGATCTGCGGTTCGCCGACGAGGACGCCCTGTTCGGGGTCACTCCGGCGAAGCTCGGCATCATCTACCCCGAGTCGTCCACCCGTCGTCTGGTCTCCCTGGTGGGGCCCGCCACGGCGAAGTACCTGTTGTTCTCCGGGGAGCTGATCGACGCGGCGCGGGCCCTGCGCACCGGGTTGGTGGACGAGGTGTGGGCACCGGACGCGCTGGACGCGCGGGTCGCCGAGTTCACGGAGATCCTCACGGCACGCTCCCAGCTGACCCAAGCGGCGGCCAAGGACTTCTCGGCGGGCCGCTCGGACCGGGCCGAGCACTGGTCCGCGCTGGCCCGGGGCACCGGAGAGACCGCCGAGGGGGTCGCCGCGTTCCTCGAACACCGGCCGCCCCGCTTCCCCTGGCCGTCCCCGCCCGTCGCGTAGGGACGGACCCCGACGGGCGGGGACGGCCTCCGCTCGCGGGCCCGCGGGCGCCGGGACCCCCCTGTGTGCCCCGGCGCACGCTGCTGCGACTCAGACCTGCTGACCGGCCCTCGCGCGCCACTCGGCGACCAGGTCGGCCGGGGCCTTCTCCGGGGAGCCCGAGTCGTAGGGCGGCTGCGGGTCGTACTCCAGGACCAGTTGGACCGACCGCGCGACGCGGTCACCCGCGATCTTGCCCACCAGGGTGAGCCCCATGTCGATGCCCGCGGACACCCCCGCGGCCGTCACGTACTTCCCGTCGAACACCACGCGCTCGGCGCTCGGTTCGGCGCCGAAGGACCGCAGCCGCTCCCTCTCCAGCCAGTGCGTGGTGGCGCGCCGGCCGGTGAGCAGACCGGCCGCCCCGAGGATCAGCGAACCCGTGCACACCGAGGTGGTCCAGGTGGTGCCGCGGTCGACCGACCGCAGCCACTCCAGGAGCACGGCGTCCTCGGTCTGCGGGCCGACCTCCGCTCCGCCCGGGACGACGACGATGTCCGGGGTGGTCACCTCCTCGAAGGTCCGGTCGGCGACCAGCGCCAGGCTGCCCGAATCGTTGCGGACCGGGCCCCGGGTCGCGGAGACCAGGACGGTCTCGGCTCCGGGGAGGTGCTGGAGCGTCTCGTAGGGACCCACGACGTCGAGGGAGGTGAAGCCCTCGAACAGGATGACGGCGATCTGCATGGCACGGCCTTTCGGTCGATGACGGTGGGTGACGGTCGGTCACGGGAGCGGAGTGGTCGCAGGGGGGCGGGAGGTCAGGCGGCGGGACGGAAGCGGCGGCGGTAGTCCGTCGGCGGGGCGCCGAGGGTGCGGACGAACGCACGGCGCAGCGCCTCCGGGTTGCGGTAGCCGCTGTTGCGGGAGATCTGCTCGATCCCGTCCGTGGTCTCCTCCAGCAGCCGGCGGGCGTGCTCGACGCGCACCCGCTCCACGTACCGCCCGGGAGTCATCCCGGTCTCCGCGTGGAACGCCCGGGCGAAGTGCCGGGGCGACAACGCGGCGCGGGAGGCGAGGGCCGCCACCGACAGATCGGCGCCGGGGTGCTCGGAGACCCACCGCTGCACCTCGCGCAGCGGCGAACGGCTCGCGGTCTGGGCGGCGAGCTGGACGCTGAACTGGGCCTGGTTGCCCGGGCGGCGCAGGAACACCACCAGGTACCGGGCGATGGTCAGGGCGACGTCCCGGCCGTGGTCCTCCTCCACGAGGGCGAGCGCCAGGTCGATGCCCGAGGTGACACCGGCCGAGGTCGACACCTTTCCGTCACGGATGAAGATCGGGTCCGGATCGACCTCGACGGCGGGGTGGTCACGGGCCAGGGAGTCGCTGTGCGCCCAGTGGGTGGTGGCCCGGCGGCCGTCGAGGAGTCCGGCCTTCGCCAACAGGGCGGCGCCCGTGCAGACCGACACCAGGCGTTCGGCGCAGAGGCCGTAGGCCCGCAGCCACTCGATGAGCGGCGGATGCCCGGGCCGGGTGCCTACGCCGCCGGGAACGACCAGGGTGTGCGGTACGGACGCGGTCGCCAGGTCGGTGTCCGGGACGAGGGTCAACCCGCTGGAGGTGCGCACCGGCCGGCCGTCCACGGAGGCCGTACGGACCCGGTATCCGAGGTTCGGGTCGCCCAGGGCGCGCGCCGCGCCGCTGAACACCTCCACCGGTCCGGTGAGGTCGAGGCTCTGCACCCCGTCGAAGAGGAGGACGAGAACGGTTCGCTGCGACATGTGATCGATTGTTCGCCGGAGTGGTCGATGACCGCAATGACGGGTGTCCCTCCTTTCCTGCCACGACCGGAGCCCGGATACCCGGTACCCCTTCCGCTACCTAATGACCGGTCAGTAACGTACGGCCATGGGTTCCCTCCCGGAGCGCGCCGCCCGCCGGTGCCACCACGTCCTCAATCCCCTCCACTCCGCGCACTACTTCGCCCCCGAGGCTTCCGCCGAGATGACGGCCCTCGGCTTCGAGGGCTGGTCGGCCACGTACTTCGCGCTGCGCTCGGCGGCCATGGGGCCGGTCGGACCGGGGCCGGTGACGGCGGCGTTCTACGTGTTCAGCCCCGCCCTGGTCGCCGCCCACCTGCCCGGTGCGTGGCGCACCGCCGACCCCGGTGCGGTGCTCGCCGCCCGACTGCGGGCCGTGGACGCGTCCTTGCGGCGGCTGCTCGGGGCGGACGCGCTGGCGTCGCCGGAAATGGCGGAGGCGGCCGGGCTCGCGCTGCGGGCCGCCGAGGGGTGCGCCCCGCACGGCCGCGCGCTGTACGCGGCCCACGCCGGACTGGAGGTCCCCGACGCCGCGCACCTCGCGCTCTGGCACGCCTCGACCCTGCTGCGCGAACACCGGGGCGACGGGCACGTGGCCGTCCTGCTCGACCTCGGGCTCGACCCGGTGGAGGCGATGGTCAGCCACACCGCGACCGGCAAGGGCATGACACCGAAGTGGGCCACGGGTTCACGGGGCTGGCGACGCACCGACTGGGAGGCGGCGGGCGAACGACTGCGCGCCCGGGGCCTGCTCACCGCGGACGGGGAGCTGACCGATGCGGGACGCGCCCTGCGCACGGAGTTGGAGGAGCGCACCGACCGGCTGGACGGCGCCCCCTACGCACACCTGGGGGAAGCCGGTGTCGCACGGTTGACCGAACTCGCCGGAGGCTTCACGCGCACCGCGCTGGCGGCGGGCGCGTTCCCCGCCGACGCCTTCGGCAAGGGCTGACCCGCCGGGCGGCGGGGGCGGCCCGTCCCACGGCGTGCCCGATGCTCGCCCTGCGGGCCCGCCGCCGCCGTAACCTGCCACAATTGCCGCGCAACCCCAGTGGAGAAGGCGGTACGGGAACGTGACGACACCCCTCGTAGGGTCCATCGAAGGCAGGATCGCCGAGGAACTCGGCGTGCGGGAGCGGCAGGTGCGGGCCGCGGTCGAACTGCTCGACGGCGGTTCGACCGTGCCCTTCATCGCCCGCTACCGCAAGGAGGCGACCGAGTCGCTGGACGACGCCCAGCTGCGCACCCTGGAGGAGCGGCTGCGCTATCTGCGCGAGCTGGAGGAGCGGCGGGCCACGATCCTCGACTCGGTGCGCGAGCAGGGCAAGCTGACGGAGGTGTTGGAGGCGTCGATCCGGGCCGCCGACACGAAGGCCCGCCTGGAGGACATCTACCTGCCGTTCAAGCCGAAGCGGCGGACCAAGGCGCAGATCGCCCGGGAGGCCGGGCTGGAACCGCTCGCCGACGGCCTGCTGGGCGACCCGTCGGTGGACCCGACGGCCGCCGCCACGGCGTTCGTGGACGCCGACAAGGGCGTGGCCGATCCGCAGGCCGCCCTGGACGGGGCCCGGGCGATCCTCACCGAGCGGTTCTCGGAGGACGCGGACCTCATCGGTGAGCTGCGGGAACGCATGTGGACGCGCGGACGGGTCCAGGCGAAGGTCCGGGCGGGCAAGGAGGAGGCGGGCGCGAAGTTCGCCGACTACTTCGACTTCGCCGAACCGTTCACCGAACTGCCCTCGCACCGGGTCCTCGCGTTGCTGCGCGGGGAGAAGGAGGAGGTCCTCGACCTCGTCCTGGAGCCCGAGGAGCCGCAGGACCCGACCGCCGCCCCGGTGCCCACCTCCTACGAGCAGGCGATCGCCTCCCGGTTCGACATCGCCGACCGGGGTCGCCCCGGGGACCGCTGGCTGAAGGACACGGTCCGCTGGGCCTGGCGCACCCGGGTCCTGGTGCACCTCGGGATCGACCTGCGGCTGCGGCTGCGGACGGCCGCCGAGGACGAGGCGGTCCGGGTGTTCGCGGCGAACCTGCGGGACCTGCTGCTGGCCGCCCCGGCGGGCACCCGTGCGACCCTCGGGCTCGACCCCGGTTTCCGTACCGGGGTGAAGGTCGCCGTGGTCGACACCACCGGCAAGGTCGTCGCGACGGAGGTGATCCATCCGCACGTGCCGCAGAACAAGTGGGACGCGTCGCTGGCCGTGCTGGCGAAGCTGGCCCGGGAGCACGCGGTCGAGCTGATCGCCGTCGGCAACGGCACGGCGTCCCGCGAGACCGACAAGCTGGCGGGTGACCTGATCACCCGGCACCCCGAGCTGAAGCTGACCAAGGTGATGGTCTCCGAGGCCGGCGCCTCGGTGTACTCGGCCTCGGCGTTCGCCTCGCAGGAACTCCCGGACATGGACGTCTCGCTGCGCGGCGCGGTGTCCATCGCGCGCCGGCTCCAGGACCCGCTGGCGGAACTGGTGAAGATCGACCCGAAGTCCATCGGGGTCGGTCAGTACCAGCACGACCTGTCCGAGGTGAAGCTGTCCCGCTCGCTGGACGCCGTCGTCGAGGACTGTGTGAACGGCGTCGGGGTGGACGTGAACACGGCGTCGGCGCCGCTGCTGGCCCGGGTGTCGGGGATCAGCTCCGGGCTCGCCGAGAACATCGTCTCGCACCGCGACGCCCACGGTCCGTTCCCCGCGCGGACGGCGCTCAAGGACGTCGCCCGGCTCGGGCCGAAGGCGTACGAGCAGTGCGCGGGCTTCCTGCGCATCCGGGGCGGGGCCGACCCGTTGGACGCCTCCAGCGTGCACCCCGAGGCGTATCCGGTGGTGCGGCGGATGGTGGAGCGTTCCGGCGGCCCGGTGACGGCCCTGATCGGGGACCGTGCCGCGCTGCGCTCGTTGAAGGCCGCGGACTTCGTGGACGACACGTTCGGATTGCCGACGGTCTCCGACATCCTGCGGGAGTTGGAGAAGCCGGGGCGTGACCCCCGGCCCGCGTTCCGGACGGCGACGTTCAAGGAGGGCGTGGAGAAGCTCGGCGACCTGGTCGCCGGGATGGTCCTCGAAGGGGTCGTGACCAACGTGGCGGCGTTCGGCGCGTTCGTGGACGTCGGGGTGCACCAGGACGGTCTGGTCCACGTGTCGGCGATGTCGAAGACGTTCGTCAAGGACCCCAGGGACGTCGTGAAGCCCGGGGACATCGTCAAGGTGAAGGTCCTGGACGTCGACGTCCCGCGCAAGCGGGTCTCCTTGACGCTGCGGCTGGACGACGAGGCCGCGGCGTCCCAGGGCGGGGCCCAGGGCGGTTCCGGTCGGGACGCGGGTCGCGGGCGCGGCGGCGCGGGCGGCAGTGGCGGCGGCGGTCGGAAGGCACCGCAGCCCCGGCAGGGGCGGAGCGCTTCGCCGCAGGGCCGGGGCGGGTCCCGGCAGGCGCCGCCGCCCGCGAACAGCGCGATGGCGGACGCACTGCGACGCGCCGGTCTGCGCTAGCCGCTCCGTACGGGGGCGCACGGGCGTGGTCGGGGGGCGGGGCGGCAGGTCCGCCCCGCCCCCGGTGCTCAGTGCTCAGTGCTCGGTGATCGTTCCGTCGGCGACGGCGAGGCGCCGGGTGGTGTCGACGGCGTCCAGCATCCGCCGGTCGTGGGTGACCAGCAGGAGCGTCCCCTGATAACTGCTCAACGCGGACTCCAGCTGTTCGATGGCCGGCAGGTCGAGGTGGTTGGTCGGCTCGTCGAGCACGAGCAGGTTGACGCCGCGCCCCTGGAGCAGGGCGAGGGCGGCCCGGGTCCGCTCGCCCGGTGACAGGGTGGCCGCCGGGCGCAGCACGTGGTCGGCCGCGAGGCCGAACTTGGCGAGCAGGGTGCGCACCTCGGCGGGTTCGGTGTCCGGGACGGCCGCGCGGAAGGCGTCGAGCAGGGGCTGCGGCCCGTGGAACAGCGCACGTGCCTGGTCGACCTCGCCGACCACGACGCCCGGCCCCAGCGCGCTGTGCCCGGCGTCCAGCGGGAGGCGGCCGAGGAGCGCGGCGAGCAGGGTGGACTTCCCGGAGCCGTTCGGGCCGGTGACGGCGACCCGGTCCGCCCAGTCGATCTGGAGCGTCACGGGCCCGAACCGGAACGCGCCGCGCCGCACCTCCGCGTCGCGCAGGGTGGCGACCACGGCGCCGGCCCGGGGCGCCGCGGCGATCTCC
The DNA here is from genome assembly GCF_042724695.1 of Streptomyces sp. NPDC127068. Taxonomy (NCBI): domain Bacteria; kingdom Bacillati; phylum Actinomycetota; class Actinomycetes; order Kitasatosporales; family Streptomycetaceae; genus Streptomyces; species Streptomyces sp. NPDC127068. Next base: position 32,279 of record NZ_JBHXEN010000021.1, on the reverse strand, counting down.
ATCCGCAGCTCCCACTCCTTGCGGGGCTCCTCGACCTTGTCCAGGCGCTCGATGAGGCGGTCGGTCTGCCGGGCCTTCGCCGCCTGCTGCTCGCTGGACTCCGCGCGGGCCCGGCGGCCGATCTTGTCGTTGTCGGGGGCCTTGCGGAGCGCGTTCTTGACGCCCTTCTCCATCCATGCCCGCTGGGTGCGGGCGCGGGCCTCCAGGGAGCTCTTCTTGTCCGAGTACTCCTCGTAGGCGGCCCGGGCGTGCCGCCGTGCCGTCTCGCGTTCCTCCAGGTAGGACGCGTAGCCGCCGCCGAACAGGTTGATCTGTTGTTGGGCGAGGTCGAGTTCGAGGACCTTGGTGACGGTCCGGGTGAGGAACTCGCGGTCGTGGCTGACGAGCACGGTGCCCGCGCGCAGACCGCGCACGAAGCGTTCGAGCTGTTCCAGTCCTTCGAGGTCGAGGTCGTTGGTGGGTTCGTCCAGGAGGAAGACGTCGTAGCGGGACAGCAGGAGCGAGGCGAGTCCCGCGCGGGCGGCCTGGCCACCGGACAGGCTGGTCATCAGCTGGTCGAGGCCGACGCCCAGACCGAGCGAGGCGGCCGTCTGCGCGGCGCGTTCGTCCAGGTCGGCGCCGCCCAGGGAGAGCCAGCGCTCCAGGCTCACGGCATAGGCGTCATCGGCGCCCGGGGTGCCGTCGACGAGCCCCTGGGTCGCGGCGTCCATGGCGCGCTGGGCCTCGGCGACGCCGGTGCGGCGGGCCAGGAAGGCGTGCACCGTCTCGCCCGGGCGACGCTCCGGTTCCTGCGGCAGATGGCCGACGGTGGCGTGCGGCGGGGAGAGCTTCAGCTCTCCCTGTTCGGGGGTGTCGAGCCCGGCGAGCAGCCGCAGCAGGGTCGACTTGCCGGCGCCGTTGGCGCCGACCAGGCCGATCACGTCGCCCGGGGCGACGACGAGTTCGAGTCCGGAGAAGAGGGTGCGGTCACCGTGGCCTGCGGCGAGGTCCTTGGCGACGAGGGTGGCGGTCATGACGGTCCGATCCTGGACGGAGGGTGGGTGGCGCACGTCCGGCGGGTCCCACCGCCCTGGTCGCACGGGTGCCACGGGGTGGCACGGGTGCGCGGGGCCGGGTACGCAGGGTCGTCCGCCGAGGGGACGGTTCCTCGCGTTCACCGGCGCATCGGAGCGCACCCCCTGCTGGTCGTGGCGGACGTCATGGTGTCGCGGCGGTCACGGTCGGACGGTCACTGCCCGCCCGGTGTCACGGTGTGCTCATCGTACGGAGGGCGCGACGAGCACGCTGTCCGTGGTGCGTGCCACCAGGAAGGATCTTCCGCCGCGTACGTCGCCGTCAAGCGGAATGCGGTGGTGCCCGGGGCCGAGCACCCCGTCGAACACCTCGTGGGTGCGGGTGCGGCGCAGCCGGTCGAGGCGGTACGCGAGCAGCCGCACCCGGCAGGTCGAGGACACGTCCACCCCGGCGTCGCCCCCGGCGCTGGAGAGGTGGGTGAGTCGACGCCGTCCGGCCCGGGCGGTGTCGAGGGCGTGCTCGACCTGGGCGACGAGCAGCGGGACGATCGGGGCCAGCCCGTCCACGTAGGTGACGGTGAGCCCGGCGTGGTCGAACGTGGCCCGGACCAGGGTGCGTTCGGCGTCGGGGACGGAAGCGCCGAAGGCGACCGCACCGTAGGCGCGCAGTTCGTCGGCGGGCACGTGGGCGGCGTCCCGGGTGATGTCGGCGCCGATGCCGATGGTGCGCAGGGCGGCGGCGAGCCGGGCGAGGACCGCGACCCGGTCACCGATCAGCAGCACCCGGCGCCGGGCGGGCGCCGTGCCCTCGACCAGCTGTTGGAGGGCGGCGCGGTACTCGGCTCCGCGGAACCGGAACGGTCCCATGCCGTGGTAGCCGTTGAGGGGGAGGTCGACGCGCCGGTCGGTCTGCCAGGCGAAGTCGCGCCAGATGACGTCGTCGGGATCGGCGGGGTCCCGTTCGATGACGGCGGTCACCGCGCCACAGGCCAGGTCCTCGCACTCGGGACAGCCGTAGATGATGTGGCGGTCGTCGGCGAGCGGTGCCGGGGCCTCCAGCAGCAGGCCGCGCACCTGGGCGGTGAAGATCGCGGGCGGCACGTCCGAGGCGAGCGGGGAGACGGCGTCGAGGTCGGCGAGGCGGTACAGCAACGGGCGTCCGTCGATGATGAAGTCCACGAAGTCCCGGTGCGCCTGTAGCTCGCCGTTGGCGAGGACCCCGCCCGCCCGCGTGGCGGGTGCCAGGTCGAAGGATGCGTACGCGGCAGCCATGTCCTGAGTATCCCCAGCCGGGCCGGCCGGTGCGTACGACCGCGCGTGCTCGCGCGCGCCGCGGCGGTGCGCCGGGGCGCGCGCAGGGGCCGACCGCGCCGGGACCACGGCGGGTCGGGCCCCGCCCTCGAACCGGGCCCGGCGGCGGTGCGCGCCGGGTCTCCGGTCGCGGGGCGGCGCCCGCGAGGGCCGACCACCTCGGTCGATTCCTCCGGACGCCCCGAGCGGGCCGGTGCGTGCGCGGGGCGGCGGGGGCGGAGCGGTGGGCGGGCCGGGGGCGGGGCGGACGGACCGTCCCGGGCGCGGGGGCGTACGCATGGTCGAGGGCGTACCCGGCGTGACGCGCCTGGACGGCCCGGTGAACGCCGGGGCGGTCACCGGGCCCCGGGAACGTGCTCCGGCCCCGACGGTCAGGACTCGGGGCAGGTGTCCACCGGTTCGGCGGCGACGAGGTCGTACGCGGCGCGGCCGTCGAGCAACAGGGGCACGAGGGAGCGCAGGGACTGGCGCAGCGGGACGAACGCACCGCCGTCCTCCGTACGGTGCAGCCGGACTCCGTGCAGGGCCAGTTCGTCGCCCACGTCCACGTACTGGGCGACGGTGAGCCGGTAGCCGCACGGCGGCCGGTCCAGGATCTCGGTGGGTTCGGCGGGATCGTTGTCGGCGCCTCCGAAGTAGATCAAGCCGCAGTCGCGGTGACCGGCCGCGCGGGCCGCCGTCGTCGCGGCTTCGATCCGGCCGCGCCGCTGTTCGGAGAACCGTCGCAGGCCGTCGAGGGCGGTGAGGTGGGAGGAGACCCTGCGGCGGTTGTTGAGCGCGGCATCGGCCCGCTCGGCGTCGGTGAGGGGGTTGACGCGGCTTTCGATGAGCAGGCCGACGGAGTGCTTGGCGCCGGAGGCGTTGCGCAGGATGCGTTCCTGTCCGTCGCCCGCGACCTGCCGGATCGGCTCGCCCGTGTCCGGGTCGGTCCAGATCCCGTAGGTGCCGGTGGAGTGACCGGCGCGGGCGGCGGCCGGGCGGACGTACTGCGCGGACAGTTCCCGGGCTTCGGCGTGGACGGCCGCGGCGGTGTTGAGGTTGCGGGGCCACAGGTCGAACAGGTCCTTGTCGTAGTACCGGGGGGTGGCCCCGTACTCGTGCAGGTCGTAGATGACGTCGGGGCGGTGGTCGCGGATCACGGCGGCGAGGGCCCGGGCCTCGGGGGTGCGCAGGGCGAGGTGGTCCCGGTTGACGTCGATGCCGAGGGCGTTGCCCCGGGTGTCGGCGGCGCGGCCGTCCGGGTTGGCGTTGGGCACGACCAGGAGGGTGGTCCGGGCGAGGAACGCGCGGGTGCGGTGGTCGCGGGCGAGGGCGAGGTCCCGGACGGTGCTCAGACAGGCTTCCCGGCCGGCGGGTTCGTCGCCGTGCTGGCTGCACACCAGGAGCACGGTGTGTCCCGTGGGACGGGGTCCACCGATCCGGACGAGGGGCAGGGGTCGCTGTTGGGTGCTCGTCCCGATCCGGGACACCGAGACCCGGGGGGAGCGCCGGTCGACCTCGGCCAGGAACGTCCGCTCCTCGGCCTCCCCGGTCCATCGGGCGCCGTGGGACTCCTCGAAGCCGGTGCGGGGCGGCGGGGGCGGGTCCGCGTGGGCGGGCGCGGAGAGCAGCGGGACGGCCAGGGCGGTGGCCGCGGCGAGGAGGACGGCGCGTGAGCGGGCGCGGGGTCGGGGCGGGGAAGGGACCCCGGTACGGCTGGTGCGGGGGTGACCCGGGGGACGCTCTGGAGTCGGCATGCGCGGACGGTACTGCGGTGAACTCCTGGGCAAAAGAGTGTGGTTCAGGCCCCGGGCGGTGGTGGGCGCCCGGCCGTGCCCGCTCCCGGCCCGGTGGGTGCGCCACCGGGCCGGGAGCGACGGGGCTCGGGAGGGTGTCAGTCGAGTCCGTGCCGGGAGCGGGCCCGGTGCGCCTCGGGGAAGTAGCGGAGTCGGTGCGGGAGTCGGGTGACGACGAGGCTGATGATCCGGCACACCCGGCGCAGCCTCCGCTCCTGGGCGGAGGTCCAGGTGAGGCCGAGCGCGTCGCGGGCCTCCGGCGGCAGCAGACCGATCGAGAGGAACCTGCGGAACCGGAGGAACAGCCGACGCGCCACGGGCCATGTCCAGCGCACCGGTGCCTGCAAGGAGCGCGGGCCCACGTCGAGGACGGGCAGGGGTTGGTGCGGGTCCAGCAACTCCCGCGCGACCCTGGTGAGTTCGATCTCCTTGAGTGTCTCGCGGTAGTACGGCCAGAACTCCTCGACGGATTCCGGCAGATCGCGTTCGTGGATGCCGAGGAGCTGTCCGACCCTGCGCCATTCGGCGAAGTACTGGCGCTCCTCGGGCTCGGTGTAGGGGCGGCCCCAGAGGTAGGGGTGGGCGTAGCGGGCCACCGGGAAGCCGGTGGCGTGCACCCAGGCGTAGGTACGGGCGGCGAGGGCGTGGTACGGCCGGCCCTGTGCGTCCGTGCCGTGGATGCCGCGGTGCAGCAGGCGCAACCTGCGCCCCTCCTCGGCGGCGCGCTCCTCCCCGTACACCCACAGGAGGACGGACCGCATGGACCGGACGCCGCGCCCCCAGGGGTCGGTGCGGAACACGGAGTGGTCGTCGACGCCGGCGCCCACCGCGGGGTGGCTCACCTGGAGGATGAAGGCCGGGCCGAGGGTCAACAAGGTGCGGATGTCACCTGTGTCCTGCCAGAGGATGCCTCCGGGCGGGGGCGGTTGGGGAACACGGGAACGTGGGACATCGAGTGACATATGTCCAGTATGAGGAAGATATCGCCAGGGAAGCTCATTTGGCCCCGCGCGTCCGGTGATTCCGGGACACACGTTCGAAGTTGAGCCGCGGCCTTGGGAACGCGCCGTGCGGGGCCCGGGTGTTGGGGGTCGCGTACGCGAGCGGCCGGGGGTGTCGCGGACCGGTGAGCCGTGGTGGCGCCGCAGTGTGCCGCGCGACCCCGGTCCGGCACCGGCGCGTGGGCACGGTGCCGGCTCCGCTGCTCAGCGGTCGTGGAACGGCTCGCCGCGGTCGGCGCGGGCCACCAACGAGGCGGGCGGCGCGAAGCGGTCCCCGTAGCGGTCCGCGAGGTCCCTGGCCCGGGCCACGAAGCCGGGCAGCCCGCCCTCGTACCCGTTGGCGTACTGGAGCACTCCCCCGGTCCAGCCGGGGAACCCGATGCCGAACAGGGAGCCGATGTTGGCGTCCGCGACGGAGACGAGCACGCCCTCGTCCAGCAGGCGCACCGTCTCCAGGGTCTCGGAGAACAGCAGGCGCTCCTTGAGGTCCCGGAACGGCACCTCGGCCGCGGTCCGGGTGAAGTGGGTGCGCAGCCCGGGCCAGAGCCGGCCGCGCTCGCCGTCGGCGTACTCGTAGAAGCCCGCGCCGCCGCTGCGGCCCGGGCGGTCGAACTCCTCGACCATGCGGTCGATGACGGCTTCCGCGGGATGCGGTGTCCAGGTGCCGCCGGCGTCCTCCACGGCCTTGCGGGACTCGTCGCGGATGCGCCGGGGCAGGGTGAGGGTGAGTTCGTCCATCAGGGACAGCACCTTCGCCGGGTATCCGGCCTGGGCGGCGGCCTGTTCGACGGAGGCGGGCTCGACGCCCTCGCCGACCATCGCGACGCCCTCGTTGAGGAACCGGCCGATCACCCGGGAGGTGAAGAACCCGCGGGAGTCGTTCACCACGATCGGGGTCTTGCGGATCTGCCGCACCAGGTCGAAGGCGCGGGCGACGGCTTCCGCACCGGTCCGACCGCCCCTGATGATCTCGACCAGCGGCATCTTCTCGACCGGGGAGAAGAAGTGCAGACCGATGAAGTCGGCAGGACGTTCCACGCCTTCGGCGAGGTCGGTGATGGGGAGGGTCGAGGTGTTGGAGCACAGCAGGGCGTCCGGGGCCAGCAGGTGCTGGACCTCCTGGAACACCCGGTGCTTCAGCGCCGGGTCCTCGAAGACGGCCTCGATGACCGCGTCGCAGCCGGCGACCGCTTCGGGATCGGCGGCGGGAGTGATCCGGGCGAGCAGGGCGTCGGCCTCGGCCCGGCTGGTGCGGCCCCGGGCGACGGCCTTGGCGCACCGCTTCGCGGAGTGTTCCTTCCCGCGGGTCGCGGCCTGGAGGGACACGTCCTTGAGGACGACGTCGATGCCGGCGCGGGCACATGCGTAGGCGATGCCCGCGCCCATCATGCCCGCGCCGAGCACGGCGACCCTGCGGACCCGGCGCGGTTCGACGCCCCGCGGCCGGTTGGCGCCGGAGTTGACGGCCTGGAGGTCGAAGAAGAACGCCTGCATCATGTTCTTGGCGGTCTGCCCGGTCACCAGTTCGGTGAAGTAACGGGACTCGATGGTCTCGGCGGTCGCGAAGTCCACCTGGGAGCCCTCGACGGCCGCGGCGAGGATCGCCCGGGGCGCGGGGTAGGGGGCGCCCGCCGTCTGCTTGCGGAGGTTGGCGGGGAAGGCGGGCAGGTTCGCGGCGAACTTGGGGTGGGCCGGCGTCCCGCCGGGGATGCGGTAGCCGGGGACGTCCCAGGGCTGCCGACTCTCCGGGTTCGCCTCGATGAACGCCCGGGCCTTCGCCAGGAGTTCCGCGGGGCTGTCCGCGAGTTCGTGGACGAGTCCGGCGTCCCGGGCGCGCCGGGGGTGGTACTGGGTGCCTTGGAGCAGCACCTTGAGGAGCGCGTCCGCGATGCCCAACAGGCGGACGGCGCGGGTCACCCCGCCACCACCGGGCAGCAGGCCGAGGGTGACCTCGGGCAGGCCGATCTTCGATCCCGGGGCGTCCAGGGCGATCCGGTGGTGGCAGGCGAGGGCGATCTCGTAGCCGCCGCCCAGGGCTGCCCCGTTCAGGGCGGCCACGACCGGGACGCCCAGGGTCTCGATGCGGCGCAGGTCGCGCTTGACGCGGCGGGTCGCGTCGCACACCCGTCGGGCGTCCTCGGGGCGGACCCGGATCAGCTCGCGCAGGTCGCCGCCCGCGAAGAAGGTCTTCTTGGCGGAGGTGACGATGACGCCGCGGACGCTGCTGCGTTCGGCCTCCAGCCGGTCGGCGACCGTGGTGAGGGAGGTCTGGAACGCCGTGTTCATGGTGTTGGCGGACTGGTCGGGGTCGTCGAGGACGAGGGTGACGATCCCGGCGCGGTCCTGTTCCCAGCGGATGGTCGACGGGGTCGGTCGGGTGGTGGGCTCGCTCATGGTGGGCTGCTCCGATGCGGCGGGTGGGGGCGGTGGGCTCGGCGGTGACGGCGGCGCGGTGGTGGCGGCGCGCGGTCAGACGCGTTCGACGACGGTGGCGATGCCCATGCCGCCGCCGACGCACAGCGTGGCGAGCCCGTAGCGCTGCTCCCGGCGTTCGAGTTCGTCCACCAGGGTGCCGAGGATCATCGCTCCGGTGGCGCCGAGGGGGTGGCCCAGGGCGATGGCCCCGCCGTTGACGTTGACCCGGTCGAGGGAGAGGCCCGTCTCCCGGACGAACCGCAACACGACCGCGGCGAACGCCTCGTTGATCTCCACCAGGTCGATGTCGTCGAGGCTGAGCCCGGCCTTGGCGAGGGCCTTGTGGGTGGCGGGCGCGGGTCCGGTGAGCATGATCGTCGGTTCGGAGCCGGAGACCGCGGCGGACACGATCCGCGCCCGGGGGCGCAGCCCGTAGCGCTCCCCCACCTCCCGGGAGCCGATGGCGACGAGGGCGGCGCCGTCCACGATCCCGGAGGAGTTGCCCGCGTGGTGGACGTGGTCGATCCGCTCGACCCAGTGGTACTTCTGGAGGGCCACCGCGTCGAATCCGCCGAGGTCGCCGATGTCCGCGAACGAGGGCTTCAGGGCGGCCAGCGAGTCGGCGGTGGTGCCGGGGCGGGGGTGTTCGTCGTGGTCGAGGACGACGAGTCCGGCACGGTCCCGCACCGGGACGACCGAGCGGTCGAAACGGCCGGCCGCGCGGGCCGCCGCCGCCCGTTCCTGGGAGAGTGCCGCGTACGCGTCGACGTCCCGGCGGGAGAAGCCCTCGATGGCGGCGATGAGGTCGGCGCCGATGCCCTGCGGGACGAAGCCGGTGGCGAGGTTGGTCATCGGGTCCGCGAACCAGGCACCGCCGTCCGAGGCCATCGGCACCCGGGACATCGACTCCACCCCGCCCGCCAGGACCAGGTCCTCCCAGCCGGAACGGACCTTCATCGCGGCGAGGTTGACGGCTTCGAGGCCCGAGGCACAGAAGCGGTTCTCCTGGACCCCGGCGACGGTGTCGGGCAGGCCCGCGGCGATCGCGGAGATCCGGGCGATGTCGGAGCCCTGGTCGCCGACGGGGCCGACGACGCCGAGGACGATGTCGTCGATCGCCGCGGGGTCGAGGTCCGGGAAGCGGGCCCGCAGCTCGTGGATCAGACCGACGACGAGGTCGATGGGCTTGGTGCCGTGCAGGGCGCCGTTCGCCTTGCCGCGACCGCGCGGGGTGCGGATCGCTTCGTACACGAATGCTTCGGTGGTCACGGGTGAACCTTTCGGAGGGGTCGACCGGGGCGGGCGGCGGGCGGTTCCCGGGCCCGTCGGTGCGCGCGGCACCGGGTCACCGGCCCTCGGGCGGGTGGTCGGACGGGGTGGCCACGAGGTCGGGCACGTCCCAGTCCCGGGCCACCTCCGCGGTGTCGGCGCCGGGCCGGGCGGGGCTCCGGCGGAGGGCGCCCGGGGTGGCGGAGAACCGCGGGGCGGGCGCGGGTTGCGGCACCCCGTCCCGGGTGGCGAAGGTGCCGCGGGCCACGAGGTGCGGGTGCGCCGGGGCCTCGTGCAGCGAGAGCACGGGTGCCACGCAGGCGTCGGAGCCCTCGAACACCTCGGTCCACTCCGCTCGGCTCCGGGTCAGGAAGCGGTCGGTCACGGCCGCGCGCAGGGCGTCCCAGTGGGTCGGATCGTCGCGCAGCGCGGCTGCCGGGCCGAGGTCGAGCAGGTCGGTGAACTCGTCGTAGAACCGTCGTTCCAGGGCGCCGACGGCCATGTAACCGCCGTCCGAGGTCCGGTAGCAACCGTAGAACGGGCAGCCGCCGTCCAGCAGGTTGGCGCCCCGCCGGTCCTGCCAGTGTCCGGCGGCGAGTAGCCCGTGGACCAGGGTGGCGAGGTGGGCGGCGCCGTCGACGATCGCGGCGTCCACGACCTGACCGACGCCGGTGGCGCGGGCGTGGTGCAGCGCGGCGAGCAGACCGACGACCAGGTAGAGCGAGCCGCCCGCGTAGTCGCCGAGGAGGTTGGCGGGCGGTGCGGGCGCGTCGGTGGGCCGTCCGATCGTGCCGAGGGCGCCGGTCACCGCGAGGTACGTGAGGTCGTGGCCGGCGCGCGGGGCGAGCGGGCCCTGCTGGCCCCAGCCGGTCATCCGTCCGTAGACGAGCCGGGCGTTGCGGGCGCGGCAGTCCGCGGGGCCGACGCCGAGGCGCTCGGCGACCCCCGGGCGGTAGCCCTCGACGAGGAGGTCGGCGCGTGCGGCGAGCGCGAGGACCCGCTCCCGGCCGCCCGGGGACTTCAGGTCGACGCGCACGGAGCGCTTGTTGCGGTGGGTCAGGTCGTGTGCGGGGTCGGGGCCGGGCCACAGTTCTTGGCCGCCCGGGCGGTCGACCCGGACGACGTCGGCGCCCAGGTCGGCGAGGAGCATCGCGGCGAAGGGGCCGGGGCCGATGCCCGCCAGCTCCAACACGCGCACGCCCGTCAGGGGGCCGTCGGTCGTGGTCGCCCCGCCCGGCAACGGTGGCTCGGTCATCGGACCCCCTCGGTGGGTGGTGCTGCTGCGGTGCGTGCCGTCCGGAGCGCGGCGCGGGCACTCCGGCGATGCTAGATACCGGCCGGTAACCGCACAAGACGCCGAGCGGGCAAGCGCTTCGACGGGCGCCCGTCCCCTCCATGATGGGCCAGCCGTCGGGGCGGGACGATCAGGACACGACCGTCCGCACCCGCCCCGACCGCCCGCCACCATGGCGTGATCGTTCAAGACGGAGCCGCCGACCGCGCTTAGCGTGGAGGTACCGAACGGCAGGAGGTGGCTGTGGACGAGGACTACGCGAGTGCGCAGCTGGTGGCGATGGCGCGCCGTGCCCTGGCCGCCGAGGGCATCGAGACGGTGGCCCCCGCGGGTGAGGGGGCGTTGCTGCCGCTGGCCGCCAAACGCCGGTTCCTCGCCGAGGTGGAACACGCACACGGACTGTTGCCCCTGCTCCGGGTGGGACAGCAGTTCTCGGCCGTCAGGTCCGATCCGGCCGTCTCCGCACTGTTGCGCGCCGGCTCCCCGCTCGACCTGCTCGAACGGTGGTGCAGGCTGGAGCGGTTCACCCACTCACGGCACCGCGTGGCACTGCGCCGGTCCGGGCCGCGGTACCTGACGGTCGAGCACCTGGGGCCGCCCGGGGCGCCGCCCGGCGCCGCCGAGGACGCCGTCGTCCTCGGGGTGCTCACGGCGCTGCTGACCATGACCGGCGCCCAGGACCTGACGGTCGCCGTCGGACAGGAGCACGCGCACACCGTTTTCACCGGCGGGGTGTTCACGGCGGAACCACCGGCCGGTGACAGCGCCCACTGGCGGTTCGACTGGACCGGCACGGCCACCGCCCCGCCCGTGGGCGCGGAGACCACCGGGTCGGACCCGGTCATCCGCACCCGTACGCTGCTCGCCGCCGATCCCGCCCGCCGCTGGACGCTCGCCGAACTCGCGACCGCGCTCGGCTGCTCGACGCGGGTGCTCCAACGCCGGCTGGCCGGGGACGGCGGCTTCACCGGGCTGCTCGCCACGGTGCGCGCGGAAACGGCCGCCGACCTGCTCATCCACGGCGAACACCCCACGTCCGTCATCGGGTTCGCGTGCGGTTACGCGGACCAACCCCACTTCACCCGCCGGTTCAAACACCGCACCGCGATGACCCCGGCGGCCTACCGAGCGGCGTTCGGGCGCTTCGCCCGGGCCGCCTCCCCGACGACACGAAGGAAGCGATGAAGCTCCACGGCACCACCGTTCTCGTCACGGGCGGCGCCCGCGGCGTCGGCCGGGAACTGACCCGGCAACTGATCGACCTCGGTGCCCACGTGGTGGCCGTGGGTCGCGATGCGGACCGGCTCGCGGACCTCGTGGCCGTGCACGGCGACCGCGTCTCGGTCGAGGTCGTGGACCTGTCCGATCCGGCGGCCGTCGACGCCCTCACCGACGACTTGCCCGACCGCCACCCCGCACTGCGGGCCGTGTTCAACAACGCGGGCGTCCAGCACCTCACCGACTTCCTCACCGCGGACCCCCGCACCGTGCGCCAGGTCGTGCGCCGGGAGCTCGCCGTCAACCTGGACGCCGTCATCACCCTGTCCACGGGGCTGCTCCCCCATCTGCGGAGCCAGCCGTCCGCGGCCATCGTCAATGTGAGCAGCGGTCTGGCCATCGCGCCCAAACCCTCGGCGCCCGCGTACTGCGCCGCCAAGTCGGCGGTGCGGACCTTCACCCGGGCCCTGCGCTACCAGTGCGAGGACGGCGCACCGCACGTCCAGGTGGTCGACGCGGTCCTCCCCCTCGTCGACACGGACATGACGGCGGGCCGCGGCCGGGCCAAGATCAGCCCGGCCGAGGCGGCGCGGGCGGTGATCCGGGGGGTGCTCCGCGGTCGGTCGGACGTCTACGTCGGCGGGGCGGCGCTGCTGCCCGCGCTGATGCGGATCTCCCCGTCCCTCGGCTACCGGGCCCTGCGCCGTGGCTGAGGCCGTGGCCCCGCGGGCGCCGGGCACCCGGACGGGCCGTGCGCTGTCGCGGCTGGACCGGGCCGCGCACCGCCGGTGGTTCCTGCCCGCGGTCGGCGCGTTCCCGCTCGGAGACTACGTACTGCCTTTCCTACCCGGCCAGTTGCTGCTCGCGGGGTTGGCCGCGCTCCATCCCCGGCGCCGGACGGCGCTCGTCCTCACCTTCGTCGCCGGGTCCGTGCTGGGGGCGTTCCTGACCGCCGTCGCCGTGCAGTCCGCCGGCCCCTGGCTGCTGGACCTCGTACGCGGACTCGCCCCCGAACAGGCGGAGTTGGACCGTTTCGGCGATCTGATCGCCGCACACGGGCACTGGGCGCTGGCCGCGCTCGCCCTGCTGCCGTGGACGCCGCGGGTCGCGGTGGTGGCCTGTGCGCTGGCCGGCATCGACCCGTGGACCGTCGCCCTGGCCGTGCTGATCGGCCGGCCCGTGCCGCTCACCCTGGTCGCGCTGGCCGGGACCAGGGCGCCCGGGTTGCTGCGCCGGTCGCGGCGGATCGACCGGGTGCTCGCCGAGGTGATGGCGCAGCGTCGGCCGGAGGACCGCTGAGCCTGCGTCGGCCTCACGATCCGGCGGTGCGGGCGGCCAGGGCGCGGCGGCAGAGGGAGTCGGCCCGGCGGGTGGTCTCCGGGAGGCGGTAGCGCGGGGCCAGGGCCAAGGTGTGGGCGAGCGCCGTCGGCAGGTCCACCCGGTGGCCGACGGAGACGTACACCGGTTTGACACCGGGCTGGGTCCGCAGGGCCGCCCCGACCCGTTCGGCGCCCGCGAGCAGCGGCGCGGACGAGCCGCGGGGCCGGTCCGGGTCCTCGTGGGTGAAGGTGAACGGGTTCTTGGCGACGCCGATCGTGGGGAGTCCGGTGAGCACCCCGAGGTGGCTCGCCAGTCCGAAGCGGCGGGGGTGCGCGAGACCATAGCCGTCGCACACCACGAGACCCGGGTCGGTGGGCAGGGCGGCCAGTGCCGCGAGGACGGTGGGGAGCTCCCGGAACGCCAACAACCCCGGTACGTAGGGGAAGGAGACCGTTCCCACCGCCGTGGCCTCGGCCACGACCTCCAGGGTCGCGCAGTCGAGGACCACGGCCGCGGCGACCACGGTGTCCTGGGTGTCGTCGTACGCCACGTCCACCCCGGTCGCCCGACCGGTGCCGGGCGCCGGGCCCGCCTCGTCCCGCACGACCAGCGCGCGCAACTCGTCCTGGACGGCGCGCGCCCGCTCCTGGGTGGTGGGCCAGTCGGCGGGCAACTCGGCGGGCCGGGGCAGCGGTACGGCGTTCATGGTGGCACGAGCGTACGGGTCCGGCCGCGGACGAACCCCGGGAGGCCCCTCCCCCCGCCGTCCGCCGGGTCGTCAAGGGATAGGATTTCGGTCATGTTCGTTCTGGAACTGACCTACACCGCGCCGGTCGAGGCCGTGGACGCGGAGATGGCTGCGCACCTCGCGTGGTTGGACGCGCTGTACGCCTCCGGGGTGATCATCGCCTCGGGCCGCAAGCAGCCGCGCGACGGCGGGGTGCTGCTCGCGGTCGGCGACGACCGCGCGGCGATCGAGGCGCTGGCCGCGACCGATCCGTTCGTGACGGCCGGGACCTGTGCGTACCGGATCACGGAGTTCGTCGCGACCAGGACCGCCCCCGCCCTCGCCGGGTACCGTCAGCCGGCGCCGCACTGAACCCGCCCGAGCCCGGCCTGCGGAGCGGGCGGGCCGTGACCGAAGTCACGGGCCCCCGGCTAGACGCAACGGGCCCTTCGACCGTCTGTAGGAGTGTCCGGGTCTTCGGCGGGGCCGGTCACGTCCGCCGGTCGACCGCCCCCGCCGCCACGAGGGAGCAGGCATTGTCCATGGTCATCGAGCAAGCCGTGGAAGCGCGCTTGGTCGCCGCCGCGCCCCGCATGGCCACCATCCCCGCCGTGCTGCGCTACGAACAGGCCGACCCGTTCGCGGTCCGGATGACGTTTCCCGCCCCCGCCACGCTGGAGGGCGTGGACGTGTGCTGGACGTTCTCACGGGAGCTGCTGGCCTCGGGGATGGAGGAAGCCGTGGGGCAGGGCGACGTACGGGTGCGCCCGTACGGGTACGACCGCACGGTGATGGAGTTCCACGCTCCCGAGGGCACGGCCATCGTGCACCTGCTCAGCGGTGAGCTGCGCAAGTTCCTCCGTCGGACGGACGGTCTGGTGGCCCGCGGACGCGAACACCTGCACCTCGATCTCGACGGGGACCTGGCGCAGTTGATGCGCGACGCCTGCTGACGGCCCTCGCTACGACCCCGTTCGCCCGGTGCGGGCGGGTACGGCCGGGTGGACGGGTGCGGGGAAGAATCCGGCGGGTGCCACGGTTACGTCACGCACCGACGACACCGTAGGCAACTCCCGGAAGGCACCGACACCATGGGCATCGTCACCGCGAACCTCGCCGTATCGCTCGACGGATTCACCGCGGGTCCGCAGCAGAGCCTCGAACACCCCTTCGGGACCGGGGCCGACGCGCTCACGGCCTGGATGTTCGAGACCGGGGAGCCCGGACGCGAACAGGACGCGAAGCTGCTGTCCACCCTGCACGAGAACACCGGCGCCCACATCATGGGGCGCAACATGTTCAGCCCGGGACGAGGCCCCTGGGACGAGGACTGGAAGGGCTGGTGGGGACCCGAACCGCCTTACCACGCACCCGTGTTCGTCCTCACCCACCACGAACGGAAACCGCTGGAGATGGCCGGCGGCACCACGTTCCACTTCGTGACGGACGGCATCCAGGCGGCCCTGGAACGGGCGCGGGCCGCGGCCGGCGACCGGGACGTGGAGATCGCCGGGGGCGCGGCGACGGTGCGTCAGTACCTGGCGGCGGGACTGCTCGACGCGTTGCTGCTGCACCTCGTGCCCGTCGCGATCGGCGCGGGTGAGCGCCTGTTCGAGGGACTGGGGGAGCTGTCCCTCGACCAGACCGAGGTGATCGCTTCGCCCACGGTCACGCATCTGCGCTACCGGGTGCCGCGCGCCTGAACGCCGTGCGGGGTCCGGCGCACCGGACCCCGCAGGCTCGGTCACTTGCGGGCGAACTCCTCGCGGTTCGCGTCTCCGGTCGCCGGCCCGGCCGGTCCCGCGGCGGCCTCGGCCAGCACCGCCCTGCGGAAGTCCCGACTGCGGCCCGCGCAGTCCGCACAGATGGCGGGGCTGCCCTCGACCGAGGGGTCGCGGTCCATCTCGGCCGCGATGTAGGAGTGGTCGCAGCGGTGGCAGCGGATCCGGGCCTCCCAGATGTCGTCGACCTCGTCGCGCGGGTCCGAGCCGCGGGCCAGCACCGGTGAACGGGTCACGCGCAGGGCCAGCGCGTAGAGGCCGATGCTGAGCACGAAGGTGAGCGGTGAGGACCAGGTCGTGCCGAACGTGCCGGTGAATTCCAGCACCAGGATGCCGGTCAGCGAGGACACCAGCCACACCACGGCACCCGGGGCGAAGGTGACGACCCGGCCGGGGCGGAACTCCGGGAGTCCGTCCCGGTCCCCGCTGCGGTGCAGGGCCAGGTGCGTGAGCATGATGCCGACCCAGCCCACCACGAACGCGCCCTGCCAGGCCAGCGCCGTCAGCACGTAGCTGAGCACGTCCGTGAGCATGATCAGGTACGTGACCACGCTGGCCAGTGCGAGGGCCGCCACCCGCGGCACCCTGAGGTGGAAGAGGCGGGCGACCGTGGCCTCCAGGTTGGTCGACGCCACGTAGTAGTTGGCGGTGTTGATGCGGGACTGGGTCAGCCAGACGACGCCGAGCCCCCACACCCCCATCAGCGCCACGATGGTGTCGCCGATGGCCGTCTCGGTCGGCGCTCCGACGGCACCGGCCGCCAGGACCAGGAAGATGCCGATCAGCCCGTTGACGAAGTACACGAAGAAGTAGAAGACCGGGCCGAAGGTCACGACGCTGTGGAAGCCGGCGTCCTCGGGCTTGCCGAAGCGGCCGAAGTCCATCGTGTACATCATGAACACGAACACGCCCATGTAGACGAAGAACGCGTACAGCCAGCCCGGGGCACCGAGGTCGGGGACCAGGTCGGGCGTGTGGGTGAGCCAGCCGGAGGGCTTGTACTCCCGCGCGGCGAGGACGACCACGATGATCAGCCCGGTCCAGTACAGCGGCAGCAGGGCGCCGTTGAACTTGTCGAGCCAGCGGCGCACCCCGCCGATCGCCATGGGGACGTTGCTCAGGATCGAGATGGCGTACCAGACCTCGATCGTCAACGCCCCGGTGTAGGCGTGCAGTGCGTGGGCGATGACGGAGCCCTCGAACACCGCGTAGTAGATCGCGGTGGCGGCCAGGACGAGGGGGGCGAGGACCGATCCGAGGGACCCGAAGACGCGTTGCGAGATCAGCGCCACCGTCAGACCGGTGCGGGCGGCGTAGCGGGAGAAGACGTAGTTGACGGTGCCGAACACGGCGACGGCGAGCAGGATGCCGATCAGGGTGTCGACGGTGCCCACGGTCACGGCCAGGGTGGCGGCGGTGACCAGGTAGAACATGCCGCTGACCAGCGCGTACCAGGCCATGGTCAGGGACAGCCGGCCGCTGCGCCAGGTCAGCGGGACGATGTGGGTGGAGTAGTCCTCGTTGGCGGCTTCCTTGACGACCCTGGGGTCGTCCTCGAAGGACACGTCCAGGGGGGCGAGGGGGGCGGAGACGTCCGGGCGTGGAGAGGTCACGGGGAGTCCTAGGGGAACGGCCGCCTGGGGGGAGAGCGGGGCGGGGCGCGGACGCGGCGCACGGGCGGGGCGAACCGGCGGGGGCGGGTTCGGGCCCGGCCCGTGCGGGGAGCGAGGATGCGCGGGGCGGCTTGGTCGGCCCTGAGGCCCTCCGGCGGGGTGGCCTCGTGCGGCCCAACGTGGTTGCCGCCACCCCGTCTTGTCAACGGTCTCGTCGGAGTATCCGCCTTAGACAACGGAAATCATCGGTTGGATCACTTCTCAGCTACGGATTTCGTTGAACGTGGTGCAGTCGGATGCCCAGTACCAGGGTCATGGCGACCAGGAGCGGGGCGATCGCGGCGGCGGCCGTCGCCGAGTGCCGTAGCACCAGCGCGCCGGCCAGGGCGCCCACCACCAGGGCGAGGAGCACGGCGAGCCGACGGGCGATGTGGGCCGTCGAACCGTGCGCCGCGGACTCGGCGACCGCGGTGAGGGTCCCGGTGACGAAGGTGGTGGTGATCCCGGCCAGCGCGACCCGCCGGGCGCACGCCGTCTGCACCCCCATCGCCAGTGCCGACAGGCTGACGAGGCCGACGTCCGCGACCTCCCCCGGCCTGCCGTCGACGGCGGCCCAGCCGGCGAAGAACACCAGTTGGCAGCCCAGGCTGACGGCGAGGGCCGCGGTGATCCGCCGCGGCCACACCGCACCGGCGGGCAGGTCGCGGGTCATCAGGAAGGCCAGCACCAGGCCGGCCGTGAAGGTCACGGTGGCGGCGGCGGCACGGGCGACGTGCAGGTCGACGCCGTGCGAGCCGGCGATGCCGAGCAGGACCAGGTTGCCGGTCATGTTGGCGGTGAAGACCCCGCCGAGCCCGAGGTAGGCCAGGGCGTCGGTGGCTCCGGCGGCGACGGTCAGCAGGAGCGGGAGGGCGTCCGCGAGCCGCCGGACACCGGGGGTGGGACCGCTGGCGCCGGAGCCCGCAACGGCTGCCTGCGGGGCGGGGGCCGCATCCGGCGCGGCCGGTCCGGCACCGGGGCCCGGGCGCCGCGGGCGGGGGTCCTCGGGGTGGTCGGCTGACTGGTTTCGCATCGTGCCGTTCCTCGGGATCTGGGGCCGTGCGCCGGCGCGTCACCGGCGGTCACGGGGGTTGACAGGGGGAAGAGCGTGACCAAACAATAAGCCCACTTGGTCGGACCATCTGACTATCTCGGCCCACCGGCAGGGCCACCGCGATCCCGAAGGCACCATCCACATGGCTCAGACTGATCCCGAGACCCGCGTCCGCGAACTGGGGCTCGTCATCCCCGACTTCGCCGCCCGGCCCTACTACGGCGCCGACTACGGGTCGATGAAGCCCCACCACATCAGCGGCAACCTGCTCTTCCTCGGGGGCCACACCGCCGACGACGCGGACGGCAACGTCCGCCACCCCGGGCGGCTCGGCGCCGACGTGACCGTCGAACAGGGCTACGAAGCGGCCCGGCTGACCGCACTCAACTGCCTGGGCGGCATCCGTCTCGCCCTCGGCTCCCTCAACCGGGTGCAGTCCCTTGTACGCTCACTGTGCTTCGTCGTCAGCACCCCGGAGTTCGAGGACGTGCACAAGGTGTCCTCGGGCGCGACGGACCTCTTCCGGGACGTCTTCGGGCCCGAGGCGGGGCTCGGCGGTCGCGCCACCATCGGCGTGATGAGCCTGGCCCGTCGCAGTTGCTTCGAGAACTGGCTCACGGTCGAGATCGACGACTGACCGGCCGCGCCACGGCTGTCGCGTCCCGTCGCCCGGCGGACGCGCGGCCGTGGGCCCGGCACCCACCGCCCGGGCACGGCGGCGCCCGACCGGCGCCGCCCGGCCCCCGACCCGAAAGGCCCTTCGGTGTCCGTCGACTGGACCCTCATCGCTCCCGAGGCCGCCCTCGGCCCCGACCGGCTCGCCGGACGTCTCCAGGGCCTCATCGAAGAGGGGCGGCTCGCCCCGGGCACCCGCATCCCCGCCGAGCGCGAACTCGCCGAACGACTGCGCATCTCCCGGGCGTCCGTCCGCGAGGCGCTGCGCGAACTGGAACTGCGCGGGCTGGTCGACCGCAAGCCCGGTCGGGGCACCATCGTCACCGGTACCACCCGACCCGACCTGCACGCCCGTCAGCTCGGCGACATGGACGACGCGGCCCGGCTGGTGCACGAGGTCATGGACCTGCGCTCCGCCGTGGAACCCCCCGTCGCCGCGCGCGCGGCCGTCCGCGCCACCGACGGCGACCTCCAACACCTCGCCGCCCTGCTGTCCCGGGCCGAGTCGGAACGGGACCGCGACAACCTGGCCGCCCTCGTCGAACTCGACGGCGCGTTCCACGTGGCCGTGGCAAAGGCCGCCCACAACCCCATGCTCACCCGGCTCCTCGAAGCCACCAACGAGTGGGTCGGCCCTTCCCGGGACCCCCAGTACCAGTCCAGGGAACGGCTCCTCGCCTCGCTGCGCGCCCACCGTCGCATCCTCGCCGCGCTGATCAGCCACGACAGCGAGGCCGCGGCCCAGGCCATGGCCGACCACCTCAACGAGGTGCAGGGAATGATCATCGACACGCTGGGGCTGGACGGCCACGGGCCCGCGGCGCCCGGAGCCTGACCCCACGGCGCTCTCGGCCCGGCCCCGTCCCCCCGGTCATCCGCCCCGGCGCCCCGGCCCGCCCCCCGGCGGTCGGGTCACCGCACCCTCAGGAAAGCCACCCTCATGTCCGTCGCCTCCCCGCTCCCGCCCCGCTCCAGCGCCCCGTCCACCGGCCCCGGCGCCACCACCCCCTACGGGCTCGCCGCCCCGCACGCCCTGGCCACCGAGGCCGGCGCCGCCGCACGACGGGCCGGCGGCAACGCCGTCGACGCGGCGCTCGCCGCGGCCATCGCGCTCACCGTCGTCTACCCGCACCAGTGCGCCGTCGGCGGCGACCTGGTCGCCCTGCTCGCCCTGCCCGACGGGCGGGTCGTCTCCGTCAACGGCAGCGGCGCAGCCGCGGCGGCGGCCGACCCGGCCGCCGTGCCCGGCACCCGGATGCCGGTGACCGGGGCGCTCACGGTGACCGTCCCCGGGGTCGTCGCCGGCTGGGCCACCCTGCACGAACTCGCCGGGCGGCTGCCCTGGGAGCGGCTGTTCACCGATGCCGTCGCCCATGCCCGGGACGGGGTGCCGACCGCGCCCGGCGTCGCCACCGCACTGCGCGCGGAAGCCGCACTGCTCCGGGACGACCCCGGCATGCGGGCGGTGTTCTTCCCGGACGGCGCTCCGCTCGCCGAGGGCACGCCGATGCGACAGCCCGCGCTGGCCGACTCGCTCGCCCGCATCGCCGCCGAAGGGCCGGCGGCGCTGTACCGGGGACCGCTCGGCGCCCGGCTGGTGGACCTGCTGCGCCGCAAGGGATCACCGCTCACCCGAGAGGACCTGGAGCGGCACGCCACCGAGACCGGCGAGCCCCTGTCGGCCGGCTTCCGCGGCGAGGAGTACCTCACCGCGCCGCCCAACTCCCAGGGGCTGCACCTGCTCCAGGCCCTCGGCGTCCTGGAGCGGCTGCCCCGTGACGCCCAACTCCTCGGCTCCGACGCCGATCTGACGGCCCGGGTGTTCGACGCGGTCACCCGGGACCGGGAGCGCCACCTGGCCGACCCCCGCCAGGTGCACGTCCCCGTGGCGGAGTTGCTGGGCGCTGCGCGGCTCGACGAGATCGCCGAGCAGGTGCAGCGGGCTCCCCGGCCGGGTCCGTCCGAGGTCTCCGGGCCGCGCCGCAACGAGGCCGCACGGCCCAGTGGGGACACCGTCGCCGTGGTCGCGGCGGACGACGAGGGGTACGCCGTGTCACTGATCCAGAGCCTGTTCCACAGCTTCGGGTCCGGCATCCTCGATCCGGCGACCGGGATCGTCCTGCACAACCGCGGGTCGTTCTTCGACCTCGCCCCCGGCGCGCCGAACCGGCTGGCCGGCGGGAAGCGGCCCGCCCACACCCTGATGCCGGTGCTGACCCGGCTCGACGGGGTGGTGACCGGCGCCCACGGAACGATGGGCGGCAAGGCCCAACCGCAGATCCACGCCCAGTTGGCGCTGCGCATCGCGGCGGGCGACCGGCCGGCCGAGGCCCTGCAACGGCCCCGGTGGGTCATCGGGGGCCTCGGCGTGGACGAACCGGCGCAGGTGGCGTCCGTGGAGGGCGCGGTGCCCGAGGAGGTCACGGCCGCGCTGGCCCGCGGCTACCGGGTAGTGGTCTGCGCCGAGCAGGACGAGCAGGTCGGGCACGGGCAACTCGTCCGCCGCAGCGCCTCGGGGGCCGGGTTCGAGGCGGGCACGGACCCGCGCAGCGACGGCTCCGTGAGCGTGGTCTGACCCCGTCCGCGGAGCCTGTGTCAGCCCTCCTCGTGCGGGTGGCCGAGGAGGGCGTCGGCCTCCGCGTAGGGGAGGGCGTCGGCCAGGAACCCGTACGTGCCCGCGGTCAGTGCCTCCTCGGCGGCGCGCCGGGTGAGGGCGTGGGCCGCGCGGGCCAGGCCGGACCCCAGGGTGACCCGGGCCACGCCGAGGGCGGCCAGCTCGGGGACGGTGGGGAGCCCCGGGCCGGCCAGGACGTTGAACGGTGCGTCGGTCCCCGCCACCAGGGTGCGGATCTCCTCGGGGGTGCTCACCCCCGGGACGAAGATGCCGTCGGCGCCGGCGTCGATGTACGCCGCGGCCCGTTCGAGGGTCCCGGCCAGTCGGGCGGACGGCTCCCCGACGCCCTTCCAGTACGTGTCGGTCCGGGCGTTGACGAACACCGGGACCCCCGCCGCGTCAGCCGCGGCGCGGGCGGCCCGGATGCGTTCCACCTGCTCCTCGATCTCGCGCAGCGGCCCCACTCCTTCGGCATCGGCGACGCCGTCCTCGATGTTGACGCCGACGGCGCCTGCGGCCAGCGCCACCCGGACCGTGTGGGCGATCCCGTCGGCCGCGGACGCGTAGCCGCCCTCGATGTCGGCGGTGACGGGCAGGTCGACGGCGGCGGCGATCCGGGCCACCGCGTCGAGCGCCCGGCCCCGGTCGAGCCGTTCGCCGTCGGGCACCCCGAGGCTCCAGGCGATCCCGGCACTGGTGGTGGCGATGGCCGCGGCCCCGGAGGAGGCGACCAGACGGGCGCTCGCCGGGTCCCAGACGTTGGGCAGCACCACGGGCCGCCCCGGTACGTGCAACGCCCGCAAGGCCGTGGCCTGGGCCACGGGGTCCGCGGCCCGGTCCGCCGCCCGTTCGGTCTCATTGGTCATGAAACAGAATCAAACACGCCGCGGACCCCGGTGCACAGCCCCTACGTGTTCAACTGCTGGTCACCGCGACGGAGGTGACGGTGACGGCGAGCGCCGCCTGCATCTCCCGGATCACCTTGCCGAGCGCCGGGGCCACCGCACCGCTGCGTGCGGTGAGGGCGTCGACCCGGACCTTGTGGGCACGGCGTTCCTTGCTGGAGGAGAAGGTGCGGACCTCGGCCGCGACCGCGAGGGCGACCACGGCCGCGTCCCGGTCACCGACCTCGTCGACCGGCTCGGGTCCGGTCAGCGCGGCCCGCGCGTCCGCACGCAGGGCGTTCACCACCGGAACCCGCTCCAAGCGGTAGTCGACCGAGGGGAAGACGCCGAGGACGCGTTTGCGCCCCACGCCGAGGTACCCCTCGGCGACGAGTTGCTCGCGCACGGCGTCGAGGGTGACGCGGGTGCGTGAGGTGACCCAGGACTTCCACTTGCGGGGCCTGGACTCCGCGATGAGTTCGAGGAGTCCGTCGAGCACCGTGTCACCGGTACGGACGTCCGGATCGGTGACCCGGACGACTCCCTCCTCGTCGGTGAGGAGGCCGCGCTGCACCAGTTCGGTGAGGGCCCCGGCTCTGACCAGGTGGGGCAGCTGGCTGGCGCCAGTGACGCTGAGCCTGGTCGTGTCCCAGGAGAGCAGGTAGAGCCGGGCGGGCAGCGAAAGCGAGCCGTGGGGCACGGAGTTCCTCCAGGACGGCGAGAGGGAGGTGAAGGGGAGGGGCGCCGTCCGCTACCACGATAAAGGCTCACCTCAACCCCTTGACTCCCACAGGCCACCATGTATGATTACCGATGAATTTGTCACCGCCGATGGGAGAAGGACGTTGCTCTACTGAGGTCTCTGGGACACCACGTCATACAGCTTGATCGTTCCCACTAGCTTCCGCTAGTTGCTGTGTGCGTCGCGTCGACCTCGGTGTTGTGAGCCGTCCGCCCCTGCGAGGCAGTCGGGCCGTCCTCTTCTCGGGCGGCCTCTTCCGTTCCCCTTCGAGGTGAACGCAAGCCCTCCCCCGGCGCCCCCTCCCGCACCCCCGGTCCGCTCCTCGGTGTCCCCCGCGCTGCCCTGCACACCACCAGCATCCGGGAGGCCCCCATGTCTACGTCGCACCCTTCTCACACCCCGTCCCTCACGCTGTCCTCGGTGTCCTTCGACTGGCCGGACGGAACTCCCGTCTTCGACGGGCTCCAGACGACCTTCACCGCGGGACGCACCGGTCTGATCGGCGTCAACGGGTCGGGGAAGTCAACCCTGTTGAAGCTGATCGCGGGCGCACTGCACCCCGTGCGGGGCGCCGTGCACGTGGTGGGCGAGATCGGCTACCTGCCGCAGACGGTCACCCTCGACACCGCCTCGCGCGTGGACGAGGTCCTGGGCATCGCCGCAACACGGGCCGCACTGCACGCCGTCGAGGCGGGCGACGCGACCGAGGAGAACTTCGCGACCGTCGGCGACGACTGGGACGTGGAGGAACGCGCGCTCGCCACCCTCGGTCAACTGGGCCTCGGCCACGTCGACCTCGACCGCACGGTGGGCGAAGTGTCCGGAGGGGAATCGGTGTTGCTGCGACTCGCCGCGCTCCTCCTGGGTCGCCCCGACGTGTTGTTGTTGGACGAGCCGACGAACAACCTCGACCTGTACGCGCGCCGCCGGCTGTACGCGGCCGTGCGCGCCTGGTCCGGGGTGCTCGTCGTGGTCAGCCACGACCGTGAACTGCTGGACCTGGTCGACCAGATCGCCGATCTGCGGGGCGGCGAACTCGTCTGGTACGGAGGGAACTACAGCGCCTACGAGGAGGCCCTAGCCGTGGAACAGGAGGCAGCCGAACGGATGGTCCGGGTCGCCGAGACCGACCTGCGCCGCCAGAAGCGCGAACTGGCCGACGCCCACGTGAAGTTGGCCCGGCGCAAGCGTTACGGACAGAAGATGTGGGACACCAAGCGCGAACCGAAGGTGGTGATGGGTGAACGCAAGCGCACCGCTCAGGTCGCGGCGGGCAAACACCGCATCATGCACGAGGAGAAGCTCGCCGAAGCCAGGGAACGACTGGACGAGGCCGCCGAGGCCGTCCGGTCCGACGACGAGATCCGCGTCGACCTCCCCCACACCGCACTACCGCCGGGCCGCACGGCCCTGACCCTGCGGGACCTGGAGTTGCGGTACGGGGCCCGGGCACCGGGCGAGTGGTGGGTGCGCGGGCCGGAGCGCATCGCCCTGGTGGGCCGCAACGGTGCGGGCAAGTCCACCCTGCTGCGGACCCTGGCGGGCGAGTGGGCACCGGTGGGCGGAGAGGCGGTGGCCCATGTGCCGCTGCGGTTCCTGCCCCAGCGCGTCGACCTGCTGGACGAGTCGGCGACCGTCGCCGAGAACGTGGCGCGGTTCGCCCCCGAGGCCACGAACACCGTGATCAGGAGTCGGCTGGCGCGCTTCCTCTTCCGGGGCTCGCGGGCCGACCGGGCCGTGTCGACCCTGTCCGGCGGCGAACGTTTCCGGGCGACGCTCGCGGCGCTGATGTGCGGGGAACCGGCACCGCAACTGCTGATGCTGGACGAACCGACGAACAACCTCGACATGGCGAGCGTACGACAGCTCACCGGTGCGCTGGACTCCTACCAGGGGGCGCTGATCGTGGCCAGCCACGACCTGCCGTTCCTGGAGTCGCTGGGGATCACCCGGTGGCTGGAGTTCGGGCCCGAGGGCGAACTGCGGGAAATCACGTCAGAAGCTGTCGGGTATTCCGCCTAGCTTCACCGGCATGAACCCTGTCAAGCACGCTTCCTCCCGGGAGTCCGACCGGCTCCCGGGGGAACGCGACATCGTCATCTCCGGGGCCCGCGAGAACAACCTCCGAGGCGTCGACCTGCGCATCCCGAAGGGCAAGCTCACCGTCTTCACCGGGGTCTCCGGATCGGGGAAGTCCTCCGTCGTGTTCGGCACGATCGCCGTGGAGTCCCAGCGGCAGCTCAACGAGACCTACACCGCGTACCTCCGCAACCGGCTCCCCACGTACGAACGCCCGCGCGCCGACGCCATCGAGGACCTGTCGCCCGCGATCGTGGTCGACCAACGACCGGTGGGCGGGAACTCGCGCTCCACCGTCGGCACGATGACGGAGATCTGGTCGATCCTGCGGGTCCTGTTCTCGCGGCACGGCGAGCCCAGCGCCGGACCTGCCACCGCCTACTCGTTCAACGACGCCGCCGGGATGTGCCCGGAGTGCGACGGGCTGGGCCGGACGGTCGGACCCGACTGGGACGCCGTACTGGACCCGTCCCGGTCGTTGGCGGACGGCGCCGTGCTGTTCCCGCCCTTCGCCGCGGGCACCTGGATGGGCGGCACGTACACCCACACCCCCGACCTGGACACCACCAAACCCGTCGGCCGGTTCACCGACGCCGAACGGGAGTTCCTGCTGCGCGGCGGACCCGGACGCCACCGGGTCCGCGTGGGCGCCGGCGAACACAGCCACGAGATCGACTACGAGGGCCTCGCCGACCGGTTCGAGCGGCTCTACGTCAAACGGGACCTCTCCCGGCTCGGGGAGCGGACCCGGGAACTCGTCGGCCGCTTCCTCACCGAGCACCCGTGCCCGCAGTGCCGGGGCGCCCGGCTGAACCGGGCAGCGCTCGCGACCCGGGTGGCGGGCCGGTCCATCGCCGAGTGCGGGGCGATGGAGGTGTCCGAACTGATCGCGGTGCTCACCACCGTCGACGACCCGGTGGCCCGGACCGTCGCGGCGGCGGCCGTCACCGGCCTGGAGCGGATCGAGGCGATCGGGCTCGGCTATCTGAGCCTGGACCGGGCGACGACCACCCTCTCCGGGGGCGAGGGGCAACGCCTCAAGACGGTGCGTCACCTCGGCAGCAGTCTGACCGGGATGACGTACGTCTTCGACGAACCGAGCACGGGACTGCACCCGCGGGACGTGGGACGCCTCGGTGACCTGCTGCTGCGGCTGCGGGACAAGGGGAACACCGTGCTCGTGGTGGAGCACGACCCCGATGTCATCGCCCTCGCCGACCACGTGGTAGACATGGGGCCGGGCGGCGGTTCGGACGGCGGCCGGGTCGTGTTCGAGGGGAGCCCTGCGGAGCTGGTCCACGCGGACACCCTGACCGGCCGGTTCCTGCGTGAGCGCTCGGGCCCCAAGGAGCGCCCCCGGGAACGGACCGGTGGACTCTGGGTGCGCGGCGCCGCACTGCACAACCTGCGGGACGTGACCGTCGAGTTCCCCACCGGCGTCCTCACCGCGGTCACCGGTGTCGCCGGTTCCGGCAAGAGCAGCCTGGTGTCGGGGGTGTTCGCCGCGGCCCACCCGGACGCGGTGGTGGTGGACCAGTCGGCCATCGGGATCTCCGGACGGTCGACCCCGGCGACCTATCTGGGGATCATGGACACGGTGCGCAGGATCTTCGCGCGGGAGACGGGCGCCGATCCGGGCCTGTTCAGCTTCAACTCGCGCGGCGCGTGCGGGAACTGTCAGGGCCGTGGGGTGATCCACACCGACCTGGCGTTCATGGACCCCGTCCGGACGACCTGCGCGGAGTGCGGTGGGCTGCGCTTCAAGGAGGAGGTACGGAAGCTGACCGTCGACGGGCGCTCGATCGTGGACGTCCTGGAGATGACCGCGGACGAGGGACTCGACCACTTCACCGACCGGTCCGTGCGGCAACGGCTCCGGGCCCTGAGCGAGGTCGGCCTCACCTATCTGAGACTCGGTCAGCCGCTGTCCACGCTGTCGGGCGGTGAGCGCCAGCGCATCAAGCTGGCGACGAGGCTGCACCGCACGGGCGAGGTCTACGTGCTCGACGAACCGACGACGGGTCTGCACCTGGCGGACGTCGACCGGTTGGTGGGGATGCTGGACCGACTGGTCGACGGCGGCAACACGGTGATCGTGGTGGAGCACCACACGGCCGTCGTCCAGCGGGCCGACTGGGTCATCGACCTCGGTCCCGACGGCGGTAGGCACGGCGGGCGCGTCGTCTTCGAGGGCACGCCGGCCGACCTGGTGCGGGCGGAGGGATCGTTGACCGGGGAGCACCTGCGCCGGGAGTCCGCGGGCACCCGGATCGGCCCGACCCGCTGAGGGCTCCGGCCCCGAGGGGGCGCGCGGCACGGCTCAAATCGGCCACCGTTCGTGCCGTAGGGCTGTTTTCCGTCGGGCGGACGGCTGCATGATGGCGCCCGAGCCGTCCGGGGTCGCGTCCCCGCCGCCCCTCCCGCGCGGCCCGACCGGGTCCGGGTCCGGGTCCGGCTCGGGAACCGCCCCCGCCCGTGTGCCTGCCCGTCGAGCCGGAGGATCGCCCGTGCCCAGCAAGAAGGCCCTCGTCCGCCGCCCCAGCCCCCGATTCGCCGAGGGGGTCGTGACCCGGCCCGCCCTCGA
Source organism: Streptomyces sp. NPDC127068 (assembly GCF_042724695.1). Classification (NCBI taxonomy): domain Bacteria; kingdom Bacillati; phylum Actinomycetota; class Actinomycetes; order Kitasatosporales; family Streptomycetaceae; genus Streptomyces; species Streptomyces sp. NPDC127068. Next base: position 4,871 of record NZ_JBHXEN010000021.1, on the reverse strand, counting down.
CGTCGCCCGGGCCGTCGCGCAGTGGGAGGCGTACGGCGAGGCGCTACGGGCGCACGGCTGGCAGACCTTGGAGGTGGAGCCCGCCGACCACTGCCCCGAGGCGGCGTTCGTGGAGGACACCGTGGTCGTGTTCCGCAACGTCGCGTTGATCGCCCGACCCGGCACGGAGTCCCGGCGGCCGGAGACCGCGGGCGTCGAGGAGGCGGTGGCCCGGCTCGGCGCCTCCGTCAACTGGGTGTGGGAGCCCGGCACGCTGGACGGCGGCGACGTCCTCAAGGTCGGCGACACCCTGTACGTCGGACGGGGCGGGCGGACCAACGCCGCCGGGGTGCGCCAGCTGCGCGCGACGTTCGAGCCGCTCGGGGCGCGGGTCGTCGCGGTGCCCGTCAACCGGGTGCACCACCTCAAGTCGGCGGTGACCGCGCTGCCGGACGGAACCGTGATCGGGTACGAACCGCTGGTCGACACGCCCGGGCTGTTCCCGAGGTTCCTCCCCGTTCCCGAGGAGTCGGGGGCGCAGGTGCTGCTGCTGGGCGGCGACCGGTTACTGATGGCGGCGAGCGCTCCCCGATCCGCCGACCTGCTGGCGGACCTGGGCTGGGACCCCGTCCTGGTGGACCTCGGCGAGTTCGAGAAACGCGAAGGCCGTGTGACGTGCCTCTCAGTTCGACTTCGGGAGCTGTACGGCTGAGCCCGGCAACGGGGCGGGAGCCCGTGGTCAGGGGGCGATTCCATCCGATTTCCCACCCCGGGCGATCGCCACCTTTACTGCGGGCTTAACCTACGGGTTCGTAACCTACGGATACGTAGCCTACGTCTGCGTAGGTTACAGTTCCCCGGCACGTACTCCCCTCCCCAGGAGCCCTAGTGACGCTCACCTCTCCCCACCTCGGCAGCCCGTCCACCTGGACGGACGCACGGCTGCTCCACGCGTTGGAGGAAGTGGTCGAGAAGGAGCTGAACCGCCATCTGAAGGTGGCGAAGGACTGGATGCCCCACGAGTACGTGCGCTGGTCGGACGGGCGCAACTTCCCCGGCATCTTCGAGGACGGCGAGGCGTGGGAGAAGGAGCAGTCCCAGGTCACCGAGATCGGGCGGATCGCCCTCATCGTCAACCTGCTGACCGAGGACAACCTCCCCAGCTACCACCACGAAATAGCTTCTCTCTTCGGGCGGGACGGCGCCTGGGGCACCTGGGTGCACCGGTGGACCGCCGAGGAGGGTCGTCACGGCATAGTGATGCGCGACTACCTGCTCACCTCGCGCGCGGTGGACCCCGACAAGCTCGAAGCGTTCCGCATGTCGCACATGTCGGAGGGCTTCGAGTCGGACAACCGGCACTCGATGCTGCACTCCGTGGCGTACGTGGCGTTCCAGGAGTTGGCGACCCGGATCTCGCACCGCAACACCGGCCACCAGTCGGGGGACCCGGTCTGTGACCGCATGCTCGCGCGGATCGCGACCGACGAGAACCTGCACATGGTGTTCTACCGGAACCTCCTGAAGGCCGCCTTCGAGTTGGCGCCCGACCTCACGATGCAGGCCGTGCGGGACGTCGTCGTCGACTTCCGGATGCCCGGACACGGGATTCCCGGGTTCGAACGGGCCGCCGCGCAGATGGCGATCGGCGAGGTCTACAACCTGCGCATCCACCATGACGACGTGCTCCAGCCGGTCCTGCGGCACCTGAAGGTCCTGGACATCGACGGGCTCGGCCCGGAGGGGCTCCAGGCCCAGGAGGAACTGGGCCTCTACATGGGCGGACTCGACGCGGAGGCCCGGAAGTTCGACGAGCGGCTCGCCGCGCGCAAAGCACGCATGGCCGCGCGCAAAGCCTGATCCACTTCCTTCGGCGGGGGTGCCGGGCGGTTGTACCCGGCCCCCCCCCACCGGTTTTAGATGGCCCGGGGCGGGCGCTGAAAAAGGCGGTTTTAGTTGGTTTTTTACCCGGGGGGACCAAAAAG